>WFNZ01000020.1 GCA_015488335.1 Thermovibrio sp.
ATCTTATTATTTCTGGACTATGGCTTGAAAAGATGACATAAACCCCATTTTCAGATAAAGTTTTAAGTATATCTATCAATTTAAATCTCAATGAAGGGTGAAGATGAACTTCAGGTTCTTCAATGATAAGAAGTGAGTTTTGTGAGATGAAGTTTCTTTCTATTAGAAGCTGAAATAAACCGAAGAGTTTAATTCCTGAAGCAACAAGATTTATGTGAAACTTGTATTTGCCTTTGCGAAAAATAAGTCCTTCTTTCTGGTCATATTCAAAACTTCCTCCTATTAGGTTCTTTATCATTTCGTATATATTTTCAAGTTCTATTGTATCAGCGACTCCAACATTTTTTATATCGTGCAGTATATCCCAGTAAATGTCAGGGATTCCATAATTATTAGGATACATTGATCTGTAAAGAGAAATTCCTTTTTCTATATCTAAAATTATTGGTGTCGCTATAAAATTTGAGAATCTTATGGTTATATCTGGTAAAATTTCCTCATCCGAGTAGGTTATTTTTCTTTTAAATGTTGGTAAAATAGTGATTGAGCACTTCCTTTTTGAAGATATTACCTCTATAATAGCCCTTTTCTTCTCCGAGCACTTGTTAACTAAATTTCCTAAATTCTGCTGAAATATCCATCTGAATTTTTGCTCTACATTTTTTAATGATATGCCTCCAACTGTAAACTTACCATAAGTAAGATTTTTATCTCCAACCTTATGATAAGCTGAGAAAATTCCATAAAGAGCCCGTAATATAAAGGATTTGCCAGTTTCGTTCTTTCCTGCAACAACCGTAAAAGGTTTTATCTCAAGCTCAGCTTCCTTAATAGGGCCGAAGTTGGTGAACCTAAATTTCATAATTTAACTATCCTAATCTGATTTGATTGATAAATTGATGTAATATTAACAAATCTATCTTGTCTTTCAAGAGCTATACGTTCCTTGCTTTTTTGAGGCGGTTTTGGACGAGTTCGGCAACTGCGTAGTAAACTTCTTTCCTTTCTTCTTCGGTTAGGCCGAGGGAGTCAAAAACTATGTCGTCAAGGGCTTTCCTGTCTGGGAGAGGATTCGGTTCCTGTTCTCTTATCGGTTTATCCGGGTCAAAGCCGAGCTCAGTGAAGATGGAGTAAATAGGTCTATATAAAATATCAAGTTTCTTTGTAATTCCTTTTACCAGAAAAGTGAATTTGTTTCTAACATCTTCTACAGGCAATTCAATTATTGTTATAGCTCCTGTCATTTCTCGTGCCATAGTTTCTATAAATATTCTATCAAGTGTAGCGTTTAGAGAAACGACAAAATCAAGGTCTGCAATCTGAGTGTTAGTTAACTCAATATAATAGTTTCTCTGGTCTGTAGGATAATTGTTGATATTCCAAAAGAAAGCGTATCTTTCGCCAATACTCTTCCACCATAAAAATTTCATGTTGTTTTTTTCGTTTAATTGATACCAAAATTCTCGGGTTTTACAAGTTGGCCTATTATGAAACCCCTGTTTTTCTCCCCATTTTATATAGTCAATTGCAAAGGTTCCCGAAAGTTCACTTCTGTTCTTGTTGCACATGAAAACTCTATACTTCAGGTCTTCTTCCCGAACGATTATTGTTTTAAGTTCTCTGGGGCTTTTTATTACGGGCTTTAGGAACTCCTTTTCTACTAAAAAGAGTTTGTAGTCCCTTGCGTTCTTCCCCCATTTGCTGGGTTTTATAACTCTAAGGCCTGCTTTTTTTGTCTCTTCAATTGATTTAAAACCTCTAAGATTTTCTACTCTCTCAAGTTCTGTGTTGTCAATTCTGTCGGTTACGTCTTCAACGTAGAAGAACTCGTTGGCTCCGGTTGTAAAACCTCTTTTAACTTCAGCAATATCCCCAAGCCTTACGAGTTTCCCTTTTCCCTTTTTGAGGATTGTAAAGAAGATGTCGGGAGCTCTTAAAAACTTCCCTCCCCACTTGTTGGCCTCGTATTTGCCGTCTCTCGTTCCGTCTCTTAAAAGGTCTTTCTGTTTCACAGGGAAGACTCTAAAGTTTTCGGTGTTTATGACGTTCTCTGCAAGCTCTGTAAGGTCTTTGTCCTCAACCTTTGCCTCTGCCTTTTCTATAAACCAGATAAGGTTTTTAAACTCATTGGCGTTTACAACCTGCTCAAAGGGGATTTTCCACATTACGAACTTTGCGGTGTTTTCAAGGTTTTCTCTCTCTTTTTTCCTGTCTGTTGGAGCAGATGTAAAGACAATTACGGTGTTAACGTCTGCCTCTTTGAAACTCCTCTTGCTCTGGTTGTCGTTTATTGAGTGAATCTTTGTTCTCCTTAAGAGGAACTCCTGCAGTGATTTTCCAAAGCCGACGTCAAGCCATGAGTTTGAGGTTATAAAGGAGAGGGTTCCTTTATCGTTTAGTAGGCTCAGGGCTTTAAAGTAGAAGTAAACGTAGAGGTCTGCCTTGCCGTCGGGCTTGAACTCCTCTCCGTAGAGGTTTACAACCATTTTCTGAAGTTTCTCTTTGTATTCTTTTTTGAGCTTTTTCCACTCTGAATCTTTATAGTCTTCCTCGTTTTCCGTCGGCGGGGCTATCTTCTCCTGCCTTACGTAAGGCGGATTTCCTATAACGATGTCAAACCCCTTTTTGTCTTTATCGTAAAAGACCTCAACAAAGTCAATGTCGTATATAAAAGGCCTTTTTCCTTTGTTTAGGGCCTCTTTAACCTTTTTCCACCTTTTGAGCTCCTCTTCATACTCTTTAATTTTCCTCTTCTTCTCTTTCTCAAATAGGTCTTTTTCTCTTTTTGATTCTTTTCCAAACAGGTCTTTATCGTAGTGGTAATTCTTTCCTTTTTCAGTAAGTATTTTCCTCTCAAGCTCTCTTATCTTTTCCTCTACTATCTCTCTGAACAGGTTGAGCTCCTCTTTTTCAATTTCATCTTTTTTAGGAGCTCCCTTTTCGTTCTTTGCATACTTCAGCTTCTTCTCTTTCAGTTGGGTTATCTTCCTCTTTATTCCCGGCGATAGTGGAACGGATGAGCGGAGCTCCCTCCTTTTGCTCCTTAAGATTGAGAAATCTATCCCTCCAAACTCCTCTACAAGGCTATCTCCCGGCCTTACTTTGAATGAGAGGTTGGGCAAAAGAGGTTTTATGAGAACTTCCTGAGGTTTAAGGTCTGCTTCAACCAAGAGGAAGAGCCAGAGGCGGAGTTCTGCAATCCTAACGGCCCACTCCATTACGTCAACGCCGTAAATGTTGTTTTCTATTATCTGTTTTCTCAGAGCGTAGCTGCTCTTCCTGACTTTCGGGTCAAAACGGTAGAGCTTCTCGTAGAGTTTATAGATGGCGTCTACCATTCCTACTAAAAAGGCTCCGCTACCGCAGGCAGGGTCAAGGACTTTTAGACTGTTGAGAGCTCTCTCTAAGACCTCAAAAGTTTCCCTGTTCTCAGGTGTAAAGTCCTCGTCAAAGATGAAACTGTAAACGGTCTCTTCGGGGAGCTCCGTGTTTTTAAGCAGATAGTAGAGGAGAGATTGGGTTACCATAAACCTGATTTCAGGTTCTTTTGTATAAACGATACCTTTAAGAACTCCCTCTGCATCTATCTCCTTTTCAGGGTTATTCAGGGCGCTTGAGGAATCTATATGAACAAGCTTCTCATAAACTGTTCCTATGAATTCAGGGTTAACTGCAACGTCTCTGTCGTCTTCTAAATCCTCAACGATTGTAAAGTTGTAGCTGTTAAGAAATGGAATAACTCCCTCATTTTCTCTTCCGAAAGGGTCTTCTTTCAGGAAAAAGTCATCCGGTACTTCAAACTCAAGCTCGTCAAGTTCGTTTTCCTCAAAGAGGCCACCGTTGAGGTAGGGAGCTTGAAGTAAAACTTCTCTTACTCTCTGTGGTAGGTAGCTGTACTTTGAGTTTATTTCCCCCTTTTTACCGCTAAATGCAGAGAAAAAGAGAGGTTTCAGCCACTCTGAATAAAAAGTTCCCTCTTTTTCTGGGTTTTCAGAAACGAAATCTTTATACTCCCTTACTAAGAAGTCAATCAAGGTTTCATCGCCGAGTGGTTTGAACCACTCTTTTTTCTTCTGGATAAAGTATACAAAAGTTAACCTGTTTAGGAGCTGATGGGCAGCCTCTTTTGATTTCCTCTCCGGCTTTTCAGTTTTACCCTTTATCTGTTCGTATATTTTTGCCCAGAGTTTCCTGAAGTGTTTTAGGTACTGGGAGAAAAACTCCTCATTAAGTTTTTCAACGCTGAAGATTTCAAGGAGCTCTTTGAACGTTGGATTTTTAGAGTTGTAGAGCCTGAAAAGTTGGTTAAGAACTGTTTTAGAGGCTTCTCCTTTTCCGAGCAGAAATGAAAATCGCTTTGGAGAGGAGAGGAGCTCCTTTAGGCCGTCGCTATCGTAGATGTAGCTCTTTGCTACAAGTGACAGTTTCCAGACTTCAGATTCAGGAACGTAAAAGGCAACCAGCCCGGCATCTGAGCCGTATTCGTCTAAAACTCTTGCTACAAAATCTCTCTGTGTTTTCCTCGCCCTTTCAAGGCTTGACTCTTTTTTGAGCTCAACTGTTATGAAAAGAATTCCGTTCTGGTCGCTGTCTCTGTAAATTCCAAGAACTTCAGCACTTTCAATTATTTCTCTAAACCTTTCAGGGTATTCTTCTATAGAGATTGCAAAGTTTTTTGTAAAGTCTGCCGATTCAAAAACAGTTTTTAAGAATGACTCAAAGTTTTCTTTGTCAAAAGAATTCTCTATTAGCTCTTTAATTCTCTCGTTAAAAATCTCTGTAGACATTCTTTCTCTTCCCCACTCTCAGTATTAGAATTACAAGCTGTCTGTCATTAATTTCAAAGATGGCTCTTATCTTTCTGGCTATAATAAATCTATAAAACTTATCGCTTCCTTTAAGTTTTCTTACTTTCTTTGTTTTCTTCAAAAGCTCAAAGTTTTCTGAAAGATATTTTAACTTTTCGGCAATGAAAACCCTCTCATCAGGTGCAAATTTTTCTAAATCCTTCCTTGCAACTTCTGATAAGAGGAGTTTATACATCTATTCCAAGCTCCCTGAAGACCTCTTCAGCGTCATAGACTTTCATTTTCCCCTCCTCTACTTCTCGGCTTATCTTTTCTGCAACTTTCAGGTCTAAATAGTCAAAGTAGAAGTCAAGTGCTTTCTCTACAATTTCACTCTGGGAAATCCCAAGGAGCTTTGAAAGTGTGGAGAGCTCCTCTGCCAGCTCTCTGTCCATGCTTATGAGTTTTTTAGTTGTTGCCATAAGTCCTCCGTCAATTC
This sequence comes from Thermovibrio sp., assembly GCA_015488335.1. Classification (GTDB taxonomy): domain Bacteria; phylum Aquificota; class Aquificia; order Desulfurobacteriales; family Desulfurobacteriaceae; genus Balnearium. The sequence continues at coordinate 5,287 of WFNZ01000020.1, forward strand.
CTGTTTGATATATCTGATTATATATCCTCTACTGCGGCTAAACAGTAATTTCTCATCCAAAATACTGGGATAGGATAACCTCTATGTGAGAACTTTCCTCAGCAGGCGCTTCCATACTTTTAGAGTTTTCTAAGTCAAAATTCCCTAAAAACTCTTTTACGGCTTTAAGCTTGGCCTCTATAGTTTTCGCACTTTTAACATTTTTAGATAAAGTCTTGAGGACTTTCCTGGGGAAAGTTCCCTCGTTTATCCGTTCCATCAGGTTTACAACCGCTTCCCTTTCCTCTCTGTCCTTTATGGTGTTCTTTAAGGCTTTTAACTCCTTAAGTAGCGCTTTTTCATCCCTTGATAGGGTTTTTCGTGATGCCTCTTCGGCTTTCTGCCTCTGGAGAGCTCCCTCAAAGGCTCTCCTGTTCTTATAGTACAGCTCGTAGAACCTATCGACCGGAACTTTTATTCTTTTCTCGTTCCTATCGGTTTCAAGGAGCTCCACTGCACTTAAGAAGTCAATTTCTTTAGCAGGTTCATCCCCGTAGGAAATAAAGATTTTTTTAAGTTCGCCTTTTTTAAAGAGAGTTATGAGGAATTCTCTTTTAAACTCCCTTCCTGAGCGGGCTTTTTTTGGAAGTTTTTTGATTTTCTCAAAGAGCTCAGGTTCCTCTTTCTTTATTCTTCTCAGCTCCTCTACGTACTTGAGGATTGAGCCCTCCTCTTCCTCCTCTTTAGGGTTGTTTATCCTGTTAAAGAGACCGTGGGCGTCAACCTCTTCTTCTTCAGTTAGGTATTTTGCGTCCTCTCCAAGTGCCTGGTGAAAGGCCTGGAGCTTTGCAACTGCAGCTGCCTCAAGTCCTAACTCTCTTTCGGCTACTCCTACGGGGAAAAAGTTGTAGATGTGTATCTCCTTAAACTCTGTTCCTACTCTGTTAATCCTTCCGACCCTCTGTAGAACTCTCGTTGGATTCCAGGGGATGTCGTAGTTAACTATAACGTTGGCCCTGTGGAGGTTTATACCCTCTGCAAGGACGTCTGTTGTTATCAATACTCTTATATCGTCTTCCATAACAGGTGCGTTGGGGTCAAAGTTTGCAATGATTTTCTTCCTTACGGGAGCTCCCGATTTTGAAGAGTAAACCAAAACAGAGTTTCCAAAAACGTTGCGGAGCTCCTTTCCAAGGTATTCGGCAGTTTCAGAGGATTCAGTAAATATCAGAATCTTTTTGGCTTTAGATAGAACGGGGTCTTTTCCCGTTAGGAACTCCAAGAACCTGTTAAGCTTTGGGTCTTCTTTAACCTTTTCCCACTCCTCTTTAAGGACTCTTATAGTTTCTGTATCCTCTTTAAGGTTTTTGTAGAAGTTCGGAGAAAGTTCTTCCCGTTTATACCTCTTTACCTTTCCACTCTCTACAAGCTCCATCAGTTCATCAATTGAGTCCTCCTCAAGGAGCTCGTAAACGTCCACCTCTTTACTGACGTAAACCTCTCTCCTCTCCTCAAATATACTTAAGAACTTTTCGTGGGAGTCTAAGAACCTCTCAAGGCTTTTCCTGAACGCTTCAAAACTGCTCTCAAGCCTCTTTAAGAGGAGCGTTTTCATAAGGCCGGCAAGGTTTTTTTGTGATAGAAATTCTGGGTCGTTCTCCTTTAATTTCTCCTTTAGGTAGAAAGAGGGTGTATACCTTGCGTAAGAAAGGTTGCCAATTGCTTTTATTGTTCTGTCGTAGAGATTGTCTAACTTACTATCTAGCTTATAGTATACCCTTTTAGGAGACTTTACTTTGGGAAAAGAGACTCCTTGGGTTTTCAGGTCTTCTCCGTAGAACTTCTCAACCTCTCCTCTTGTTCTCCTCACCATTACGTATTTGAGTATTTTGTCCCTTATCTCTTTTCCACAATCCTTTAAAACTTCCCTGTACTTGTGTGGATTTTTCCTCCTGTCTACTTTTTTTATCCTGTTTTCAAGATTTTTGAAGAATTCCTCAAGGTTTGTAACGCCGGGTATTGTTGATCTGTACCTGTTCTGAAAGAGGAGAAGCTGGTTCTTTATGTCTGAGGGCCTGTTGTTGTAGGGAGTGGCCGTTATCAGGATTACTTTCTTACCCTGACATATTGAGTGGAGATTAATGTAAGCTTTTGTCCAATCGTTCCTGAACCTGTGGGCTTCGTCTACAACAACAACCGGATAGTTTTTAAACTCTGAAAGCTCGCTTTTCTCTTTCCTGCTGAGGATTCCTGATGAGACGACTTTTGCAGGAACTCTGAACTCTCTCAGGATATCCTCCCAGTAGTCTGTAAGGTGGGGAGGAGCAAAGACTAAAACCTTTTTCCTGAGTTTTGAGCAGAGCATTGCAGCAATAAAGGTCTTTCCGAGTCCAACAACGTCTGAAAGGAAAACGCCGTTATGTCTTCTCAGTTTCGATTCAGCGTCTGCAACGGCTTCAAGCTGATACTTCAGTTTTTTAAATCCTGGAGGCAGAAAGATGAAATCCTCTTCTTTATCGTAATCAATCTGGTCGGAGAGGAACTCGTAGAGAAACTTTAAGTAGAGCTCGTAAGGAGAAAGAGTATCGTTAAGCCACGTTCTCTCCTTAACAGTTTTAACAACGTCTTCCGATATCTCTACAGACTCATTCCAGAGGGCTTCAAACCTTTCAATAGCAAACTCAACGTCGGCTCTGTTTTTAAGCTCTACGTTGAACTCTAAATTTTCCTTAAGTCCTGAAATTGTAAAGTTGGAGGAGCCTGTTATCACCCTTCCAACGTCTATTCCGCTCTTGCTCCTAAAGATGTAGAGCTTTGCGTGGAGAGGAGAGTGGGGGTAGTACTTAATCTCAACTTTGCCGCTCTGAACCCACTCTAAAAACTTCCTGATTGCTCTTTCTCTTTCTTCAGAGTCTTCGTAGCTTCCGCTGGAGAGCTCCCTTACTACTTCCTCTAAATACTCCTCTTTAGCCTCTTTGAGGTTTTTGGCTCTGTCTAAGAGCTCGTAAACTCTCCTCTCAACTTCCATTCCAACGATAATTCTTATCTTATCTACCTTTTCAAGCTCTTCGTAGAGTTGGTATATACCGGAAAGGTAGAAGTAACCGACTATTATGTTTAACTCTTTTGTATCCCTGAAGAGGGTTTTGAAGCGGTCTATCAGCTTTCTGCCTTTCTCGTTTGTGAAAAAGGTCAGGTCGTTAACTGCTGCAGTCAAACTGCCTCCCTGTTTTAAATCTTTCTTCCTATCTCGAGGAGCTCCCTTGAGTGAAGGGATAGGTAAGTATCTTCTCTAAATTTAAGTTCTCTGAGAGTTTCAAGTTTAAACGCTTTATCTATTGAACCGAAAGAACCTCTGAAAGCAGAAATTCCGTCCTCTCCAAGGATTTTTGGAGCGTAGAAGAGTGTCAGTTTGTCAACAAGGTTCTCAGAAAGAAGAGACCAGGAGAGGAGAGCTCCCCCTTCGCAGAGAACGGAGTAGATGCCAAACTCCTCTTTTAAGGCGGTTAGAGCCTCTTTCAGATCTAACTTTCCGCCAAGGTCAAAGACGGGTAGGAGCTTCACCCCAAGGTCTTTCAGGATTCCGGCCTTGTAGGAAAAGAGTGATTCCTGAGCTGTGATAACTATCAGCTCTTTTGCTCGCTCTTTCACAAGGTAGCAGTTTGTCGGGATTTTCAGTTGTCTGTCAACAACCACTGCAAAGGGTTGCTTCTCAACGGGAAATTCTCTAACGGTTAGCTTAGGGTTGTCCTTTAAGACTGTTCCTATTCCAACCATTACGGCGTTGTGCCAGCTCCTCAGTTTCTGGACGAACCTCCTTGAGGCCTCTCCCGTTATCCACTTTGAGTTTCCATGCCTGTCTGCAATTTTCCCGTCTAAAGTGAGGGCAAGTTTTAAGTTCAGAAAAGCTCTCTTTTTCAGCGTATTTACAACGAAATCCTCTATCAGCTCAAAACACCTCTTCTTTAAAACTCCGGTTTTTACTTTTATTCCGGCAGACCTTAACCTCTCAACTCCTCCGGCTGCAACTGGGTTTGGATCTCTTACACCGATTACGACCTCTTTTATTCCGGCCTTTATTATTTTCTCTGTGCAGGGTGGGGTTCTCCCGTAGTGGTTGCAGGGCTCTAAGGTTACGTAGAGGGTTGCTCCCTTTGCCTTTTCTCCTGCCTTTGTGAGTGCAACGGCCTCTGCGTGGGGAAGTCCCGCCCTTTCGTGGTAGCCTGTAGCGATAACTTTTCCGTTTTTTACTACTACTGCTCCAACTGCAGGGTTTGGAAGTGTTTTTCCCTTTGATTTGTAGGCTTCCCTTATTGCAAGGTTCATAAACCGGATGTCTTCAAGGGTAATCCTTTCCATCAGACGTTCCTGTGGAGAACGTAGAAGATGAGGAGCCCGATAAGGAAGATGAGAATCCCTATCTGGGCTCTGATTTTCTTTTTAGAGTTCAATTCCTACTCCGTGAGGAAGTTCATTGCCTTTCTAACCTCTTCCATCGTTTGAGAGGCTATCTCTTTTGCTCTTTTAGAGCCCTCTCTGAAGATGTCTATGAGGTCATCTCTCTTTGAGAGGAGCTCCGCCCTTTTACTCCTTATGGGCTCTAAGAACTGGTTTAGGTTCTTTGCGAGCTCCCTCTTACACTGAACGCAGCCAATCTCTCCCTTCCTGCAGGATTCCTCTATCTCTTTAACCCTCTCTGCCGGTGTGAAGATTTTGTGGTATGAGAAGACCGAGCAGACTTCAGGGTGGCCGGGGTCTGTTTTCCTTACCCTTGCCGGGTCTGTAACCATAGACATCACCTTTTTGTTTACTTCCTCTTCTGTGTCTGAGAGGTAGATGCAGTTCCCGTAAGATTTGCTCATCTTCCTTCCGTCTAAGCCTGGAAGCTTTGGAGCCTCTGAGAGGTATGGCCTTGGCTCCGGGAAAATATTGCCGAAGAATCTGTTAAAGCGCCTCGTTATCTCACGGGAGAGCTCTAAGTGGGGAAGCTGGTCTATTCCAACTGGAACCGTGTCTGCCTTGTAGAGGACTATGTCTGCAGTCTGGAGGACCGGGTAGCCTAAGAAACCGTATGTTGCAAGCTCTCTGTCTTTAAGGTTCTCCATCATCTCTTTGTAGGTTGGGTTCCTCTCAAGCCACCGAACGGGTGTAACCATTGAGAGGAGGAGGTGGAGCTCCGCGTGTTCCTTCACCCACGACTGAACGAAGAGGGTGCTCTTTTCAGGGTTTAGGCCTGAGGCCAGCCAGTCGGCCATCATCTCAACGGTGTTCTCGGATAGTTTGCTCGTGTCGTGGTAAGAGGTGGTTATTGCGTGCCAATCGGCTATGAAGAAGAAGCTTTCAGCTTTATCCTGGAGTTTCAGCCAGGTTTTGAGAGCTCCGAAGTAGTTTCCAAGGTGGAGCTTTCCCGTTGGCCTCATTCCGGAGAGAACTTTCTTTATATCCTTTGGCTCTTCGTACTTCTCAAAGGCAATCTTCATCTCTTTGTCAACGTTGCTTATAAGGAGCTCCCTCTCCACTCCTACTCCTCCACTTTCCCGTATTTTTCCATGATTCTCCTGTAAACTTCCCTGTAGCTCTCAACAACTTTACCCATGTCTTTCCTGAACCTGTCCTTATCAAGGACTTCTCCGGAGGACTTATCCCAGAGCCTGCAGGAATCTGGAGTTATCTCGTCTGCAAGGAGTATCTCTCCGTTGTGCCTTCCAAATTCTAATTTAAAGTCAACGAGTTCAATATCTATCTCGTCAAAGAACTTCTTTAAAAGCTCGTTTACCTTAAGGGCAGTTTTTGTCATGTAGCCCAGCTCTTCCCTCGTTGCCCAGCCGAAGAGGTAGACGTGGTTGGGGCAGACCATAGGGTCGTGGAGCTCGTCGCTCTTGTAGAAATACTCAACTAAAGGCTCTTTTAAAGATGTTCCCTCTGGAACTCCGTATCTTTTTGAGAAGCTCCCTGCGGCGATGTTCCTTACGACAACCTCAACGGGGATAATCTCGCACTTTTTGACAAGGAGCTCCCTGGGAGAGAGCCTCTCAACTAAGTGAGTTTTAATTCCATGTTTTTCAAGGTATTCAAAGATTGCCGTTGTTATTGCGCAGTTTATGACTCCCTTATCCTCAAGAACCTCTTTTTTGGTTCCGTCAAAGGCGGTTGTATCGTCTTTGAAGTAGGTTATTACAAGGTTATCGCTATCTGTGGCGTATACGATTTTTGCCTTTCCTTCGTAGAGTTTTTCTCTTTTCTCCATTTTTCCTCCAAGTAATGTTTCCCTAATTATAAGCTATTGATAGGTGTATAATAGTTTGCTCCACAACCTTTAGAGAGAGGAGATATGAAGGAGTTCTGCGGAATCTTTGGCATATACAACAACCCCAACGCTGCTTACTACACCTATTTAGGCCTTTACGCCCTTCAACACAGAGGACAGGAGAGTGCCGGGATTGCCGTAACAAACGGTGAGAGGATAACCTACTACAGAGACTTTGGTCTTGTCTCCTCGGTTTTTACAGATGAAAGTTTGAAAAAACTTACGGGCCACGTTGCAGTTGGACATAACAGATATTCAACTTCTGGTGCTTCAGACTCTCCCGATAACATCCAGCCGATAGTTGTTTCCTACAAACACGGTCAAATGGCAATAGCACACAATGGAAACCTTGTTAACGCCTTAGAGCTCCGCGAACAGTTAGAGGAAGAAGGTTCAATCTTCAGAGGGACTTCAGATTCAGAAGTAATCGTCCACCTGATAGTTAAGTCTAAAAAGAAGAAATTTTTAGAGAGGCTCATGGACGCCCTTTCAAAGCTGAAAGGCGCCTACTCTCTTTTAGTTATGACAAACAAAAAGCTCATTGCCATTAGAGACCTGTGGGGATTCAGACCTTTATGTATGGGGGAGCTTGACGGAAGCCCTGTTTTTGCTTCAGAAACCTGTGCCTTTGACCTTATAGGAGCCCGTTACATAAGAGATGTTGAACCGGGAGAGGTAATTCTTATAGAAAACGGCCAGATGAAAAGCTACAGAATACCAGGAAGCGAAGGTGCAAGACGTTCCCAGTGCATCTTTGAGTTTGTCTACTTTGCCCGTCCCGACAGTAAGATTTTCGGAAAGAGCGTTTACGAGGTAAGGAAGGAGTTTGGAAGGCTCCTTGCAAGGGAAAACCCCGTTGAGGCAGATATAGTCATTCCCGTTCCAGATTCAGGCGTTGTTCCGGCTCTGGGGTACTCTCAGGAGAGCGGGATTCCCTTTGAGATGGGACTTATCAGGAACCACTACGTTGGAAGGACTTTCATAAAACCCCAGCAGAAAATGAGAGATATTGGAGTTAAGGTGAAACTCAACCCGGTGCCGGAGCTCCTTAAAGGAAAAAAGGTTGTCGTTATAGACGACTCCATCGTTCGTGGAACTACCAGCCGTAAGATAGTAAGAATGCTTAGAGAGGCTGGGGCAAAAGAGGTTCACATGAGGATAAGCTCTCCGCCAACCAGGTGGCCTTGCTACTTCGGAATAGATACGCCAACCAGGGACCAGCTTATAGCCTCAAGCCATTCAGTTGAGGAAATTTGCAGATATATTGAGGCCGACTCTTTGGGATACCTTTCCCTTGAGGGAATGATAAACGCGGCCGGTGGAGATGGAATGGGCTACTGTACGGCCTGCTTCAACGGAGACTACCCTATAGAAGTTCCAGAGAGAATAGTTGAACAGGCAAAGAAGGAGTAGTGGTGCGCCTGGCGGGACTCGAACCCGCGACACCAGGATCCGGAGTCCTGGGCTCTATCCAGCTGAGCTACAGGCGCCTTTTGTTGAGAAATAATATAGTAGTGTAAGAGAGTTATGAGAAGTCTTCTTAGTGGTTTTTGCTTAATGGCTTATGTTGTATCTATATCGGTTTTCACTGTTTTTATCGTGAAGATAATTGATGTTCGTTCAAAATGTACAAAGGAAAAGGCAGTTATTTCAAGGCTTATTTCTGAAATAAAGGGTTTTAAGGATGAAAATAATAGATTACTTGTGAAATTCTACAAAGATGTTCGTCCAAAATTGGTGGATAAGAAAACTAAAGATTTGAAAATCCTCCACGAGAATGAGGTTAAGTACCTTAAATGAGAGCTCTTTTCGTTCTTAGAAATTTTATACAGAAGTTTTATAAATTTATAAAACCCTTTAAAGACGAGCGCTTAAATCTTTTCTTCTTAATGTCTATTTTGTTAGTTCTTATTTATGGATACAGAATTCTTGATTTATCCTACTTTAAAGGAAATTATTGGATAGAGAAAGTTAAAAACCAGTTCTATGGTGTTATAAAACTCGCCCCGCCCCGTGGTTCTATTCTGGATAGAAACGGGACAGTTCTTGCAGTTAGTGAAAAAGTTATCTCTTTTTACATAAGGCCTTCCGAGGTAAAAGATTGGAATCTTTTGAAAGAGATAATTCTCAGGAAAGACTCTGTACTGAACCAGTATTCGGCTCAGAAGAAGATTCCTTTTGAGAGGTTGAGGGAGCTCCTCTCTCCTTTTTCAGAAATTACCGAAAAAGATCTTGAAAGCGCCTATAAGAAGAAGTTTACAGTTCTTAAGAAAAACGGTAGAGTGATAAAGATTCCCTTTGTTTGGTTGAAAAAGAGGCTTCCTTTAAGTGTAGAAGAGAGTGCACGGGCTGTGAGGGTAGCTTTGAGGATCTACTATACCCTATCTGGTGAAAACAGGTTCCGTAAAGAGTATCCAGATCTTTTAGGTTTTACAACTGAGTACAAAAGAGTTTATCCCTATGAGATAGGTTCAACGGTTGTCGGTATAACCAGTCCCTTTGGAGAAGGGCTTACCGGTCTTGAGAGGTTCCTGGAAAAGAGGAACTTGATAACCGGTAAGATTCTGGAGCTCTCTGGTAGCAAAGACGCCAGAGGGAGGGTTTACCTTGGAACAGATGCAACAGTTTTCATTACGAAAGAGAAGGGTAATAACGTTGAACTGACAATAGACGGGAACCTTCAGTATATAGTTGAGAAGGTTATATCTGAGTACGGAGAGAAGTGGCATCCTCTCTTTATAAACGCTGTTCTTATGGATCCGAACACAGGAGAGATACTTGCAGCTGCTTCCTGGCCTTTCTTTAACTATGAGGATCCGAAAAAGGGTGGTCCTTTAACTCCTCGTTATGCCGTTACACCCTACGAGCCCGGTTCTGTCATGAAGCCTCTGGTTCTTGCTGCCGCCCTTAACGAGGGACTGATAACTCCAAACACAATTTTCTACTGTCCTGCCCGCTATAAAGTGGGGGATAAAGTCTTTAAAAATGAGTTCCACGGAAGGAACGTTAAACTCAGGGCCTGGGAGATTATCCAGTATTCGGACAACGTTGGAATCATCCAGGTGGCCCAGCTTCTTGGAAAGGAAAAGCTCTACAAGTATTATAGGGCTTTCGGTTTTGGGAAAAAAACAGGGGTGGAGCTCCCCGGAGAGAGCCCTGGAATCCTGAGAAACTGGAAGAAGTGGAGAGATGTTGACTTTGCTACTCTCGCCTTTGGCCACAACATATCGGTTACAACACTTCAGCTTGCAGCTGCCTACTCTGCCCTTGTAAACGGTGGAATTTACTACAAACCAACTTTTTTAAAGGCTGTTTTGGACGATAAAGGAAGAGTAATTAAAGAGTTTAAGCCCGTTGCAGAGAGAAAGGTCCTTTCTGAAAAGGTTTCCAAAGAGATGAGGAGAGTTCTCACAATGGTTGTTGAGGGAGGAACGGGAACTGCAACGAAATTTGTGAACTTCTACGTAGGTGGAAAGACGGGAACAGCTCTCAGGTACAACCCAAAGATTCACGGCTACGATAAAACGAAGATAAACGCTACTTTTGCTGGAGCCTTTCCAATGACAAACCCAAAGTACGTTCTGGTTGTTAGTGTTGTTGAGCCGAAAGTTCCAAAGAACATGCTCTGGGCAAGCAAGATTGCCGTTCCAATATTCAGGGATATTGCAGAGAGAGTTCTTCTTTATGAAAGAGTAGCTCCGGATAAAAAGTTGTATTTCATTGATAACAGCGGATGCATAGAGTCAAAAGATATAAACCAGAATTTTGTGTTTAAGAACGGTCTTCAGCAGAAGAAAAAGTAGTAGAATACGGCAGAAATTAAGGTGTGGAGAGGTTGTAAATGGTTGTCATAGAACTTCCCGACGGAAGCAGGCTAGAGTTTGAAAGGGAAACAAATGTAAAGGAGATAGCATCAAGGATTTCAAAGAGTTTAGAGAAAAACGCCGTTGGAGCTCTCTTCAACGGAGAGCTGATAGACGTCCACACTCCCATAAGGGAGAGCGGGAGGATAAAGATAGTTACCCCGAAAGACCCAGAATCCCTTGAAATACTCAGGCACAGCGCTGCCCACATCCTTGCAAAGGCCGTTAAGAACATCTACGGGAAAGACAAGGTAAAGCTTGGAATAGGACCTGCAACAGAAGAAGGTTTCTACTACGATTTTGATCTCCCAGTCTCCATCTCAGAAGAAGACCTGCCGAAAATTGAGAAGGAGATGGAGAGAATCGTTAAAGCCAAAGAGCCATTTAAAAGACAAGAAGTAACGAGGGAAGAGGCGAGAGAGCTCTTCAAGGATGACCCGTATAAGATAGAGCTCCTTGAGTCAATTCCGGAAAACGAGCAAATAACAATTTACTGGTTGGGAGAGGACTTCTTTGACCTCTGTAAGGGGCCCCACGTGGAGCACTCCGGAATGGTTAAGGCCTTTAAGCTCTTATCTGTTGCCGGTGCCTACTGGAGAGGAGATTCAAGGAACAAGATGCTCCAGAGGATTTACGGAACCGCCTTCTGGAAGAAGAAAGACCTTGACGAGTATCTCCACAGGCTTGAAGAGGCTAAGAAGAGAGACCACAGAGTTCTCGGGAAACAGCTTGACCTCTTCTCCATATACGAGGAGGCGGGTCCCGGCCTTGTCTTCTGGCACCCGAACGGAGCAATCATCCGGCAGGAGATAGAGAAGTGGGCTGAGGAGGAGCACAGGAAGAGGGGATACCAGAGGATATACACGCCTCACATAATGAAGGCAGACCTTTGGAAGACTTCCGGCCACTACAACTTCTACAGGGAAAACATGTTCTTCGTTCCTGTTGTTGAACACGACGAAGAAGAGAGGTTAGGAAACGACGAGGTCCCTTTAACCTGTGAAGAGATAGAGGAAGCACACTGGTATGCCGTTAAGCCGATGAACTGCCCCGGCCACATACTCATATACAAATCTCAGGTGAGGAGTTACAGGGATTTACCCTTAAGGTTCTTTGAGTTTGGAACCGTTTACAGGTATGAAAAGAGCGGTTCCCTACACGGTCTTTTAAGGGTTCGCGGTTTCACTCAAGACGACGGCCACATCTTCTGCCGCCCCGACCAGCTTAAAGAGGAGATTCAGGGAGTTCTTGACTACGTGATGGAGCTCCTTTCAACATTCAAACTTGACTACGTGATAAACATTGGAACGAAACCGGAAAAATATATCGGAAGTGATGAGGCCTGGGAACACGCAACGCAGGCTCTAATAGATGCCCTTACAGAAAGAGGATTTGACTACAACATAGTTGAGGGAGACGGAGCCTTCTACGGCCCTAAGATTGACATAGCCGTTTTAGACGCCATTGGCCGTAAGTGGGACGGCCCAACGATTCAGGTTGACTTCAACCTTCCAGAGCGGTTTGACCTTACTTATGTAGACAGAGACGGCCAGAAAAAGCGCCCTGTTATGGTTCACAGGGCCATAATGGGAAGCATAGAGAGGTTTATCGGCCTTCTCATAGAGCACTACGCAGGCCTCTTTCCAACCTGGCTTGCTCCAACGCAGGTTGTAATAATTCCCGTAAGCGACAAATTCTTAGACTATGCCGACGAAGTTTACAGGAAACTTAAAGAGACCGGAATAAGGGTTAAGTTAGACGATGAAAGCGCTAAAGTTGGCTACAAAATACGTAAGGCTGAAACGATGAAAATACCCTACATGCTCATAGTTGGTCAGAAAGAGCAGGAGAGTGGAACGGTCTCTGTTCGCTCTAAGCGGGAAGGAGACCTTGGAGCTATGGAAGTTTCCCAATTTTTAGATAAAATCCTGACTGAAATTAGAGAAAAACTTTAAACCGATTGAGGAGGAGGTTAGCCATCAGTAAGAAGCTTAACGAAACAAGGGTAAACGAGAGAATAAGGGCAAGAGAAGTTCTCGTAATTGATGAAGACGGAACAAAGCTGGGGGTAATGTCAACCAGAGAAGCCCTCAACATTGCAAGAGAGAAAGGCCTGGATCTTGTAGAGGTTTCTCCTAATGCCAATCCGCCTGTCTGCCGGATAATGGACTACGGCAAGTATAAGTACCAGATGCAGAAGAAGATGCACGAGGCCAAGAAGAAGCAGAAAACCGTTGAGGTTAAAACTGTTAAAGTTCGCCCAAGGACAGATGAACACGACATGCAGGTTAGGATTAAGCAGGCCAGAAAGTTCCTTGAGAAAGGGAACAAGGTTAAGGCTGTTGTTATGTTTAGAGGAAGGGAACAGGCACACGTTGATATAGGTGAAGCACAGCTAATGAAAATTTACGAGGCTGTTAAAGATATTGCAGAAATAGAGAAGAAGCCCAAGAAAGAGGGCAGAGACATGATAATGATACTTGCTCCGAAGAAGAAATAGGCCTATAATTCCAGCCTGTTTAAAAACTTTAGGAGGCTTGAGGATGCCAAAGATAAAAACCCGCAGGTCTGCAGCCAAGAGGGTGAAAGTAACGGCTACAGGTAAGATCAAGCACTGGTCTCCCGGAAAGAGCCACATCCTTACAAAGAAGAGCCGTAAGAGGAAGAGAAGGCTCAGGAAGGCTAAATACCTTGAAGGAGCCCAGGCTGCAAACTACAAACAGCTAATTATCTACATGTAATCCAGATGCTGCGCAGGCAGAAAGACCCTGAAAGGGCGCCTGCAGCTCACTAAAGGAGGAGTGAAATGAGAGTAAAGTACAGCCCGAGGAGAAAAAGAAGGAAGAAGCTGAAGAAACTGACAAAAGGTTACTTCGGCGGCCGTTCAAGGCTCTACAGGACAATGAAAATTGCCGTAATGAAGTCCCTCTTTTACGCCTACCAGCACAGAAGGACGAAGAAGAGGGATTTCAGGAGGCTCTGGATTGCCCGTATTAACGCAGCTGTTAGGCCTTTTGGTATCAACTACAGCAGGTTTATCAACGGCCTTAAGAAGGCTGGAATTGAACTTGACAGGAAAGTTCTCGCAGACATTGCTGTAAGAGACCCAGAGGCTTTCAAGGTAATAGTTGAAAAAGCTAAAGCTGCACTTCAATAAAATTCATACTAATGATATTTTAGATAGCCCGCATCTTGCGGGCTTTTTTAGTCTACGCAACCGTTTAGATACTACCAGTTCAGGTGAAACGTAGTCAAAGAAATTCCATTGGCACAATAACAAAATTTAAATTCTATTAACTAATACAGATAAAAGGCTTCTGAAAAGACATAAAAAGTTTTGCCTAGTTCAGATAAAACTACAGAAGTAGCCAGAGTTCTCAACTGCTCAAAATCTAGTTTAAATCCCACTAGTCCCACTAGTTCAGATAAAACCACTTTATAGTCCTGCACAGCTTTTGAGAAAATCATGTTTAAATCCCACTAGTTCAGATAAAACATCATTATCAAAGATATGCAAAATTATATAATCATTAGTTTAAATCCCACTAGTTCAGATAAAACCAGTTGTAAATCATATCTAAAGTAGTAACTTCATCGTTTAAATCCCACTAGTTCAGATAAAACCGTGTTCGCTCATCGTTTCTTGAGTGCTTTGAACAGCGTTTAAATCCCACTAGTTCAGATAAAACGCCCGATTTAGCTTATTCTAATAGTCAAAGAGCTACAGTGCCTAACTCCAAGTATATAGAATGGTGGAGGGACGGTCAAGTGCAGCAAATCGTCTATGAGTTTTTTATGAAAATCTAACAAATTTTGAGAAATTATTTGAGTTGCAAGGTTTTAAGCAACTTTCTTCAAATTTGTAGCTCGCCGCAGAGTTAGGTTATGCTAACAACTGAGGAAATAAAAAACCCCCGCTTCTGCGGGGGGTAAACGGTTTATTTCATAAGGCAGGTTACTTGTTGTCTTCCTTGTTATCCTCTTCCTTCTTTTCAGACTCCTCAGCAGTCTTTATCTCTGCCTGTTTGGGTGGGAGCTCCTCCTTCTCAACGTTAAACGTAAACTCTCCCTTCTCTTTGTCGTAGTCAACAACTACTGTATCTCCTTCTTTGACAGAACCTTCAAGTATCTTCACAGAGAGAGGAGTCTCTATCTCCCTCTGAATTGTTCTCCTGAGAGGCCTTGCTCCAAACTCTGGAACATATCCTCTCTTAGCAAGCTCGCTCTTGGCAGCATCTGTAAGCTTAACTTTAATACCCCTTTCCTCAAGGCGTTTATTGAGCTTGGAGATAAGAAGATCAACAATCTTCTTAATCTCTTCCTCACTGAGAGGATGGAAGATGATTATCTCATCTATCCTGTTAAGGAACTCAGGCCTGAAGCGTTTTTTAAGCTCGTTCATTATTTGCTCTTTAATCTTGTCGTAGTTCTTCTCAAACTCCTCTTTGGAAAGGTGCATCAGGTATTCAGAACCCACGTTGCTGGTCATGATTATTACAGTGTTACTGAAGTCTACAGTTCTACCTTTAGCATCTGTAAGTCTTCCATCATCAAGTATTTGAAGCAGGATGTTGAAGACGTCTGGGTGAGCTTTCTCTATCTCATCCAGTAAGATTACACTGTAAGGCTTCCTTCTAACAGCTTCTGTAAGCTGGCCGCCTTCCTCGTAACCTACGTATCCTGGAGGTGCACCGATAAGCTTGGAAACGGCATGCTTCTCCATGTACTCAGACATGTCAAGTCTGATAATGGCACTCTCATCACCGAACAGGTATTCAGCAAGGGTCTTAGCGAGTTCTGTTTTACCTACACCTGTAGGTCCTAAGAAGAGAAAACTACCGAGGGGCCTGTTGGGGGGCTGAAGGCCTGCTCTTGCACGTCTGATGGCTTCGGAGATGGCCTTGATGGCTCTCTCCTGACCGATAACCCTCTTGTGGAGCTCCTCTTCCATCCTGAGGAGTTTCTGAATCTCCTCCTCCTGGAGCTTGGAAGCAGGAATACCTGTCATTTCAGAAATAACCTCTGCAACGTCTTCGGCCGTAACAACAGGTTTCTCCTCGCCCTGCTCTTTGGCCTTCTCCATCTTCTCCTCAAGTTCTTTTATCCTCTCCTCAATCTCTTTAATCTCCTTCTTGAGCTTGGCTGCCCTGTCAAACTCTTCGTTCTTAACAGCCTCGTCAAGTTCTGCCCTTAAGGAGTGGAGCTTCTCTTTAAGTTCAGAGAGTTCTGGTGAGCTGTAAGTAGCCTCTATTTTCTTGCGGGCACAAGCTTCGTCAAGAACGTCAATAGCCTTGTCCGGCAGGTATCTTCCTTGAATGTACTTCTTGGAGAGCTTAACGGCAGCTTCAATGGCGTCGTCTGTGATTTTAACGCCATGGTGCTCTTCAAGTTTTGGCCTTAAACCCTTGAGCATGAGAATAGCAGTTTCTATGTCTGGCTCGTCAACCCATACGGGAGCGAAACGCCTTTCAAGTGCCGGGTCTTTCTCAATGTACTTCCTGAACTCGTCAACAGTTGTAGCACCGATAACTCTTATCTCTCCACGGGCAAGGGCAGGCTTCATTATGTTTGCAGCGTCCATTGAGCCTTCAGCGGCACCGGCACCAACAACGGTGTGGAGTTCATCAATAAAGAGGATGATGTTTCCTTCCTCTTTAACTGCGTCAAGAACCTGTTTGAGCCTCTCCTCAAATTCACCACGGTATTTAGTTCCAGCAACAAGGGCTGCCATGTCTAAGGCAACAATCCTCTTATCCTTAAGGTTGTCTGGAACTTCACCGTTTGCAATCTTCTGAGCAACACCTTCAACGATGGCAGTTTTACCTACACCTGCAGGTCCAACCAAAACGGGGTTGTTCTTAGTTCTACGGGAGAGTATCTGAATAACCCTCTTAATCTCGGTTTCACGGTCAATAACAGGATCAAGCTTGCCTTCTTCAGCAAGGCCTGTAAGGTCAATACCGAACTTCCTGAGAACTTCAGGAAGTTGCCTGCCACCTTTTCCAGCTTTAGCACCAATCTCACGGGAAACTTTAGTCCTGCCTTCCCTGTATTTCTTAACAGCTTTAAGGGCTTCGTCTTTTTCAAGGCCGAGCTTAAGGAGTATTCTGTAGGCCATTCCTTCAGGAACTTCGTAGAAGGCAAGGAACAGGTGCTCAAGATCTACGCTGCGGGCTTTCATCTGACGGGCTATGTCTAAGGCAGCGTCAAAGACTTTCTTTAAAGTTGGAGTGATGTATATCTCTTCGTAACCAGTGTAACTTCCGCTTGGAAGTCCTAAACGTCCTAATCTATCAACCTGCTCCCTTATGAACTTCTTGGCTCTAACAGGGTCGTAACCTGCAAGTGTAAAAATGTCAAGAATTGGTGAACCGGGAAGTTCCACCATTGCAAGGAGCAGATGTTCTGTATCTACATACCTTTCACCAAGCTGTCTTGCAATTTCCTGAGAAAGCAGAATTGCATCTTTTGCTCTGCCGCTTAAAACGTCCCAGATGTTCATCTCTCTCCTCCTCTTATCTGTTTAGTATCTGTATGAGTTTTTCTCGGTTAAGTTCGTCAAACTGGAGCTCTGAGAGGAGCTCCACAAGCACAGCTCTGGCTTCCTGGTCAAGTTTTTCGGCCAGAGCTTCAAAAAGGCGTTCAATGTCGTCTTCCATCTTCAGGATTATGCTCGTTCCAGCTACGTTAACTCCCCTCTCTCTGGTGAGAGAGACAATCCGTTTAATTCTAATTAAGTCTCTTTCAGAGTAAAGGCGAGTTTTTCCCTCCGTTCGCGAGGGTTTTATTAGTCCCTCACTTTCGTAGAATCTAAGGGTTTGAGGGTGAACTCCAGCAATTTTTGCTACGATGCTTATCATATAGACCGGAGTGTCTTTGTCAATCACCGCCCGTTCCTCCTATTCTCTTATCATAAGAATTTAGTAATCTTTAAACGGTATGTCAACTATCTTAAAAAGTTATTTTAAGTTTGGAACGGGCAGTAAAACCTCAGTAGGGTAATTTCTCCCAGTCAACGTTCTCTTTTATCCAGTTTACGTAGAGAGGAATACCCTCCTCTATCTGAACCTGGGGATACCAGCCTAAAATTTCCCTAGTTTCTGCAAGGTCTGCCTCCGTGTAGTTCTGGTAGAAGTCGTAAGGGTTGTCAAAGTATTCGGTTTCTATGTCAACCCCTAACGTTTTCTTAATTATTTCAACAACCTCGTTAAATGTTCTTGCTCTGCCGGTTCCAACGTTTACAACACCGCTTCTTTCAGCAAAAAGCCCTTTTATGTTGGCCTCTACACAGTCCATAACATAAACAAAGTCTCTCTTCTGCTCTCCCCACTTAAAGAGCCTTGGCCTTTTGCCCTTTAGAATCTGAACTGTAAGCTGGAGAACCATGCTTGCCATCTTTCCCTTGTGTGACTCCCTTGGGCCGTAGACGTTAAAGTAACGGAGGCCGATAACGGGAATTTTCGGGTTTTCTGCCATAAACCGGTAGGCGTACCTGTCCATCGCAAGCTTTGAGTAGCCGTATACGTTCTCAGGCTTTAAACCGCTGTGAACTTTCATCGGTGGTGGAGTGTTCCCGTAAACTGCGGCAGAGGAAGCGTAAACCATCCTTCCCTTTGACTCTCTCACAATTTCAAGTAGGTCTTTAAAGGCCTCGCAGTTTACCTCCATCATACGGCGCTGATTCATGTCTGTAGTGTCAACGTTTGCAGCTTGGTGGAGAATTGCATCAAAGTTGTACTTTCTCAAGTTCTCCAGGGTTTCGGGTTCGGTAATTGAACCTGTTATGACCTCTCCCTCAAAGTCTATTAAGTTTTTAAAGGTTCCTTTGGAGAAGTCGTCTAAAACGAAGATTTCCCAGTCTGGATACCGTTTTTGAAGCTCTAAAGTTAGGTTTGAACCGATAAATCCTGCTCCTCCAGTAACAAGGACTCTCATTCTCCAAGCTCCCCTTTAAGGTGTGTTTCGTATCCCTTGCTCTTAAAAAACTCCTTTAGGGCGCTGCCGTACTTTTTTGCAAGGTTCCAGCTGTGAAAGACTCCGTAAGTTGCAGCTTCTTCAAGCTCATCTCCGTTGAAACGGACTACGGAAACTCCCCACTCAAACTTCTTTAAGCTATCGTCTAAATAAACTCTTTGAACGAACACGTCGCAGATTTTCTGGTTTTCTCCTAAGTAATCTGAGAGCTCCTCAGGAGACTTTCCTAATGCATCGGCCATTAGTTCTCTGAAAAATTCGTCCATACCTCCCTCCTACTTCTCAACTATCGTCTCTTTTACCTTCATTCCAAAGTGTCTTCCAGGTTCTTCTGTGTATACCAGAACTTCGTCTCCCTCTTTCAGGTCAACAACAGAGATAGGCTCTCCTTTGGGAGATGTAAGGCGAATGGTCTCTGCGTTTTGAAGTATTGCAGACACTTTTTTGCCATCTTTTGTTTTGGCTTCTATGAGAAGCATCGGCCGTCTTTCAACTTTTGCCCTTCCAACGTAGGCTACTCTTCCCTCACCTTTGTAGTTGTAAATCATCACCTCGTCGCCGCTCTCTATCTCTGATAGGTATTTAGTTTTGCCACCGGGAAGGCGGACGTACATGTGAACGGCTCCGGCGTTTACCCTGAAAGGCCTTGCAGCAACGTAAGGGTTTGATTCTGTTTCTGCGTGGACTAAGAACATCCCGGCAGAGGAGTTTCCAACGAGAGCTCCCTCACCGCGGGTCATGTTTGAGCAGGTGTCTATGCAGACCCTGTCGCACATTCCTATGGGTTTAACCCTTGTTATTTTGGCTACTTCAAGCTGAACTTTCTCTCCTGCAAGGTTTATGGCCTCTCCTGCAGCTTTTATTTCGTTAACGTCTTCTGTGTCAAGAACTACACCTTTAACGCCCTTTTCAAGAATCGTTATTGCCGTTTCTGCCTCTTCAGCGTTCCTGACCCAGACGTAAACGTCATCTCCTTGAGCCAAAAGGTTTTCTAACGGAATAATTGTCCAATCGGTTGTTTTCACGATAACTTTCTTGCCCTTTTTGAGGAGCTCCGCAGCCCTCTCCTCATCTTCCTTCCCTTTTATCTCAACGATAACGTAGTCTTCACCTAACTTATAGTCTCCGTCTGGTGCAATCGTTTTTACCTTTGCAAGCCTTTTAACTTTTTCGCTCTCAGGCTTTTCTAAGAGAAGCGCAGAGACTCCAGATTCAAGGGCAGCAGTAACAACTTTTTTGTTCTTCGGGTCTTTAACGTAAACGATCAGTTCCTTTTTCATTCCTTCCCTCCAACATCTGCAGTTTCATAGTCTTTCAGTATCAGCGAGTAATTAAAAACCGTATCTATCCCTACTTTTTTTGAAGCGTTCAAAATCTCTATACCAACAATCCTGCCATCTCTGGTAACGTCAAGGTTAACATCTCTTTCAACTTCAACTGCACCTTCAGGTTCCAAATCGTTGAACTTAATGTAAAGAGCATCCACTTCACTATCGTAAAAAACCTTCATAGCTCTCCTCTCTTTAAACGTTTCAACGGATAGTTAGTAATAACTACAATTTGGTTTGTCTTAACATCAAACACAATTTTCACAGGTAATTCAACTCCTGGTAAATTAACTATCAACTCGTTTCTTCCTTCTTTCCATATTCTGTTAGATAGCAGTTTTTCAATATAAGGAAGTGGTAGTTTGTAAAGTTTCGCCCTCCTTTTCGCATGGCGAGAGAATTTCACGTTCACTTTAACCTCGGGCCGAAGAGCACCGTTCCTATTCTTACAATTGTAGCCCCTTCTTCAACTGCAACGGGAAAGTCGTGGGACATTCCCATGGAGAGCTCCGGGAATTTCCTGTTAAAAACTTCTTCCATTCTATCTCTAATCTGGCGGAGCTCCCTGAAGTATGGCCGAACTTCCTCAGGGTTTTCAAGGTAAGGAGGAACGGTCATGAAACCCAAAACGTTTAGCTGTGGGAACTGAAGGGTGTAGGAAAGGAGCTCCTCTACTCTCTCTGGTGGGCATCCGTGCTTTGACTCTTCAGGAGAGAGCTTTACCTCAATTAGGAGGTCTATTTCTTTAATGCTCTTTCTCTCCATTCTCTTTAAGAGTTCGTCTACAAGCTCTTTCCTGTCTAAGGTCTCTATGCAGTTGAAGAGCTCAACGGCGTATTTCACTTTGTTTGTTTGGAGGTGGCCAATCATGTGCCACTGTGCACCTGTTAGGTCTTTCAGCTGAGGAATCTTCTCCCTCGCTTCCTGAACCCTGTTCTCCCCGAAAAGCCTTACTCCAGCCTCGTAGGCTTCCCTTATCTCATCTGGGGTTCTGGTTTTTGTGGCGGCAAGGAGTTTAACCTCATCGGTTTGCCTTCCAGCTCTCAGGCAGGCCTTCTCTATCTCTTCCATTATCCGTTTGTAGTTCTCCCTAATCATTTTCTAACCTCTCGTAAACTTCATCTGCAAAGAACCAGAGGTCGTCGCTTAAGTTAGACTCGGAGTTCTCCAGAAATGACTTCCAGTTCTTTAGATAACCCAGTTTGTAGAGGTGGTAGCTGGAGTCAACAAAACCACAGTCTTCAAACGAATCCTTACCGTTAAACCTGTAAATTCTCAGGTCAACAAACTTGTCAACTCCAGATTTAAAAAACTCCTCTGAAAGTCTCCGCCAGAATTCGTAGTTAGATTCTTTCAGAAAGAGCCTCGTTTTCCTGTCGGTTATGGGCTTTCCGTTTTTTAAGAAGAATTTGTACTTAAGGTTTACAACTACGCCAATTCCCCCGTCATCGGTTTTAACTACTTCCAAGTCTGAATCTTTAACGGGAAGGGTTTTAACGTAGTATCCCAGCCTGTCGGCAAGGGGAGATGAGAGCTTTGCGCTGTTAAAGATATCTATAAGCCTGTTGGTCTTTTTAAGAATAGAATCTACGTCTAAATCGGCGTTCTTTTTCACAGGTTCAAGGGAAGTGTAGTAGTGGTTCCTGTAAAAGTATCCGCCATTTCCTTTAAGAAGGGCTGTCCCTGGCTTAATAGCAATGGAGTTTACGCCGTCTGACAGTATGGCTCTTCTGTTTATAACCACAACCGAGAAATTTCCAGACTCAACGTTTAAGTCTTTTTTGGGAACCAAGAAAGCCCTGTTTCTAAAAATGCAAACGGCTTTCCCATCTTTAACCTTTGCAACGTAAAGAACGTCATTTTCTTTCAGGTCAAGACCGTTAAGGTTTTCCGGAGAAGTTATGAGGACAAACTTTAGGGGGAGCTCCCCCATAACTTTTTCAAGGGGAAAGTTAAAACTTGTGTAGTCAAGGTTGACCCAGCCGTTTTCTGTCTTTCCCCAGAATGTAAAGAGGGATGTGAGGAGAGCTCTCTCCCCCTTATTCAAGGTCTTTTCTATCTGACCCATTGGAGTCTGTCTTACTGAAACGGCACTTGCTACAACGTTAAATTCCTGAGAGTGTGAAACAGCAGGAAGCAGGAGTAAAAGAGACAACAGAAACTTCCTCATTCTTTCCTCTCCTTAAAGACGAACATCAGTGCCTCAGCCTCTGCAACCTTTTCGCCTGAAACTTTCTTCATAACCGCTTTAGTTATCTTAAATCTTCTCCTCTCTTCTTCCACCCAGGCCTCAACTTCAACCTCTTCGCCAACGTAAAGGGGAGAGTGGAACCTAACAGCTATCTTCCCGGTGAGGAACCGCTCCTCAATCTCCTGCAGGTATGCCATAGACTCGTCTAAGATGAGTGAAATTATCCCGCCGTGGATAACGTTATTGTAGCCTTGGTAGTATTTAGGAAGGGAAAAACGGCTGTAGACTCTGTCATCCTTCCTTTCAAACTTCAGGTGCATACCCTTTGGGTTTTCCTCACCGCAGACGAAACAGTAGTTGTCCCTTCTCAGCTTTTTTCCACTCATAGCAAATGAATTATAGGTTATAAATAGAAATAGGGAGGTAGAGATGAAGAACAAAGAGCTGGCAGACATATTTGACAAGTGGGCAGATATACTGGAGTTTATGGGAGATAACCCTTACCACATAAGGGCTTACAGGAATGCTGCAAGGCTGATAAGAGATCTTTCTGAAGATATAGAAGTGCTTGCAAAAGAGGGGAAACTCTCTCAGCTTCCGGGAATAGGCCAGAGGCTTCAGGCAAAGATATTAGAGTTTCTGAGAACCGGAAAGATTGAGGAGTTTGAAAAATTAAAGCAGCAGGTTCCAGATACAATCTTCACACTTTTAGATATTCCCGGTGTAGGGCCTAAAACCGTTAAGCTCCTCTACGATGAGCTGGGTATAAGGAGCATTGAAGACCTTAAAAGGGCAATTGAGAGGGGAGATCTTTTAAAGCTTCCCGGTTTCGGCCTCAAAAAGGTTGAGAAGATAAAGAAGGGGATAGAGCTCTTTGAAAAGAGCGGCGGAAGGATACTTTTAGGCGTTGCAGTGTTCATAGCCGACAGGATAGTGAACCAGCTGAAGGAACACTCTGCCGTTGAAAGGATATCTGTCTGCGGTTCAACAAGGAGGATGAAGGAAACAGTTGGAGATATAGACATACTGGCAACCGGGAAGAACAACCTTGAGATAATTGAGGCCTTCGTCAACCTACCGAACGTTAAGGAAATTCTCTGGAAGGGGACAAAGAAGGCTACAGTAATTGTTGAAGAAGGGGAACAGGTTGATTTAAGGGTAATTGAGCCGGAGTCTTACGGAGCGGCACTCCAGTATTTCACGGGATCTAAAGCCCACAACATTCACCTTAGAACAATATGCCTCAAGCTGGGCTACAAGCTCAACGAATACGGCCTCTTCAAGGGAGATGAAAGGATTGCCGGAAGAACCGAAGAGGAGATATACAGCGCCCTTGGAATGGACACTCCGCCCCCGGAGATAAGGGAGGATACAGGAGAAATTGAAGCGGCTCTGGAACACAGGCTTCCCAAACTGGTTGGATACGATGAGATAAAGGGAGACCTCCACATCCACTCAAACTGGTCAGACGGTGCATCAACCATTGAGGAGATAGCGAAAAAAGCTATAGAGATGGGCTATAGGTATGTTGCTATAACAGACCACTCAAAGAGTTTAAAGGTTGCAAACGGCCTTTCAGAAGAGGACTTAGAGAGGAGAAACTACGAGATAGACAGACTCAACGAGAAGTTTAAAGGGAAGATTAAGATACTGAAAGGGGCAGAGGTTGACATACTGCCCGACGGAAGCCTTGACTACCCCGACGAGATACTAAAAGAGCTTGACTTCGTTGTTGCCGCAGTCCACTCAAGGTTTACTCAGGACAACACGGAGAGGATTTTGAAGGCGATAAACAACCCCTACGTAAACGTTATAGCCCACCCAACGGGAAGGGTTATCGGCCAGAGGGAAGGGTACCCCTTAGACTTAGAGAAGGTAATGAAAGCTGCAGCTGAAACGGGAACGGCCTTAGAGGTTAACTCTTACTACAACAGGCTGGATCTGAGGGACGCCCACTGCAGGATGGCTATTAAGTTCGGGGTGAAGCTGGTCATAAGCACGGACTCCCACCACGTAGACCACATGTGGATGATGAAGTTGGGAGTTGGAACGGCCAGAAGGGGCTGGGTGGAGACGAAAGATGTTGTGAATGCCGGGGGTTTGAGGGAGCTCCGCCGGTTCGTAAAGGAGAAGAGAAAAAAGTTTGGCGTCAAGTAGTTGACTTTGAAAAAAGCAGGTTTAAATTTAAAATAGGATTTTAAGTTAGCTAAAACCAGATTTTAAGGAGGGAGAGATGTTTGGAGGATTCTTCGGAAGAGGATTTGGAAGAGGAAGAAGAGGGTTTGACCCCTTTGAGGATATGTTCAGGCAGTTTCAGGAAATAGAGAGAATGATGGCTGAAATGATGAGGGGGTTTGGTGGACTTGGAAGGGAGCTCCCCGGCTTTGAAGCAGGCTTTGAACCGAGGATTGAGATGTATGAAACCCCCGACGAGATAGTTGTAAGGGCCGAAATGCCAGGCCTTGATAAAGACAGCATAGACGTTAAGGTTCGCGGAAACTACCTGATAATAAGAGGTGTTAAGAAGCAGGAGCAGAAGGAGGAGAAGGACAACGTCTTCTTCAGCGAGACCTTCTACGGAGAGTTCCAGAGGGTAATTCCTCTGCCTGTAGAGGTTAAAGAAGAAGGGATAGAGGCATACTACGACAGGGGAGTTCTTGAGATAAGGTTACCCAAGGCCGAAACCGCAAGGAAAGAGGTTAAGATTATCGTCAAAGAGCCTGAGGAGAAAGACAAAGGCAAGGAAGATAAAGGTAAAGAGGAGAAGTAGACCGTTTGGTTACAGACTTTCCGAGAAATTTGATGGTGGCCGCCCGAAAGGGCGGCTTTTTATTTTGACAGAAGGAATTTCACAGCCGATATTTAATGAGAACGATTTTCAATTAGGTAAAGGAGGTTTATGTCTGAACTTGTTGTTATAAACGAGTGCAGCCACTTACAGCTTAACCCGAACGACCTGAAGGTTCTTCTGGTCTATCCGGGAGAGGAGAAGGTAGGTTTATCAAGCCTTGCAGTTCACAGAGTTTACTCCCTTTTGAACCAGATAGAGGGAGTGAGCTGTGACCTGATATTTGAAGGGCTTGAGAACTCCTACTTTTTAGGTCTCCATCCTAAAGAGTTTGATGTTATTGCCTTTTCCATAACCTACGAGAACCACATCTTTAAGGCCGCAGAGCTCCTCTCAGGGTGGGGAATAGAGCCCTTAAGGGAGAGAAGAAAAGACTCTCCCTTGGTCATTGGAGGGGGAATAGGCCTCTACTACAACCCGGCGCCTTTCCTTCCGCTGTTTGACGCAGTTTACCTTGGAGAGGCAGAGGGGAGAATTGAGGAGGTTTTTGGGGCTCTGCGGCAGAACCCTACCCTTGAAGTTCTATCAGAGTTTGACAACGTAATAGTCAGCAGGGACTACAGCTACAGATACAACGGCCTGCTGATTGAAGAGATAATCGGAGAGAGAAAAAGAATATACAGGTCAAAGGTTTTCCCCCAAACTCCGTCCCACTCCTGTTTTCTCACAGGAGATACGGCCTTTAAAGACATGTTCCTCATAGAGCTCAACAGGGGCTGTATAGAGAAGTGTCGGTTCTGCGTTGCAACCTACATGGGGCTTCCCTACAGGGAAAAGAGCTTGGAAGTTGTTGAAAAAGAGATAGCCCTTGCGTCTAAATACGTTGATAGAGTGGGATTGATAGGTGCAGGGGTAACCGATTACTCAAAGATGGAGGAACTTCACCAAATTCTCAAGAAATACGGGGTTAAAGCCTCATTCTCTTCCCTGAAGGCCTCTTCCCCTTCTCCAGAAATCTTTGAGATTATCAGGGAATCGGGGCAGAAAACGGTTACGATAGCTCCCGAGGCTGGAAGTGAAGAGCTCCGCTTCGCAATAAATAAAAAAGTTCCAGATGAAAAGTACTTCTCCTTTGCAGAAAAAGCCCTTGAAAGCGGAGCGGAGAACATAAAACTCTACTTCTTGATAGGCCTTCCAGGTGAAACAGATGAGGATATTAAGGCCATAGCGGAAATGGCAAGGAAATTCACCGAAATCGGCCGGAAATACTGGAAGGAGAGGAGAGTTAAAGGGGAAGTTCACCTGAGCGTTAACCCGGTAATAGCAAAACCCTTTACTCCTTTCCAGTGGTATGGGTTGAACCCTAAGTCGGCAGTAGAGAAGAAACTGAGGCTGCTTCAAAGGGAGCTCCGAAAAGTAAAAGGTATGAAGCTGACTCACGAAAACGTAAGGGATGCAGTTCTTCAGGCCATAATTTCAAGGGGAGATACGAGGGTAGGAGAGGCAGCAGTAATAAGCGCAGTTAAAAGGATTCCATTTAGAAAAGTTCTCAAAGAGATGGGGCTTCCCTTTGAGGAACTCTACACCAGAGAGAGGGAAAAAGAGGAGATTTTCCCTTGGGATATAGTGGAGAGCGGTATAAACAGGGAATACCTGTGGAGGGAATACCAGTTTACCTATCATAGGAGGTCAACTCCCACCTGCTTTCCCGGCTGTAAAGTTTGCGGCCTCTGTGGAACCGTTGAGGAGAAAGAGATTGTTAAGGTTTAATTGCAAATTTGCACTTTTCTCTATTGTAGGACGGGAAAACCAACGGATATTCAGAATATAATTCCGCTGTGAGTAAAAACTGAACAGGAGAGTCAATGCAAGTTTACCAGAGAACCCTTGCAAAAGAG
The DNA here is from genome assembly GCA_015488335.1 of Thermovibrio sp. GTDB lineage: Bacteria > Aquificota > Aquificia > Desulfurobacteriales > Desulfurobacteriaceae > Balnearium. Next base: position 31,615 of record WFNZ01000020.1, read on the forward strand.
GTCTCCTTTAGCGGTATAGGGCTCCACACCGGAAAGAAGGTAAACGTTCGGCTTGTTCCCGCACCGGCAGATACGGGAATCGTCTTCATAAGAACGGACATCAAAGGCTCTCCTTCTATAAAAGCCTCTCCGGAACACCTGAGCAGGCTCTTTTACGCAACAAACCTATCAGATGGAAACATAAGTGTTCAAACGGTTGAACACCTTATGGCAGCCCTTTCTGCCTTTGGAATAGACAACCTCTTTGTCTACTTAGATTCAGAGGAACTGCCGATTCTTGACGGGAGCTCCGCCCCCTACATCTACCTGTTTGAGGAGACGGGTGTTAGAGAGCTCTCCAAAAAGAGGAAGTACGCAGTTCTGAAAAAGGAAGTTTTGGTTGAGTTTGAAGGGAAGAGGATTCTAGCAGAACCCTCAGACAGGCTTGAGATAGACAACACAATCTCGTTCAACCACACCTACAAAAAGGTTCGCCATCAGAGGATAGTATATATCCATACTCTTAAAAATTTTAAAGAGATAGCAAAAGCCAGAACTTTTTGCTTTTACCAGGAAGTTGAAGCCTTAAGAGCTGCAGGCCTTGCAAGGGGTGGAAGTTTAGAAAATGCTATAGTTATAGACGACTACGGAATTTTAAACGAAGGAGGCTTAAGGCTTGAGAACGAGTTTGTAGCCCACAAAACCCTTGACCTCATCGGAGACCTCTACATTCTGGGTTATCCGCTCCTTGCAAAAGTAACGGCCTTTAGAACAGGCCACGCACTGAACGCAGCCCTCGTTAAGAGGATTTACGGCGAAAAACTCTACGAGCTTGTTGAGTTTGGAGAGGGAGCAGTAGAAGGAATAGAAGGAGTAGCCTTTGGAGAAGAGGGAGCTCCCTCAGTTAATTGAGAAATACATCCTTCAGATATCAATTTCAATATTCTTCATAATCTTAATTGCCCAAGCTCCCCTTTTATACTACAGCGTCCTTCCAAACATTCAGTTCAAAATTCTAACGGTAAGGTGTTTAACTCTAAACCTGCTCTCCGCATTTCTCTTCTTCTGGTTTAAGGATGGAAGGTTCAGGGAGCTCCTTCCGTTTCCTATCTTAGGGGTTTTAATATCTCTACTCTACCTAAAAACAGGGAAATTCTTACTTCTTCCATTCTGTCTCTCTGCAACTGCAACGTCTGTGATAGACGTGGCTCTCGTTGCCTATCTTTCAATATCTGTCAGGTTTGAGAGGTAGTTTTAAAGAACCTTTCAGCAACGGTTCTTACAAAATTCTTCTCTCCTTCTGTTATCTTCTTTTCCCTTATATAAGTAAGCATTAGAGGTGGAAAAACTGAAAGAGGTGAACTCTGGAGCTTCTCTCTATACCTGTGGCAGAAGTAGAGAACGTTAAGCTTTGTTTCAAAGGGAAGATTCCAGTTAAAAGCTTTTTTAGAAAGCTCGTTCTCAACCTTTTTAAACAGGTGTTCTGGAATGTCAACCTGGCTAAGCCCGTATATGGCGGCATTAAGGTAGGCAATCTCAACTCTGTTCCTTGCAGAAACTCTCCTCATTATGGTCAAAAGCTCGTAGATGAAAGAGACAAGCTCTTTTTCGCTGAGATCTTTCTTAAGGAGCTCCTCTAAAACTTTAACCCCTTTTGGATCTCTCCTGTTGAAGTGGCTCCTGAGAGCTCTTATGGAAACCTCTTCAGCATCGGCGTCTAAGGGAAAAGCTCTTACAACTGTTCTATCAGCAGAAAAGACCTTTACGGGAACTCTGAACTTGCCGTTGACAGGCTGAAGGGAGACAAACTCCTCACCGGAAAACTCCTCAACGGGAACGGGAAAGATTTTTGATAGAGCTCTGACAAAAGGCCGTCTCAACCTTCCAACAACAACTACTCTGTCAAGTTTCAACCTTTCCCTGAAAGTCTCCTCGTAGTTGTAAAGGGCAAAAACGACAGATGAGGAGAAGTCTGAAGGTGAGGTGATAAGCTCTCCAAAAGCTGCACTTCCTATAACAGGTGTAAGGGCAAGGTTTAGCTCATACTCTGGAACTGCCCTGCTGTAGCTAAAGAGTGGAATCTCTACTCTGTCCGTCCTTCCAAAGAGAAGACGGGCAGCAGAACTCCTGCACAGGTCCAAGACTTCTCCTCTGATTCCCTCTTTTCTTAAAGTGGCGTTTGATACTCCAGACTCCCCGATAAACCTGTTAAAGAGGTAGTTCCCAAGTGTATCTACAAGGTGAAACTCACCGAAGGGAAGTTTAAAGAGGAGCTCCCCGCCTAAAGAGAGGGAGGTCTGGGTGTACCCAACGTTGATGACTACGGTTCTTTTACTGAAGAAGTTGAAATCGTAGAAAACAGAAATTCTCTTTCCAAAGGAGTTCTTAAAGAGGTTCCTTATGAGGAACGTTGACTTCCCGTAGACGTATCCGGGCAGAACAACTTCCTCAAACGTGTGGGGCTCTAAAGGGTAGAGTGCAAATTCAAGAACGTCTATGCCGTCGTAGAAAACGTCTCTTATGAAGAGGTAGTCCTTTTTATCAAGTTTCTCAAGGAGAGAGAGGAGCTTTTTCTTCACCTCAACGGGAATAGAAGAGTAGTCAACGTTTATCTCCGAGAGGAAGTTATCCTTCAGCTTAAAGCTCCCATCACGGCTGTAAGAAAGTGGATATCCGAAGTAAACCCTCAAAACCTCACAACCTCTCTGTTAAAGGCGTGGTTTTTCTGCTTTTCTGGAGGCGGGTAGCCGTGGACAAAAACGGTCTTTTCAGGGGTTAGTGTATCAAGAATTTCCTCAAGCTCTCTCCTGTCTGAGTGGGCAGAGAGGTGGTGTTTCTCTATCTGGCACCTGAAGGCCGAAAGGAGCTCCCTGCTTGAAAGGAGCCTGTAGCCGAAGCTCTCCTCAGCCATGTATCCGCTGAAGATTATGGAACTCCTGCTGTCTTTAGCAAGGAGCTTGCTGTAGATGTAAGAGGGAGTCCCCTCAACCAGCATTCCAGAGGTTGAGAGTATGCAGTCAGCTTCCCTCAGGTTCTCCCTGCAGGCCTCCTCAAAGGAAAGACCCTGATAAGAGGGAGCCGGCTGGACGTAGTAGTTAAATAGGTTCCTGTTCAGCAGGTTCTCATATATGGTTGAAACGTCCCTTGCCAGGCCGTCAACGTAAACGGTAATGGGTGGAATAGCCCCGTTTCTCATCCCTTCTGAAAGGAGAAGGAGTATCTCCTGAGCCCTTCCAAGGGCAAAAGCAGGAATAAGAACCTTTCCACCCCTCTCAACAGTTTTCCTTACGGTCTCAAGGAGCTCCCTCTCGTCCTCACCCCTTTTGAAACGCCTGTCTGAGTAGTAGTAGGTGCTCTCAAGGGTTAATAGGGAAGCCTTTTCAGGGGGGAGCTCCGCACTTCCAACTGTCCTCTGAAAAGAGAGTGAAATGTCTCCAGAGTGGAAAACCATTGAACCGTCTCCGTAGTAGATAGCAACAGATGAAGCCCCCAAAACGTGGCCCGCCGGGTAGAGGACTATCTCAACATCTCCTAAAGTTATCCTGTCGTAGAACTCCCTCCTCTCAACCCTTGATAGGGCTTCATCAAGGAGCCTGTATTCCTTCCACTCCTCGTTTGAGTTCCTGTCTGTTATGTGGCGAACCTTTATGGCATCCTCAACCATAAGGGCAAGAAGTTGAGCCGTTTCGTGGGTTGTGTAAATAGGAGTATCGGGATAAAGGCTTGAGAGGAGGTGAACGCTCCCACAGTGGTCAACGTGGGCGTGAGTGATAACTACTGCGTCAAGCTCAGGGGCTAAGGCTTTTAAGAAGTCAAAGTCGGGATAGGGCTCCCTGTTGGAGAACCTAATCCCCGAGTCAACTAAAATCCGCTTTCCGGAAACTATGTAGAGGTAACAGCTTGCTCCTATCTCGTTCCCGCCGCCTACGGGTATAAACAGGTTTTCCATAGGCAGTGAATTTATTACCTGCCGTAAAGTCCTACAAGCTCGTCCTGTGCCAGTATATGCCCCTCAATAGCTCTAAGGAACTGTGGTTTCCTGATTCCAGGGGGAAGATTTATAGACGGAACATCCAGGGCGAACAAGAGGAAGAAGTACCTGTGGGGATTACCGGGTGGGGGACAGGGCCCTCCATAACCAACCCTTCCAAAGTCGTTTAGTCCCTGCTTTATGCCATACTCAAGCTCTGGAACCGGTGGAACGTCCTCAGGCAATCCTTCAAACGTTACCGGTATATCGTAGATAATCCAGTGGGTAAAAATTCCACCTGGAGCGTCGGGGTCATCAACCAAAAGAGCAAAACTCTGGGTCTCCTCTGGAGGATCCAAAAAGAGAAGGGGTGGTGAGATATCTTCTCCGTCGCAGGTATATTTAATGGGGATAAACTCTCCGTTCCCAAAAGCCGGGCTGAAAACTCTCATCTCTCCCTCCTACACGGTTCTCTTTTAGTTTATCACTTTATCAGAAAACAAAATCAACAGGCCTTCCACACCTTGGGCACTTCCCATCTGGAGTAAAAAGAACTTCAACGTTGTAGCCGGCCCGCTTCACAAGGAGCTCCCCACACTGCGGGCAGTAGGTAGACTCCCTCTCGGGCTCAATTACATTCCCAACGTAAACATACCATAGGTACTCCTTGCTGACGTCGTAGGCCATATCTATAACTTCAACAGGGGTTGGGGGAGTATCCATCAGCTTGTAGGCTGGGAAGAAGCGGGAGTAGTGGAGTGGAACGTCTTTTCCAAGGTTCTCTGCCACCCACTTCGCGTAGCGCTCAAAGTTTTCAGGGGTAAACTCTTCAAATCCAGGAACTATGAGTTTGGTGAGTTCAAGGTGCTTGTTGGCCTTCTTTATCTCTTCACACACCTGCCAGACGTTGGGGTTGGGAAAGGAAGAGAACTTCAGGTAGTAGTCCCTGTCCATTCCTTTAAGGTCAACGTTGAAAGCGTCTATGAGTGGAAGGAGCTCCCTAAGGGCATCAATATTTATATTCCCGTTTGTAACCATAACGTTCTTAAGCCCGGCCTCTTTTATCTTTTCTGCCGTGTCTTTGACGTACTCAAACCAGATGATTGGGTCGTTGTAGGTGTAGGCTATTCCTATTGAACCGTAGCGTTTTGCGTACTCAACAGCCATCTCCGGAGTGAAAACCTGTCTGAGGTGAGGAGTATCCCTCCTTGAGATTTCCCAGTTCTGACACGACTTACAGTCAAGGTTACAGCCGTTAGTACCAATTGAGAAGATTACAGAGCCAGGATAGAAATGGTACAGGGGTTTTTTCTCAATGGGGTCATAGTTGGCAGAGGTGATTTCGGAGTAGATGGTCGTGTAAAGGGTTCCACCTTCATTAACTCTTACCAGACAGAACCCTCTTCCGCCGTTGGGAATTACACATCCCCTCGGACATAAAACACACTTTACTTTACTTTCCTCTAAAGGCTTCCAGTACTCAGCAACTGTTTTCGGCATCTCTCCCTCCTGATAAAATTCAGTTATGTTAATCCTGTTCTTTAATTCAATTTAAGCCAGTATGGAAAAGTAGCTGTAAAATTGCGTAAAAAAAGGAGATAAGATGGGGGAAAGCAGGAACCTTTTTAACATACCTGCGTACATTAAGGTTGGGGACAAGCGACTCAAAGTAATAAAGTGGGGGATTGCAGGGGCAATTATAGAGAACGTCCCTTTTTTAGAATCTGAAGAAAATATTACGGCCGACTTTGTTTTCCCCTACGATGCTTACAACGAACTGGTGATCCCTGAGGTAAAGCTCCGTTGTGCTCCGGAGAACGGTACCCTTTTCTGTAGATTTGAGAACCTGTCAAAGGAGCAGGAGAGACTTCTCAAGTTCCTCGTAAGAGAATACTTGTGGAGAAGGATAATTTCAATTCCCAGTGAATTTATGAACTACACTCAGGACAGCGAAGTAAGGAGGGAGCTCCTCTCATTTAAGAGGAACCTTACCTTAAAAAAGAGGCTTAAAAGAGTAACCTACCTTGTTGGGTTTGTCGGTTTAGCTGGAATTTTCTTATTAGGTGCTAGAACTCTGTTCTACAAGGAAAATACAGGACTTACAGTGAAATACTCCGAAACAAGTAGAATCAAGAAAACTCAGGCCAACGGGGTGAAACTGGCTATTAGAGAAGGTGAAAACGATAAAAAGGGTGGAAATAGCAACTTTCTAAAAGCACCTTATCCAAAAATTAAAGCTAAGATGGAGAAAAAAACGGACAAAGGGAAAGTAAATACAAAAGGGAAAGCTACTACAATTAATAGCTTGATTAAAAAATCAAAAACTGTAGAAACTTCCAATAAAGAAAGAGCTACCGAGAAAAAAGAACTCCTTAGAACTGGAAAATACTACTGCGTTCAGGTGGCAACAGATGTATCTGCACAAAGGCTTATAAAATTGGCCGAGGAGCTTAAGGGTTTCCCTTACGTAAGGGTAGAGAAGATTGGGAACTTTTACACCCTGAGGGTCGGTTTTGATCAAACCTACAGAGAAGATAAAAAACTCGCTGAGGAAATAAAGAGAAGAATTCACAGAAAAGTCTTTCCAAGAGTTTGCGCCTATAAGCCAGAAAGGTGGATCTACCCACAGATAGAGGTTAAATAGTTCTCAACAGTAGAAACAGCTTCATCTAAAGTTTCTACTTTGAAGGGTTTAACCTCTGAAGGTGTTGATCTGGCGTAGAGCTTGTCGTAGTAGTTAACCATCAGCTCCGAAACGGCTTCAGGGTATTTTTTCTCCTCTATAAGTTTTCTTATCTCCCTGTACTTCTCATCTCCTAAAATTTTTCTTATTCTTGAAAGAGCTTCTAAGTAAACCTCTGGAGAGAACCTATCCACTCCGTAGTCCTCCATAGAGATACGAACCCTCTCTTTTAAAGGAAGTTCAATGTAAATCTTATCTCCCTCCTGCATTGCTTTCCAGAAGGGCTCCGGTATAAATAGCTTTCCTATTTTCCTGCTTTCTCCCTCAACTAAAATACAGGGAGAGTCTTTTAGCCTTTCAAGTTCCTGCCACAGGAAAGCATCAAACATTTTCTGAGAAGGTTGGTTTAGCCCAATCCCTCCGAAAACAGAACCTCTATGGCCTGCAAGTCCTTCAAGGTCTATAACCGGATAGCCTTTCTCCTTCAGAATCCTGATTATCCTTGTTTTACCGCATCCTGTAGGGCCATAGAGAACCAAGAGTTTTTTTCCTTTAAGGATTTCGGCCATCCTCTCCAGTATGTATCGGCGGAAGGCTCTATAGCCTCCAATGAGCCTTGGAACGTTAACACCGGCAAGGTTACAGATAGCTGCAACGGCAAGGCTTCTTAACCCTCCTCGCCAGCAGTAGACAACAACTTTTCCCTCTCTATCCTTTATCTCTTTAATATCCTTCACTATTTTATAGAGCTTCGGTCCCACCAATTCCAGGGCATAGAGCCTTGCCTCTTTTTCGCCTTTTTCGTAGTAAACCTTAGATACCTTCTTCCTTTCTTCAGCAGTAAATAGAGGAACGTTGTAAGCTCCCGGAATGTGGAAATCCTCAAACTCTTCAGCCGTTCTGGTGTCTATAAACCTGTATCCCTTTTTAAGAGCTTCTTCTACAGTTATCTCTCTTACTAACTCCATTTTTCACCTTAAATAAGACAACTCCAAAAGCTCCAAAGGGCGAGTTAAAGCCCAGCTCTCTTTCCCACTCTTCCTTAATAAAAGTGCCGAGGCTTAAATTAAGCGTAGTCAGGAACTTTTCCAGTTTTAACCTCTTCCTACCTGCCTCGTTAACGTACCGAGCAAGCTTTTCAAGTTCGCTCTTCGTTATAAAGGTAGAGAGTGAATAGACGGAGCTCCCGAAATTAGATTTAAACCACCTGTACAGGTTTAAGAGGGAGTATCTGTTTAGAAAGGCAACAAGGATTCCCTTTCTTGAAACCCTTGCCGCCTCAAGGAGAGCTCTTTTCCTATCGGTGATAAACTCAAGACTTGTCACAAAGTAGGTAAGGTCAAAAGAGTCGTCTGGAAAGGGAAGTTTCAGAGCTGTTCCGTTTACGAGCTTTTTCAACCCCTTTTTCTTCGCCTGAAGGAGCATATCCATTGAGAGGTCAAGACCTACAGGTTCGGTAAATCCGTTCTTCTTCAGGAATTCCATCCAGACACCGGTTCCACAGCCCACTTCAAGGAGATCTCCTCCCCTAAACGGAGAAAGAACCTTTAAAAGGAGCTCTCCCTCTAACTTTTTTACAGTAGCTCCAAAGGAGGTTTCAAAAAATCGGTCGTATTCCCAGGCAGCCTTACCGGTAAAGGGATTACTCACCTAACGGTTCCCTCCCGGTAATCCCTTTCAGTTTTAAGATCCTTATGACTTCTTCAATGTCTTCCGAGGTTATTTTTACACTTTTGTGAACCTCAACAAGTGGGTAAGGGTAACCGGAAACAGAGTAGAAATTCAGGTATCCCAAAACTTCCTCAAAACTTCCGTTCCTTTCCGGAAGTTCCAGAACTTCAACCTTGTTAACCTGATCTTTTAGCTTTACGAAGGAAACTGTAAATTCAAAAGTCCTTAGCAAATCGTCAAACTTTCCAGGGTACTTAAACTTCTTCTCCTCGTCTACCCTCTTCCCGTATTTAGGCTCAATGTATCCTGGGGGAAGGTTTAGAAAATTTAGAACAGCAGCATCGGGAAGAAGAGTATCAAGGAAGTGAAGCCTAGAATCGGACTTTTTGGATACAGCCACCAGGCACTTTCCCTTTTCCCTAACCTCTTTCAGAAGGAGATAAATGGTGTAGAGGTACTCCAAATACTCAAGGAACCCTGCTGCAACAGCGTAATCCCTGCCGGAGAACTTCTCCTGAATCTCGTTGTAGAAATCTTTGGCGTTTATCCGGTCTGTTGAGTAAATTCTCTCCAGTTCCTGAAAGAGTTTCCACATTCTCTCTCTTATTTCGCCGTTACTGGAAACTTCATGGTAGAAGGAAGGTGGTCTTATAAGGGCTCCGATTACAGAGCCATCAAGCATTAAGAGGGAAACTTTTGGAAGAATAGAGAGAGCTCTCTTAAACTCCAATATACCCATCAGTATTCTGAGTCTTGAATCTGAATACTCTGAGGGTTTTAAAAGATCAACATCCGCATCTATTTCAATTCCTGAAGGTTTACCGCCGTTAAACGTCACAGATGCAGCACCAACTGCGTAAACAACGTATCCTGAAAACTCTTTCCTGTTCCTGCTGCCGTCAACTGCTCCAACAGAACCGGGAGAAGTAGATGGGGGGAGCTCCCGCCACACCCCCTTAACCTTCTCTAAAATCCTGTCAAGTCCGTTGGGAGAGATGGAAACTTTCCCCAACCTTCTGTAGGCCGCCTCTATAAGAACCCCTCTAATAGTCAAGCTGAACCTCCTGTAATAGTGCATATATTATATGCTGCAGCGGAGGAAGTATGAAAAGAAGGTTTAAGCTTTTTACCGTTCCGGTATTTTCAGCACTGCTTTTCCTTTTACTTGCAAGTTTTATCAACGCCATTATCCTGCCGCAGAAAGAGAAACTTGAAAACGCAGAGGCGAAAATTGAAGAAACAAATGAAGAACAGAAACCGGAACTTGTGAAGGAACTTGAAAACGACTTCAAACTTCAATACCAGCTTTTTGAGAAGGCGGAAATTGAAGGAAACAGATTTGTATACAACACTGGGAATTACAAAATCATTTTCACAGTAGACCCTCAGTTCCAGAAAATTGTTGAAAGGGAGTTTAAGAGATTCAAAGTAAAGTATGGTGCCTATGTGGCCTTAGACCCAAAAACTGGCTCAGTTGTAGCTGCAGTTTCAAGTCTTAAATATCCAAACCTTCTCTTTAAACGCTCATTTCCAACAGCCTCAACCTTCAAAATTGTAACAGCAGCTGCGGCTTTAGATACAGGGATTGCTACTCCAAAAACAGAGCTAAACTGTGGAGGGTTAGGGGACTCCTGTTCTCCCTCGGTCTGGCTCAACAGCTCCTATAGAGTTGAAAGGATCTTCTCTCAGTCTTTCGCCACTTCTGCCAACCCGTTTTTTGGGAACCTTGGAAGGCTTATAGGAAAGAAAAGGCTCATGGAGTATGCCTACCGGTTCGGATTTAACAGGAAAGGTTACGACTTCCCGTGGGGAATTTTAAGGGAACCCCTTGACGATTACGAATTAGCCCTTACGGCAGCCGGACTCGGCGATACTGTAACCAGCCCCTTCCACGAAGCACTCATTGCCCAGACGATAGTAAACGGCGGAGTGATGGTCAAACCCCACATAGTAGAGAAGGTCATAGACCTTAAAACGGGAAAGGAGTACGACTTTAAACCTGTTAACATGGGACGAGTGGTAAAAGAAAAAACGGCAGATGAGATAAAAAAAATGATGGTTTTAACCGTAAAGATTGGAACGGTAGCAAATAGAAAGTACTTCAGGCTTCTCAGAAAGTACAGCGGTCTTACAGTCGGCGGAAAAACGGGAACTCTTACGGAGCGAAGTTATCCTGAGGGAAGGTGTGAGTGGTTTACCGGGTTTATGAGCTACCGAGGTAAAACCCTTGCTGTTTCGTCTGTAGCGGTTAACAACTGGCTTTACTATCTATCAGGATATGAGATATCGGCAGTTGCAGCTGCAGACTTTGTTAAACTACAGGAGAGATACGCAAAAGGAGGGGAAAGATGTGCGTCTTCTGTAAGATAGTAAAGGGTGAAATACCTGCAAAGGTCGTTTACGAGGACGAAAAGGTTATGGCCTTCCACGACATCAATCCCCAGGCACCGGTTCACGTTCTTGTGATTCCAAAGGAGCACATCCCTACGGTTAACGATTTAAAAGAGGAACGCAAAGAACTTATAGGCCACATATTTACGGTTATCAAAGAGATAGCAAAAGAGCTGGGAATAGCCGAAAGCGGCTACCGGGTTCTGGTTAACTGTAACAGGGATGGAGGTCAGGAGATATACCACCTCCACTTCCACCTGCTGGGAGGAGCTCCCTTAGGGCCGATGGTCTGCCGTTAACCGGAGAACTTATTTAGGTACATCATCTTGTCTGCCCTATCAAGGGCTTCCTCAAAGGGCTCTTCAGGGGAGCTCCACAAACTCCAACCTGCAGAGAAGGAGATGGGGACGGGGAGCTCCCCATCTCTGTTAACATTTTCCGTGTTTAAAACAATTCTCCGAACTATTCTGTTTAGAACTCTCTCATTTGCCTTAGGGACAAGAATTAAAAACTCATCTCCTCCTACTCTGAAAACGAAATCTCCCTTCCTTACAGACGACCGGAGTATAGATGCAAACTGCTGAATGTAAAGGTCTCCAATCTTATGGCCGTAGATATCGTTAACCTTTTTTAGGTTATTCAGGTCTAAGTAGATAATTCCGACAGGAAAGTTCTCTCTGTTCCTTGAAAGAAAGTGGAGCTGTTCCTGAAGAAAGTGGCGGTTGAAAACTTCCGTTAGGGGATCTCTGAAGGCGTAGTAAACAATCCTTTTGGGGAGTGTTCTCTTTGCAAGAAACTCAAAAGAATCAACTAAATCGTTGAGGGCGTCAAGAAGAGGTTGGGCAAGAACACTCTCATCGCTGTAGATCCGCTTTACAAAGTTCCAGCCTATAACCTCCTCAATCCGGTTTAGAACCTTTAAAAGCTCCCTTGGGTAGTTTTCTGGCAGTTTTAAGCGTCTCAGAAAAGCCCTCTGGAACATTTCACACTGGAAAAGCAGGGCACTTTTCCTGCCCACTTTCGGGATGGGAAATCCCAACCGTTGACAGCCAAACTGATAGTCCTCTTCTGCCAGCCTTAAGAGAAGACCTCTATCAATACCTATCTCGTCGGCAAGTTTCTTTATTTTCTCTATCTCCCGCCGGGAGAGTTTCTCTAAACCCTGTCAGCCACCGGCAACGCCTATAAAGAACTCGTCCTTCCCTGAGTAGAACTTCAGGGGAATCACAAAGTTTAGCTTTCCGGCAAAGCAGGTGTGGAGAAACGGTTTCTTTCGCCTCTTCGCTTTTTCAAACCGTTCTCTTCTGTCTGCTTCACACCTTTCTGGAACTCTTGAACTGATGACCTCACAGTAAGGAGGCATAAAATCCACAAACCTGAGATTGCCACTTTCGTCAAATATTCCAACAGAGGCCCCAAGGTAGGAAACAAAGTTCTGTAAAAGCCTCCCTAACTCTTCTGGATTAAAGTATTTGTCTAACCTGTCTATTCTCACTACTTCATCCGCCTCTTTAACTCCTCGGCTATCTCATCGTAGGTTATACCGCTGTTTACAAGGGCAACTGTTAAGTGGTAGAGAAGGTCGGAAACCTCATAAACGGCATCTCCTCTATTTCCAGACTTAAGGGCCAGTATTGTCTCTATTGCTTCTTCTCCAACTTTCTGAAGGATTCTGTCTTCGCCAGCCTTAAAAAGGGATGCGGTGTAGGAATTTTCTGGGAGCTCCCTCTTTCTCTTCTCAACAACCCTGTAGAGCTCCTCTAAAATTTCACCTATTTTCATTTTTCCTCCGCTACTTTCCTGAAGAAACAGCTGTATTCTCCTGTGTGGCAGGCAACTCCTTTCTGGTCAACTAAGTAAAGGAGAGTGTCGCCGTCGCAGTCAAGTAAAACTTCTTTAACTTTCTGAACGTTTCCAGAAGTTTCACCCTTTTTCCAGAGCTTCCCCCTTGAACGGGAGTAGTAGTGGGCATAACCGGTTTTAAGGGTTTTCTCAAGTGCTTCTCTGTTTGCGTAGGCAACCATGAGAACCTTTTTCGTGTTGACATCCTGAACCACAACGGGAACTAAGCCGTTACTTTTATCAAAATCTATCTGGCTCAAAAGTTCTGTGTTTACCTTCAAGGTTCTTCTCCTGAATTCGTAGTCCATTATTCTACCAGCTGAGTTTAAACCGAAGCCCTGTATAGTTGATTGAGGAGCTCCCCACACCTCCAAGGAGTTCCAAACTGCACCTTTTTCCCGGTTTCAGAATAATTCCAAGACCGAACTCCTGAGCAATGTATTCTCCAGAGAACCTGTAGAGTCTGTCGTAGATTAGCCGGATTTTTGTTGAGAACCTGGGAAACTTCCAGAAGTTTAAAGGTCTTTCTAAAGAAGCTGTAGCGTAGCGGATTCCCCTCTCTCCCGGTCTCAGTGCAAGGCCAACGTCCCTGTAAAACTCCTTCAAGTTAAAGGTTGAAAAGGAGTTTGAAAAGACCCTGTATTCCACAGAAATTCCCGTTCCAAAGAGAGAACCCCTTATGCCGAAAACAGCTCCCCAGTCTCCTCTGTGGCCGTGTCCCCACTCTTTTACGCCGCCAACGGAGAAGTTCTCCCGTCTCAGGAAGAGTGAGAGGGCCGACTGGGTGGAGCTCCCGTTGAAAACCGCTACGTAAGAAAGGTTTTTGTAGGAAAGAATGGAAACTCCGTGGTCCTGACTTCCTCTCCCACTGTCAAGCCTGTGGTAAAAGAGAGAGGCTATCAAACCGTTAACCTTGTAGGAAACACCGGGAAGGTAATCTGAAAAGAGTGGTTCAACTGTAACCGGCTGAAGACCGACACTGTAGTTTCTCCCGAATGTATAGAGCTCCTCAAGGTGCCACAGTTTCCCGTGGCTCCTCTGGTAGAGGAAGTTGTCTGAAGTATTTCCCCAGACGACGTAGTCAAACTTTGAGTTCTTTCCCGTTGAAACCTTGAAACGGAAGTTGTCTGTATAGGCAGTCAGCTTATAGGCTGAGTGCCAGAACCCTACGTGCTTATACTCAGCCCAGCCCTCATACTCAAGCTGTGCGGGGTAGGGCTTACCTGGAAAGTCTGCGTATTCGCCGATAACATCAAAGTAGTTTTTCAGCTTAATGCTTAAATTCCCGTAACTCTCTGGAAGTTTCACTCCCCATCTGTAACCGCCGAAAAATGCGTAGGTTCCATCGCTGCCAAGAGCACCCTTTAAAAAGAGAGCTCCCCCCTTTACCGGGTAGTCAACCTCTCCTCCCGCCTCGTTTCCTATCAGTCTGCCAGAAGCAGTCTCAAACCTTGCAGCATAAAGGTTAATCGGCAGATTCCGGTAGCTGAAAGAGTATGAAACTTTCCCGAAGCGCAAATTTCCCAAAGTTGGCCTGAAAATGAGACCTTCACCTTTCAGGTCTTCCCTGTAACCATAAGTAGTTATCCCCTTCTGCCAGTAACCACCGGTAAATTTCAGAGAGCCCAGAGAGAGCTCCCCCCAACCGCCGTAGTTTCCGTTCTGAGAGACTACTGAAACTGTGTAGTTTTTCCCGTTTAATTTCAGGAACAGGCCGTTTTTAAATACAGCTGGAGAAGGTCCCTTAGCATCCATAATCCTGTAGCCACCAAAAGTTAAACTACCTTTTTCAACTCCAAAAACGGCTATATCAACGTCATCCTCATTCTTCCTCTCAGGTAGCAGGAACTTCCCCTCGTAACCTGCAATCTGGTTCCAGAAGAGTGAATAGCCTTTGAAGGAATAGTCAAAGCTCGCTCCCCAGAGGCTGTCTCTAAAAAGGGCAGGAATTTCAAAGGTCTGTTTACCAAGTTTCAGGTTGAGGTTTTTAAAGAGGAAACCTTTTTTACTCAGGTAGAGTTCCCCAACGTTAAAGGTTTTACCCCCTCCCGAAAAGAGAGAATCACCGTTTGATGTGAAGATGTTAACGCAGGGAACTTTAGTCGTTCCGGAGGTTACAGAGAACTTGAAGACTGTTCCCCTGCTCAGATAAAAAGTTTTACCGATGTTTAAACGGTAGTAATAACCGGTCTTCCTTCCCCTCCACTTCTCAAGACCCAGCTCCCGTCTGTAGTCTCCCTTAAGATGAACCCCGTAAAACCCGGTTTCACCGGAAATTTGGAACCCAAAAGCGGGAAGAGGAAGAAGGGAAAGGAGTAGAAGGGCGGCCGTAGTTGATTTCACTTTCCCTCCAGATTAGTTTAATTTAAACAATTCAGATTTTACGATAAAGGAATGACTATGAAACTTGTTGCCCACGTTTCTGGAAAGGAGATACTGAAAAACCCCCAGCTGATAGAACGGTTTGTAAAAGCTGGTTTGGGGGTGGAGCTCCAGCTAACTGCAGAAGTGTT
The DNA here is from genome assembly GCA_015488335.1 of Thermovibrio sp. GTDB lineage: Bacteria > Aquificota > Aquificia > Desulfurobacteriales > Desulfurobacteriaceae > Balnearium. The sequence continues at coordinate 46,664 of WFNZ01000020.1, forward strand.
AGATTCCCTCACACTCAAAGATTTCGGTAAGCTGAGAAGGCTTGCAGGGGGAGCTCCCATAACAGTCCACGCCCCGTTTATAGACCTCAACCCGGGAGCTCTTGACTCCTACGTCTTAAGGGCTACAAGAGATAGATTCTTTGAAACTGTAACAGCAGCGAGGGTTTTAAACGCCGAAGTTATCGTTTTCCACACAGGCTACCACCCCCAGAAAGTTGACCCTTTTTACAACAGCTGGTTTGAGAGAGCTCTTGAGACCTTCAAAGAGGTTACAGAAGAATGGAACGGAAAAATAGCCCTTGAGAACGTTTTTGATAGAAATCCCAAGAACCTAAAAAATTTTATAAAAAACCTTCCCGAAAACGCAGGAGTCTGTTTAGACGTTGGCCACATGAACCTGTTTTCAGAAGTTCCCGTTTCACTGTGGTTTGAGATGTTGGGAAACAGAATCTACGAGTTCCACCTCCACGACAACTTAGGACTCCAGGACAACCACTTTCCCATGGGAACGGGAACGGTGAACTACCCTGAAGTGTTCACCCAGATGGAAAAGCTGAAACAGGAGTATATTTTAAACCTTGAAAACAAAACCTATGAAGACGTTTTAAAGAGTCTGGAAATTTTAAGGAGGAACGTTAAATGGAGAGAGATATCGTTATTTACCCAAACGAAATATTAAAGACAAAGGCAGAGGAAGTTAAAGAGTTCAACGAGAAGATAATAAACCTTGTAAATGATATGTTTGAAACCATGTACAAAAGGGGTGGAGTGGGACTTGCTGCAAATCAGGTAGGCGTTCTAAAGCAGGTCGTTGTTATAGACCTCCACTCAAGGACCGAAAAGCAGGGGAAAGAACAGATAGTTTTAATAAACCCTGAAATAGTAGCCCAGGAGGGAGAGATCGTAAAAGAGGAAGGTTGCCTTTCACTTCCGGGGCTCTACAGGAAGGTTAAGAGGGCTGCCTACGTAAAGGTGAAGGCACAGAATTTAAACGGAGAGGATTTTGAGATTGAAGGAGAAGACCTCCTTGCAAGGGCTCTTCAGCACGAGATAGACCATCTGAACGGTGTTGTTTTCATAGACAGACTTTCTCCGCTTCAGAAAAGGTTAGCACTTGAGAAGTACAAGAAACTAAAGAGGAAGTACGAAAGAGAAATGGCACAGAAAAGGTAACCTGAGGAGGGAGAGATGAGGCTCTTAAAGGCCGGAGAGATGGCACAGATAGACAGGGAAACGATAGAAACCGTTGGCATTCCCGGAATTGTTTTAATGGAGAACGCCTCAAGGGGAGTTGCAGAAGTTGTCTACAGGTATGTTAAGGGGAGCTCCGTCCTCGTCGTCTGCGGAAAAGGGAACAACGGAGGAGACGGACTTGCAGCTGCAAGGCACCTCTACAACTTAGGGTACGAAGTAACAGTTGTATTAACCACTCAACCTGAAAACCTTAAAGGAGATGCCAGACAGAACTACGAGATAATCTCAAAACTTCCGGTTCCCGTTCACGTTATAGATACGTCGGAAAGACTGATAGAGCTCTACGAGCTCCTGAAGGAGTCTGAAATAGTTATAGACGCCCTTTTCGGAACCGGCCTTTCAAAACCTTTACAAGGGTTCTACGCCGACGTTGTTGACCTGATAAACAGGTCAAACAGAACGGTTGTTTCTGTAGATATACCTTCCGGCCTTTCGGCAGACACAGGGAAAGTTATAGGAAAACATGTTGTTGCAGACTACACTGTAACCTTCGCCTACCCAAAAATTGCTCACGTATTTCCACCGGCCTGTGAAAGCTGCGGAAAAGTTTTCGTTACAGACATCTCAATTCCTGAAGATGTCCCGTTCCTCTTAGGCCCCGAAAGGTATCTCTTAACAGCAGATGAGGTCCTCTTTACACTTCCACCCCGAGAGATAATGGACCACAAGTACACCTTTGGCCACGTTGCAGTAATAGGAGGTTCTGTCGGGAAAACGGGAGCTCCCTCAATGGCCGCAGAGGCTGTTTTAAGAACAGGAGCAGGCCTCTCAACTGTAATAGTTCCGGAGTCTCTCAACCAGATATTTGAGACAAAACTGACAGAGGTCATGTCAATTCCCATAAAGGACGATGGGAAGGGATACTTTGGAATCGGCGAATTGGAACCTGTTTTAGAGACGGTAGAGAATGGCAAGTTCTCGGCAGTTGTCATAGGAATGGGGCTCGGCAACAACCCCGACACCTACGAGTTCGTCAGAGAGTTTGTAAAAGAGTGCAACCTACCCATGGTTATTGACGCAGACGGAATAAACGCCCTCTCAGAGAGCCCTGAAATTTTAAAGCTAAAGGAAGTTCCAACGATCCTTACTCCCCACATCGGAGAGTTCTCAAGGATATCCAAAAAGAGCAAAGAGGAGATCCTGTCAGCTCCCTGTGAGGTTGCCCTTGAGTTCTCACAGCACTTTGGAGTAACTTTAGTCCTTAAAAGCGGAAGAACTGTAGTTGCAACAAAAGAGGGGAAAACCTACGTAAATGTTATAGGAAACCCGGGAATGGCAACGGCAGGAACAGGAGACGTTCTCTCTGGAGTGGTGGGAGCTCTCCTCGGAATGGGAATTGAAGAAGAAGATGCAGCAAAGTTCGGCGTATTCCTCCACTCCCTTGCAGGAGACATAGCGGCGGAAGAACTAACTCAAGAGAGCCTTAAAGCCTGCGACCTGATAGAGAAACTCCCTAAAGCTATTAAAAAAATAAAAGAACTTGAGAGGAACCCTAAGAAATCTGCCTCTCCCTTTGTAACGGAATTGAGAGAGATTGTGGGTGTATAAGAAGTTAGCCTTAGCTTTCCTTCTACTTGCTGGAATATTTATCGTTGGCTACTTCGGGGTCTCCGCCCTCTCCTCTTTTTCCGGAGAGTTCTACCTGAACAATCCTCTGTTTCACGTCCTCATGGCCTTAATCCTTATAGTTATAACTATCCTTTTTATACTGTTTGTCAGAAACCTCGCCCTCTTTTTCTTTCCCCACTTTAAAACCAACCTGCGGGTAAAAATATTCACAGCCTTTCTCCTCTTGGTTTTAGGGCCGGCACTCTTCTCAATATTCCTGGCTTCAGGCGTAATAAATCAGGGACTTGACAGGCTCCTGAGAATTCAGGTTAAGAGGATCGTTGAAACCTCTTACGAAACGACAGAGAACTTCTTAAGGTTCATAGAGTCTGACCTTGAGAGAAAAGAGAAACAGCTTGCCTACAGGAAAGTTTACCCGTATACGCTGAAAGCTTACGGTATAGACGGTTTTTTCAGGGAAAGTGGAAAGAGGAACGAGGAATTAGGGAACTTTCCCCTTTCTGAAGACGAAATAAAACAGATTAAAAAACTTAAATATTATGCCTTTTTTGATAAAACATCAGGTCAGGTAGTTGTATGCAAAAGGTTTGGCCACAATTTCGTCTGCGTATCCAAAAAGCTTCCCGAAAATTTAAAAAAAGAGGTTGCTCAGATAGAGGAACTCCACTCAAACTACCAGACATTAGTTGCCTTCAAAACCCCAATAAAAGCGGTCTACACCTTTACTTTCGGAGTAATGGGAATTGCAGTTCTGTTTGGAGCTCTCTGGTTCGCCCGCTACTTTGAAAGGAGAATTTCCATTCCCATTGAAGCCCTCTACAGAGCAACCGAGAAGATATCAACAGGAGACCTTTCGGTCAAAATACCGGAAGATGAAGCAACAGACGAGCTGAAACACGTAATTCACGCTTTCAACTCAATGGTAGAACAGCTCAAGCTCCTCCAGAAAAACCTTGAAGAGAACAGAAAATACCTTGAGGACGTCCTGAACGCCATCTCTCCTGCAATCATTACCTTTGACTTCTCCGGCAGGGTAATATCCTGCAACAAAGAGGCTAAAAAGCTTTTTAAACTCTCAGAGGAGTCAAAAGGAAAGTCTATATGGGACATCCTCTCAAGGTATCCAAACTTTAAAAAAGTTGTAGAAAACCTGATAGAGAACAACAAAAGCCGTGGAGAGGTAAGAGAGGAGATAGACGGAAGAGAAAAGTTCCTTACAGTTGAAGTTATAACCTCTCCGGAAGTGGGAGACAGAATCTTAATAGTTGAAGACGTTACAGAACTGGTAAGGGCAAAAAAGTCGGAAGCCTGGAGAGAAGTAGCCCAGAGAATCGCCCACGAGATTAAAAATCCACTAACTCCAATCACGCTAAACGCCGATAGGATAAAAAGGTTGTTTTCAAAGGGTAAGCTTAACGACGAAAACCTCTCAAGAGCTGTAGATTCAATTTTAGAAGAAGTTGAAGTGATAAAAAGGCTCATAGATGAGTTCAGAAAGTTTGCAAGACTACCCCTACCGGAAAAGAGACTTACAGACCTGAACGACCTGATTAAAAGCACTTTGGAGCCCTACGAGAACAGGATAAAGATCAAGTATGAGTTTGAGGAGATACCGAAAATCCCCGTAGACAGGAGCCTGATAAGGGAAGTTCTGATAAACCTTATAGACAACAGCATCTCTGCCGGAGCAACAGAAGTAAAAGTCTCAACAACAGAAAAAGACGGAAAAGTTTACATGGTCTTCAGAGATAACGGCCCCGGCATTCCGGAAGAGATAGCCGATAAACTTTTCTCTCCCTACGTCTCAACAAAAGAGGAAGGCTGGGGATTAGGCCTTTCAATCGTTAAGAAGATCGTAGAAGACCACGGCGGAAAAATCTACACGGTAGATAGAAATACCTTCGTCGTGGAGCTCCCCCTATAACCTAAACTCCTCTCAGGTTCAGTGATCTTTCCTGTTCTTTCTGTGGAGCTCCTCAAAGTTCAGAATATCCGTATACTCCCACTCCCTGTAAGCCATTCCGTAAATACCTTCTTTTGTTAGCTGGTTGAGGAGCTCCCTTTTTATGCTAAAAGTACCAAGGATTAATATCAGCTCTTTATCACTGTACTCAGGAAAAAGTTCTTTAAACCTCTCCGCTTTCTCCTTTACCTGACCTATATGCTCCTGCCTGAGAGTACTCTTAACTTCAATCAGAAAAACCTTATCCTCACAAACAACCATCACATCAAATTCCTCTCTTCTACCGTCCCTCTTCCTCTCAACATTCATCATCAAGTCAACTGGATCACAATCAAAATACTTCCTTACCACAGGCCTCGTAGCAGGGAAAATAATATCCCCAACAATTGCTCCCATCTCATTAGCGAGTTCACCCCATTGCTTATTCATACGTTTAACTTCCTTATCCATTCTATCCTTAAACTCCTTCATTTCATCCTTAAACTCTTTCATTTCTCTTTTGAGACTCTGTATTTCCATCTCTGTCTTATGCTGAACGTGACATCCTCCTACCACTAAAGTGATAGGCTTCCTGCTTCACCGTGGGATAACTTCCACTCCACAGGCGTTACTTCCCCGCAGTCCACGGGTAGGGTTTTTAGGAGTTTTCCTTCTCCCTTAAGTTTCTCTATCGCTACCTTGAGTATGTTCCTCGCAGAATTAACGTCTCTGTCTATCTCTCTACCACATTTTTGACACTTAAATGTCCTTTCTGAAAGTCTTACCCTCTGCCTATGTCCACAGAAAGAACAGGTTTGAGTGGTAGGTTCATATCTATCTACAAAGAACACAGGAATAAGAGTCGCAAGACGTTTCAGCCTTGCAGTTATTCCTCCTATCCCTGTGTTCTGAACCTGCTTTCCAAATAATCCTTCGTGCCAGCTCTTTATGTAGTCGTCTTGAACTGCTATGAGGGAGAACCTTTTGAGGTAGCTGATTACTTTGTTCTGTGTATCTTTTCTCCTGTTCTGGATATACTCCCACTCTTTCTGGAGTTTCTGCTTGGTCTTAAGGTAGTTTCTGCTGCCTTTAACTTTCCTTGAAAGTTCTCTCTGGAGCTTTTTGAGTCTTTTGGTTTCAGGAACATACCAACTTATCTTCTCTCCTGTTGACAGCGTTAGCTGGTGTTTTATCCCAAGGTCTATCCCTACTGGTTGTTTAACTTGATTTTTTTTGATTTCCTCTAAAATCCTCTTTTTCGGCAGGTAGCAGGTGATATAAAGGTAGTATCCTGAGGGTTTCTTCACAAGCAGTCCGTTTGCTATTTCACACTCTTTAGGTAGCTGGTGGAGTCCTAAGACCCTGATTTTCTTCTTTATTCCCTGTATCTTTACTCTGTTCCTGTCTCCAGAAATCTTGTAGGTTATTCCATACTGCTTTAGCGGTATACTCCTAACATCACTTTTAAATTGAAGTTTCCCTACTTTTTTCCCTTTTTCTTTAGCTCTTTTAAGCGAGATGAGGGAGTGTTTTATCCTCTCAACTATTCCCTGTCTCATCTGAGAAGAGAGGGTTTTAATCTCTCTCTTTTCAAAACCTTCTGAAGTTTTGATTTCAACTTCTTTTAGTTTCCAAGTATTTCCGTTTAGTCGGTTTTCAATGTCTGCTACAACGTAGTTATAGAGCCACTTGGCTTCAAGGAAGAGTCTGTTGAGCTTTTCTATATCAGACCTTGAAAGGTTCTGGAGTTTTAACTGATAGACACGGGCTACTTGGTGTTTCCTTTTTTCTCTGGTTTCTTTAAGTGTTTGTCTTATCTTTGCCTGTTTGAGTTCGTTCATAGTTTAAATTTAACTCTCAGAGTATTTGGTTTCAACGGCTTATGCCGTGCGATTCATCCCTGCTTTGAAGGGGAGATCGTTCTCGCTTTTTTATCGTAAACAAGCTCCATAATAGCCTTTTCCAGCCTATCTACCCTATCCGTTAAATCAGGCATCTAACGTCCTCCGGGGAAAACCAGTTACTCAACCTGAATCTATTTTCCAAATAAAGAGACCACAACAATCAGATATTCTATTCTCAGAACCTTCTATTTAACTCCCAGTTCCATGCAGTCTTAACAATATACTCAAGGTCATCAAACTTAGGTTCCCAGCCAAGTTTAGATTTAAGTTTAGAGCTATCTGCTACCAAAATGGCCGGGTCTCCGGGCCTTCTATCAGCCTCTTCAACCTTAAAATCTACACCAGTTACTCTCTTTGCCGTTTCTATAACTTCTTTAACAGAGTATCCATGACCATAACCACAGTTAAAAATTTCACTTTCTCCATCGTCTAAAAGATACTTTAAAGCCAAAACATGAGCCTCTGCCAGATCATCCACATGTATGTAATCCCTTATACAGGTTCCGTCAGGAGTAGGATAATCCGTCCCGAAAATTTTGATACTTTCCCTTTCCCCCTTAGCTGTTTTCAAAATCAGTGGAATCAAATGAGTTTCAGGATTATGACTTTCTCCTATTCTCCCTTCAGGATTAGCACCAGCAGCGTTGAAATACCTTAAAGAAACAAATTTTAAACCGTAAGCCTTACTGTAATCAGACAAAATTTTCTCAATACAGGCCTTTGACTGACCGTAAGGGTTAATAGGTTTCACAGTTTCCGTTTCCGGAATGGGAACTTTTTCAGGATTTCCATAAACAGCAGCAGTTGAGGAAAAAATGAAATTCTTTACATCATGCTCAAGCATTGCATCAAGTAAGGACAAAGTTTTAACAGTGTTATTCTCATAGTACTTTCTCGGATTTTCTACAGACTCTCCTACCTCTATAAATGCCGCAAAGTGCATAACAGCATCAGGTTTAAACTGCTCCAGAACTTCCGATATAAGATCTTTATCACCAACATCCAGAACTTCTAACTTCCCGAACAAAACAGCTTCCCTATGCCCTTTTATTAAACTATCAACAACCAGAACTTCATGTCCTAATTCACCTAAAGCTTTAACAATATGACTTCCAATAAACCCTGCTCCTCCTGTAACAAGAACTTTCAATATTTCCTCCTTAATAGGCTCCCTTACCTTTAATC
>WFNZ01000021.1 GCA_015488335.1 Thermovibrio sp.
AGGAGTTATGGTTTCTGGAGATGACATTCTGTCAAGGTTTTATCTGAACTAGTGGGATTTAAACGTCAAAAGCACAATCATATGAACCCCTTGAAGCACAGTTTTATCTGAACTAGTGGGATTTAAACTATTGTCAGCTGTGATTATACTCAATTTTTGTGAAAGTTTTATCTGAACTAGTGGGATTTAAACTTCAAGGCATCGGAGCTCCCTAATCATGCAAAAAGAGTTTTATCTGAACTAGTGGGATTTAAACCTGGATATTCCGAACTGTTTTTGCCTAAGTCTAGGGATTCTTGAAATTTAAATTTAATTAGCTTTGTAGCTATTCTTCATCAACGACGTAGTTAATAAGTGTTCCTATTCCCTCTATTTCAACTTCTACTCTGTCTCCGGCTTGAAGGGGGCCAACGCCGGGGGGAGTTCCTGTTGCTATTACGTCTCCAGGAAGGAGTGTCATTATCTGTGATATGAATGAGACCAGCTCAAAGGGAGAAAATATCATATCTTCCGTGTTTCCTTCCTGCTTAACTTCTCCGTTTACTCGTGTTGTTATTTTCAGTCCAATTGGGTCTATGTCTGTATTTATCCACGGGCCGTAAGGGGCAAATGTGTCAAAGGATTTTGCTCTTGTGTATTGAACGTCTTTTTGCTGAAGGTCTCTTGCTGTTACGTCGTTGAAACAACTGTATCCTAAAATGTAATCTGGTGCTTCTTCCGGAGATACTTTTTTACATTTTCTTCCAATTACTACGGCCAGTTCGCCTTCGTAATCTACTCTTTGAGACATTTTCGGTTTTATTATTTTCATTTTGTTGGAGATAACTGCCGTTGATGGTTTCATGAAGAGGAGAGGTTCTTCAGGCAGAGGTTTTCCCATCTCTTCAGCGTGGGCTTTGTAGTTGAGACCTACTGCCACTATTTTTGTGGGTCTTGTTGGTGATAGGAACTTTATATCTCTGAAGGTCAGAGGTTCTCCTTCTGGAGTTATGGTTTCCATAATTTCTGAAATCCGTTTTTCTTTGATAGGCACTATCTCTTTTCCTTTTATGATTCCGAAAATGGTTCTGTCTCCGTGTTTAAACCTTCCTACTTTCACCTCTCCTCCTAAACGGCAGCTATACCGAACATTCTACCATTTAACTCTATTCTTTCTCCTTCGTTGAGATTAATCTTCTGGTGAGTTAGAACTGTAAGCTCTATCTCTTCTGAAAAAATATCAATAGATGTAAGAGCGTGGTTTTTAATGTTAATTTCTTTTATAGAAGTTATTATTCCTATTACTGTGTAACTGTTTCCATGGTAAAGAAGGCATGTATCAAAGAGCTCTTCCGGTTTTGACTTGAATTCTTCTATTAGCCTTTTTGTTTCCGACTCTCCCACTTCGGTTTCTAACTTTTCCTTCGCTTTGGTGTTCCCTTTAAGAACTAACTTGAGGAGCTCCCTGTTTTCATCTGCAATCTGGTCAAAGTGGGTAAGGGGCGGTATTTTCCTTATATTTTGGGTGTATATGCTGAGGGCTATGTCAAGCTCTCCTGTCAGTTTTTCAGGTAGTTGACAGAGGTTGCACAGTTCAAAGTAAAACGAGTTTCCCGTTGTTACCTCTACGGCTTCTGTAAGAAGAGTGAACTCTTCAAATGAGTTTATTTTGAAGTTGAAGTCTTCAAAAGTGTAAACAGAACCGTTTTTGTAGCCCAGATAACATCCGAGCTCTTTCTCTTCTCTTCGGGAGAAGAAAGAGAGTTTCTCCTTTACCAGAACGTAGCTGTGAACAGAAAATTCGCCTGCCTCTTTTGAGTAACAGATGAGTTTTTCTGATGTGTCTAACAGGTCTTCAAAAACGAAGTGTTTAACTGGCGTTTCTGTTCCGGATTCTTTTGCTTCCTGGCAGAGCTCTCTATCTACACCCAGTAAACTGAAACTGTCGTCCATACAGTCTCCTGTATAGAGTTGAGGGAAGGGAGCTCCCTTCCCCTAAGTAAATTTTAATACTGGTCGTGAATTTCAAGCTGGTTGAAGAAGAAAGGAATCTCGTAAGCTGCAGATTCCGGTGAATCTGAAGCGTGAACTGCGTTTCTTCCAACGTCTGTTCCGTACTTCTTCCTGATTGTTCCCTCTGCCGCTTTGGCTGGGTCTGTAGCTCCAATTATCTCTCTGACCCTTGCTATTGCGTTTTCTCCCTCAAGAACCATTGGGACACATGGGCCGGAAGACATAAAGTCTGTAAGCTCATCGTAAAATGGCCTCTCTTTGTGGACAATGTAGAACTTCTTGGCCTGTTCCTTTGTAAGGTGAACCATCTTAACTGCAAGGAGTTTCAGGTCGTTCTCCTGGAAAATTCTGATGATATCTCCAACTGCGTTCTTCTTAACGGCGTCTGGCTTTACTATTACCAGTGTCCTCTCAACTGCCATTCTTACCCTCCGGCTCCTTAAATTTGCGGTGTATTATACCTTTTCTAACTGTTTGTAGGTAGTTGTGGGCAAGTCTTGTTGGTTCTGGAAGTTTGAAGCCTTTGGCAGTTTTAAATGCAAGTTGAAGAGCCTCTTCCGGCGTTATCAGGTTTCCCGGGGAGATGTAGACAGGTTTTGAGTTCTTCCTAAGTCTTACGGCGTAGCCTATTGTTTCCTTAGTTTTAGGGTGGAGTATCGGTTCGTAGCAGCCTGCTTCTCTGCAGGGCTCTTTAAACTCGCCAAAGAGCGGTTTTTTGGCGCATCCTACCGTTGGTATTCCCGTTATAACTCCAAAGTGGGCAGCTATGCCGAGGCCTCTTGGGTGGGTTATCCCGTGGCCGTCAACGAAAACAACGTCTGGCTCTGTTTTGAGTTTCCGAAAGGTTTTTAAAAGGAGAGGGAGCTCCCTGAAAGCCAGAAATCCTGGAACGTAGGGAATCTCTACTTCAGTCACCTCGTAAACTCTTTCAATTACTTCAAGCTCCGGGTATGTTAGAACGACAAATGCTCCTATTCCTATTGTCGGATTTTTGAACGGGTCAAGGAATGTTAAATCGCAGCCGGCTACAGTTTTCACTTCTCTATTTAGGGGTGTTAGTTTAACCTTCTCTTTCAGAACTTCCTGAGCTTTTTTTGCTTTCTTAAAAGAAAAACTCAAGATTCAACCCTCCCTAACAGGAAGAGACCCAGAGCTCCAAAGAGCATTAATGGAGCAAAAGCAGCGTAGAGAGGCGGTAGAACCCCACTCTTTCCAAGGCTTAAGAATAGAGCAGTTGTAACCCACATAAAAACAACTATCAGGCTGGCTATTGCAAGTGTGTATCCCTTTCTGTTCCTTGGATTGTAAACGCCAAAGGGTATTCCGATTGCTGTTACAACTATTGGAAAGAGAGCTAAGGCCAGTTTTGAGTAGAGCTCTACCTCCATTTCTGTTGTGTTGTAACCTATTTTTTTGAGCCGTTTTATGGTTACGTAGAGCTTAAACAGTCCGGACTGTTGAGGATTTATGCCTGATAGTTTTAAATCTTTAACATCAACTCCTAAGTTGAGTTTAAGGGATGGGAGCTCCACCGTTTTAAAATTCACAAGGTCTCTCTTTAAAACCTGTTCAAACTTCCAGACTCCCTTTCCTGCGTAGTAAACCTTTTCAGCGTCTAACCTTTCTGTGGGCTGGAAGTTCTTTACCTTTATTAGGCTTGCCCACTTTCCAGTCTTTTCTCTTAGGTTGAACGACCATAAGAAGACAAAATCTCTTTTTTTGTCCTGAAACCAGACTCCGTTGAGTTTTTCCGGTTTTACATGTTCTTCAGTAATTGACCGTGTGAGTTTTAAACCTTTTGGAAGTAGTGTTTCCTGAACAAAGAGAGAGAAAGCGGAAGAGATTACTGCAAGGGCAAAGAGAGGTAGCGAGAACCTGTATATGCTGATTCCAAGAGCTCTTACTACAGTTAGTTCATTAGTTGATGAGAATCTGGAAAGGGTGACCATGGTTGATATCAGAACAGCTATTGGTAAAACCCTTACTGTGTAGAGAGGAAATCTTCCAACAATGAACTGCAGGCTTTTTGAAAGGCCGATTTTCATTACAAGATTGATGTGGCTTACAAGGTCAACTATTCCAAAAAGCGTGAGGAAAGTAACGAGAGACAGAATCAGTATTTTAAAGGCTTCCGAAAATACATACCTGTCTAAAATCTTTACCATCTTAACCCGGTGTTAAGCGAGAGTTTTTCCTTTACTGCTCCGTAGTATCCGGCCGCTGCAAGAATTCCAAACAGGATGTCGGGCAGAAGGGCAACTGAGGGAGCTCCCCACTTAACTGCGAACTTTTTAGACAGCGTATAGATGACATAGTAGACCACAATCAACAGCAGACCAAAAGCGATACCGACTCCCATGCTTCCTCTTGGAAGTGATACAGCTATTGAGAACGCAAGTATTCCAACGATTAGAGGAGAAAGAGACAGGCAGGTTCTCTTAAGGAGCTCCGTTTTTCCTTCCACACTGTTATCTCGTATTAGCTGAAACAGTGTTTTATACTTCTCTGCACTGAACTTCTCCTTCTTTGAAAACCTGTAGAGCTCCACTGTGTAGTCTTTGAATTTTAATAACTTGAACTCTTTAGGTTTCTTCCAGTTTATCAACTGGGCACTTCCGTTGTATATGTCAAGGAAAACTGTATCTCCAACAGTTCTCAGGGTTCCTTTTTTCCCAAAAATTGTCAGTAGTTTACTCTTTTTCTGAAGGGAGACCATGAAATTCTCTATGAGGCCTTTCTGAGGGAAAACTTTTTCAACGTAGAACGTTACTCCCGGAAAGTTTGATGAGAAGTTTTTTGGGGAGATGCTCATTGTTATTTTCTTCTTCAGAAGTTCCTCAAGTTCCTTTTTCATCGCAACGTTGCTCTTTGGAGCTAAAAACATTAAGGAATAAAAGGAAAATATAGAAAACACAAATCCCATAAGGAAAACGGGAACCGATATCTGTTTTACACTGACTCCGCAGGACTTTAGAGCTACCAGTTCGTTATTATTTTCCATCTGGATGAACAGAATTAAGACCGATATGACAAAGGATATGGGAATTACTATGCCGAAGAAAGCAGGGAGGCCCTTCATAAGAACCGATAAAAACTCAAAGAAAGAGACTCCCTGACCCAAAATCGTTTCAGCTATAGTTGATGCCCTATCAACCAGAATTACAAAGAGGAACAGAAGAAAAGAGATAGAAATCAGTTTCAGAAGTTCGTAGGAGATATATCTGTAAATGGTCTTCATTTCTCCTTCTTAACGTATTTGTACCAGTCAACAACTATTGCACTCGCAATAAAAATAGAGGAGTAGGTTCCAACTGTTATTCCAACTAACAGAACAAATGCAAAGTCGTTTATAACGCCTCCGCCAAACAGGTAGAGACAGAGAACAACGAAAAGAGTTGTTAAAGAAGTAATTACCGTTCTTGAAAGGGTTTGATTTATGCTGTCGTTCACTATCTCCTCAAAGGGTTTGCTCCTTAGAAGAACTTTCATGTTCTCTCTGATTCTGTCGTAAACAACTATGGTGTCGTTGATTGAATAACCTATCACCGTTAAAAGGGCTGCAATCACCGGAAGGCTGAACTCCCTTCCTACAGACATAAATATTCCTGTTGTTGCAAGGGCATCGTGAATTAAGGCCAGGACTGCGCCGAAGGCAAATATCGGTTCAAACCGCCAGGCAACGTAGATGAGTATTCCTATTAGAGCGTAGATTATTGCCATTATCCCTTTTTCTCTCAGCTCCCTGCCCACCGTTGGCCCTATCATTTCAACTTTTCTTATCTCAACCTTGCCGTCAAACTTTTCTTTGAGAACTGTTCGTATTATCTCTACAGTTTTGTTTGGGTCTTTACCTACAGGAGCTTTTATCATAAAGTCGTTTTTCCCTTCTCCCTCAACGTTTTGAACCAGCACACCTTCAATTTTTCCCTTAAACAGTTCCCTTAGAGTTCCCGTATTTATCTGAGGTTCCTCAACCCTTACTTCAACTAAAACTCCTCCTGTAAAGTCAATTCCGAACTTTGGGCCTTTTATGAGAGCTCCGTAAACCCAGCTTCCAATTATGAGAGTCAGTGAGAACAGGTATGCCCAGTATCTTTTTCCTATGAAGTCAAACTTTTTCATCTCTGCTCCTAAACCCTGAAAATTTGAGGCTTGAACTTGACCAAAAGGTCAAGGAAGACTTTTGTAACGAAAACGGCTGTAAACATGCTGGAGAGGATACCTAAAGAGAGGGTTACGGCGAAACCTTTTATGGGACCTGTTCCAAACTGGAAGAGAACTGCGGCGGCAATCAGTGTTGTTATGTTGGCGTCAAGGATAGTGCCCCATGCCCTTGAGAAGCCTGCCTCAACGGCTGAAAAGAGGTTTCGGCCTTTTCGGAGCTCCTCCCTTATCCTCTCAAAGATTATGACGTTTGCGTCAACCGCCATACCAACTGTAAGGATAAAACCTGCAATACCGGGCAGCGTAAGGGTTGCTCCTAAAACCACCATCATTGCCCATAGAAGAACCACGTTCATGAGAAGTGCAAGGTCTGCGATAACACCGGCTGTTTTATAGTAGACAGCCATGAAGAGCATAACGATTACAATTCCAGCTATTCCAGCCTTTATTCCCTTCTCAACAGACTCTTTACCCAAAGATGGACCGACTGTCGTTTCTTCAATTATCTTTACAGGTGCAGGGAGAGCTCCCGCCCTCAGAACGATTGAAAGGTCTCTGGCTTCCTGGTATGTAAACTGGCCTGTTATCTGGCCTCTCGCTCCGATTTCGCTCCTTATTACAGGTGCAGACTGGACTTTGTTGTCAAGGACGATTGCAAGCCTTGTTCCTATGTGGTTTTTGGTGTAGTTGGAGAAAATTCTTGCTCCTTCATCTTTTAGAACAAAACTTACTGCAGGCATTCCCGTTTCGTCCTGGCTCGGGTAGGCGTCTTTCAGGTAGGCTCCTGTGAGAATAGGCTCCCTTTTGAGGATAAAGAACGTGTAACCAACAGTTTTGCCCGCTTTGTTCTTTATCTCCTCATAGAGTATCTGCTGGTCGTCAGGAACGTGGCCGCCGAACTTCTCTACGAGCTCTTCTAAACTCTTGACCTTTAGCTCTTCCTCTTTTCCATTTTTAACTACGAAGAACTTGGGCCCTGAGGGTGAGGGTTTAACGATGACCGTTGCGCCCTCTGGAATTGTTCCGCCGAGCTTTGTTATCAGCTCGTCGGGAGTTCTGGCTGTATCTACAACTTCCTTAAACTCAAGGTTTGCAACTTTTCCAATTACTTTTTTTGCCCTTTCAGGGTTTTTGACGCCGGGGAGCTCCACAATTATCCTGTCTTTCCCGTTTCTGACAATTACCGGCTCTGCAACGCCCAACTGGTCAATCCTGTTCCTTATCGTTTCAAGTGCCTGTTCTGCCAACCTGTCTATCTCTTTACTCTTGTAAGAGGGCTTCATCTTCAGAACTATCTTTTTGCCCTTTGTAGTTATGTTAAACATCTGACTGTAATCGTCTTTTATCAGAGAAACCGCCTTTTTGGTGTATTCCGGTGAGAGGAGCTCTATATCTATCTCAGTTCCTTTCCTTACGGCGGAGACAACAGGGATGTTCTCCTCTTCCAATCTCCTCTTTATCTCTCTCAGGGCTGTGGAAGTTTCGTCTTCAAGGGCTTTTTCTGTATCTATCTGGAGAACTAAGTGGGTTCCGCCTTTCAGGTCAAGTCCTAAGTTTATCGGTTTTGTCAGGTCAAGGTAGAGGGCTCCTAAAAATACCGCTACAACAAAGAGCAGCTTCCACTTCAGGTTCTTCATTGGAACTCCCTTTTCTGAACTTGAGTCTGAATGATACAAAATCTTACAGGTCTGTATCGTTAATCTTTAAACGGAATTTAAATCCTAAAACCTCGCTGGCCCTTCTGCACATCTCCATTCTGGGTTGAAAGATTGAGAAATAGTCAAGAAGGTCTGAGATGGTTGTGTCTATCTTCAGAACCAGTTTTATTATTTTCCTCTCTTTTTCTACCTCTAAGTTGCTGTAGAGGACGGCGTAGTTTACCCTGTCGTGGATGTCCTCCCGTATTGTTTTTCTGCTCCTTACCCGTGTTCTGTGGACGTGGGATTTGTCTGCAATTACAAGGGCTGCTGCAACTTCTGTTGCAGGCTCTCCTGTTCCCTCTTCGTGGTTCCCTATGGCGAAGGTTATCTCTGTCAGGTCGTCGTCTAAGTAGCCCTTGCCCTTAAGGAGCTGGTAGGAAAGGAGAGCTCCGCTCTGGGCGTGGCCGTGCCGTGAAACTATGTGGCCTATGTCGTGTAAGAGTCCTGCCACTCCTGCAAGCTCTGAGAGCCGCCTGTCTCCCACCGTTTCCATTAAAAGCCATCGGGATTTCTCTGCAACCCAGCCTACGTGTTTTATCCCGTGGTCTGTGTAGCCCATTCTCTCAAGGAAGTAGTCGGCTCTGTTTATGTAGTAGAGGATGCGCCTGTCTTTGAGGAGCTCCCTGTAGGTGGGAAACTCTATCTCTTTCACCTTACCTCCCTTACACTTACATCTCCTGAGAAGAGCCTCTTTATCCCGGTTTCCGTTTCAACTACGAGGGCTCCCTCCCTGTCAATTCCCAGAGCTCTTCCAGTAAGCACGTTTCCATCGGTTTCAACTTTTATGCTCTTGCCGATGAGCGGGCAGTTTTCCTCAAAGAGCTCCACCCTAAATTTACCCTCTTCAAGGAGTGAGTGGGTTTCAAGGATGTTCCTGTGGAGCTCCCTTAAAAGCTCTTCCCTATCAAATTCTATCCCTTCAGCCGTAAGGGACGTTGCCGGAACCGGGAAGAAGGAGAGCTCCTTCCGGGTGTAGTAGAGGTTTATTCCCACTCCAACTACCGTTCTCTCTTTCAGACCTTCTATCAGAACGCCAGCAACCTTTCTGCCCTTTATGTAAACGTCGTTAGGCCACTTAAGGTAGAAGCCTTCTGAAAAGTTGGAAAGGGTTTTAAACACAGCCCATCCAAAGGCCAGGCTTGAGAGGGTAACGTTCCTCTCTATAGGCCTTAAGAGAAAAGAGGCGTAAAGTCCTTTGTCTCTTTCAGAGAGCCAACTCTTTCCTCTCCTTCCCTTTCCGCCTGTCTGTTCTCTGGCAACTATGCAGAGTCCGTGGCAGAAGGGAACCCTCTTGGCCTCTTCGTTTGTTGAGTCTACTCTCTCAAGGTGAACAACCATCATGGCTGTTATCTTATACCATTTCCAGCAGAGTGTTTATAATTCCACGGCTATGAAGTGGACAGTTGGAGAACTCTTAAAGAGAGCTACAGAAATTCTAAGGGAGAGGGGAAGCCGTTCGCCGAGGCTTGACGCCGAGCTTCTCCTGGTTTACTCGCTGGGTTTAAAGGACAGGGTGGAGCTCTACACAAACTTTGACAGACCCTTAACCGAAGAAGAGGTTGAGAACTACCGGCAGCTGATAATTCGCAGGGCAAAGGGGGAACCGGTAGCCTACATAACAGGGAAGAAGGAGTTTTACGGCTTTGAGTTTCACGTTGAAAGGGGTGTTCTCATACCGAGGCCTGAAACGGAGCTCCTTGTTGAAGCCGCTTACGAGTTCCTTAAAGGGAAAGAGGGACTGACTGTTGTTGATGTGGGAACCGGCTCTGGCTGTATAGCCCTTACCCTCTGCAGACTAACCAGCGGAAAGCACAGGTTCTACGGTACAGATATCTCTAAAAAGGCACTTTCTGTTGCGGAGCTGAACAGAGAAAGAATGGGTTGTAGTGCCGTCTCCTTTTTAAAGGGAGATCTACTCTCTCCTGTTGACTTTCCGGTTGACGTTGTTGTCTCCAACCCACCTTACGTTCCCTTAAATGATAGACGTTTAGAGAAGCAAGTTCTGAAGTTTGAGCCTGCCGTTGCTCTCTTTGGCGGAGAGACGGGGCTTGAGATAATAGAGAGATTGGTAGTTCAGTCTTCAGAGAAGTTAAAGCCCGGCGGCTTCATAGCCCTTGAGGTGGGAGAGGGGCAGAGCAGAGACGTGGCTTCCCTTCTTGAGTCTTCAGGTTTTCACTCAGTTAATATTTTAAAAGATCTTTCCGGAATAGAGCGGGTGGTAACGGGGGTTAAAAGCTGATGGAGAAATTCGTTATAAAAGGTGGAAGGGAGCTCCACGGCAGGGTTAAGGTATCTGGCTCAAAGAACGCTTCCCTTCCAATACTTTTTGCCTCTATCCTTACCGGTGAGCTTGACCTTTCAAACGTTCCTGCCCTTATGGATGTAGCCACAACCTGCGACCTTTTAGAACACATGGGATTTGCCGTTAGCAGGGAACCTGGCCGTGTAAAGGTAAAAGAGGGGGAAGTCACTCCTGAGGCTCCTTACGAGCTTGTGAAGAAGATGAGGGCTTCTATTCTGGCACTGGGTCCTCTCCTTGCCCGCTTTGGCAGGGCGAAGGTTTCACTTCCAGGGGGGTGTGCGATAGGCCTGAGACCTGTTGACCTTCACCTTAAAGGTCTCTCTAAAATGGGAGCCGAAATAGAGATATCCCACGGCTACATAGTGGCTTCCGTTAACGGTAGGCTTAAAGGTGCAGACATCACACTTGACTTCCCTACAGTTGGGGGGACGGAGAACCTTTTAATGGCCGCCACCCTTGCAGAGGGAAGAACCGTTATAAGGAACGCCGCCAAAGAACCTGAAATAGTTGACCTTGCAAAGGCTCTAAAGAGTGCCGGTGCCCATATAGAGGGTGAGGGGACAGACGTTATAGTTGTTGAGGGAGAGGGGGAGCTCTCTCCCATCGTTCACTCTGTAATGCCCGACAGGATAGAGGCTGGAACCTTCCTCTCGGCCGTTGCCACCGCCGGTGGAGATGTTGTTATAGAAGACTTTCCTTCTGAAACCCTTGGAACAGTTATAGATAAGTTCAAGGAAGCCGGTCTTGAAATAGAGGAGCTCTCACCTTCAGAGGTGAGGGTCAGGAAGAGGCAGAGACTGAAGGGAACCGACATAACAACCCAGCCCTACCCTGGATTTCCTACAGACATGCAAGCCCAGTTTATGGCGGCCATGTGCACGGCAGATGGCGTTTCTGTGATTAAAGAGACCATATTTGAGAACAGGTTTATGCACGCTCTTGAGCTTCAGAGGATGGGAGCCGACCTTAAAATAGAGGGAAACACGGTTGTTGTTAAGGGCGTTGAAAGGCTAACTGGTGCAAAGGTTACGGCAACAGACCTGAGAGCCAGTGCCTCGTTGGTTGTTGCAGGCCTTGGTGCAGAGAACACAACAGAGGTTTACAGGATATACCACCTTGACAGGGGTTACGAGAGGCTTGAGGAGAAATTGAAAGCCCTTGGAGCTGAAATAGAGAGGGTTCCCAGCGAGCTTAAATACTGAAGGAGAGATGTGATGGGCTATCAAACTGTAACAGTTGCACTTCCAAAAGGCAGACTCCTTAAAGAGGCCGTTGATTTTCTTATAAAAAGCGGTATAGACGCTTCTGAAACTCTTTCAGAAACGAGGAAACTCATCTTCCGATGGGAAAACTTCCGATTCATCCTCGTAAAGCCTATGGACGTTCCTACCTACGTTTACTACGGAACAGCCGACGTGGGTATAGCCGGTAAAGATGTAATTGAGGAGAAAGGGTACGACCTTTACGAGCCTTTAGACCTTAAGTTTGGAGCTTGCAGGCTCTCTGTTGCAGAGCCTGAGGATATATCTGAACCTTACGACTTAGACAAACTCTCCTACATAAGGGTTGCAACCAAGTACCCTAAGGTTACCGACACCTATTTCAGGAGTAAGGGAATCCACCCGGAGATAATTACCCTCTACGGCTCTGTAGAACTTGCTCCCTTAGTTGGGCTTTCAGACAGAATTGTTGACCTGGTTCAAACGGGGACAACTCTAAAAGTTAACGGTTTGAGGGAAGTTGACGTAATACTTCACTCAACGGCAAGGCTGATTGTTAACAGGGCCAGCCTGAAAACCAAATATTCCCTGCTGAAAGGAATGATTGACAGGATGAAGGAGCTCCTTAAAGAGAAGGTGGTAAAATAGTTGATAGTTAGTTCTTCAGCAGGAAGGAGAAATGGCCATATCCTACTTACGGGTTTCCGTAACCGACAGGTGTAACTTCCGGTGCCGCTACTGTATGCCTGAAGGAAAAAAAGAGTTTATACCTCATCCTGAAATCCTCAGGTATGAAGAGATCGCCGAGATAGTCTGGGTTTTCTCTCAGTTCGGGGTGAAATCTATCAGATTAACCGGCGGAGAGCCTCTTGTAAGAAAAGGGCTTGAAAGCCTCATCTACCAGCTTAAAGAGATAGACGGAATCAGAGAAGTTTCCCTTACAACAAACGGTTTCTTCCTCGGTGAAAAAGCGGAAGTGCTGAAAGAGGTCGGCCTTAACAGGGTTAACGTAAGCCTTGACACGTTAAACCCTGAGAAGTTCTCTTACATAACAAAGGCCGATGAGGGAGCTCTCTACAGAGTCCTTAAAGGAATAGAGAAGGCAAAGGAAACTGGTCTTAACCCTGTAAAGCTGAACACCGTTTTGATAAAAGGCTTTAACGATAACGAGATTGAGGAGTTTGTCAGGTTCTCTGCCGATTTTGGTATAGAAGTGCGTTTTATTGAGCTTATGCCGGTAGGTGGTCAGTTTTTCAGCAGAGAAAATTTTATACCTATCTCTTACGTTAAGGAGTTCCTTGAAGAAAAGTTCGGCAGGTTAGAGCCGGTTAAAACCGTTAAAATGGGTCCTGCAAAGAGCTTCAGGGTGGGGGATACAGGAGCCGTTGTCGGCTTTATTCCCTCTGTAAGCCAGCACTTCTGTTCCGAGTGTAACAGGGTGAGACTCACCTCAAACGGGAAACTAAGGCTCTGCCTTATGTCAGATAGAGAAATTGACCTGAAGTCGGTTCTCCGCTCTCCTGCTTACTCCCGTGAGCTTCTCAGAAAAACGATAGCGGGAGCTCTACTCCTTAAACGGAACGTTGACGGTATAGAAGCCCTTGAGTCCCTTGGGTGTTCAAGAAAGATGTTTACAATAGGGGGATAGTGAATGGAAACCTTAATAGCTGTTGACCTTACAGTTATCGCCATCTGCTTTGTTGCAATAACTGTTGGAATTGTTGTTCTTTCAGTTGTAGGTTACAGGCTCCTTAAAAAGGTTGAAGAGAGCGTTGACACTGTAAATACAGAGCTTAAACCTGCCGTTTTAGAGTTAAAGTCGACAATCTCCTCAATAACCGAGTCACTTCAGGTTGTCTCCTCTTCCTTCTCATTTGTAAGGAAACTGAAGAGGAAGAAGAGCTGAAACTCCTTTGCTTATTTTACTCTGAAGGATAGATTACCTATTTGAAGTAGAAACTTTACAGGAGGGAGACGATGAAAAAAGGTTCTCTGATGTTTCTGTTAGGAACTCTTGTTGGAGCAGGTGCTGCTTACGTTGCGACTGCAAAGAGGGAGGAACTTCTAAAGAAATTGGAAGAGTTCCAGGAGCAGCTGAAAGAGAGTGACCTTCCCGAAAGGACGAAAAACCTCGTTAAGGAGATTTCAGACTCCATGAAGCAGCTCCTCTCTTCTGGCGAAGAGGAGATGTCTGAAGAGGAGAAGAAATCAATTCTTGAAGAGGTTGAGGCAAAAATCCAGAAGCTTGAGGAGACCATTCAGAAGGAGGGAGAGTAGTCTTTGGAGCTCTCCTCTCTCCTGCTTCCTTTCGGTTTTAGAGTTGAAAGAGATGTAGAGATTACAGGAATAACCGAGGACTCCAGAGACGTTGAGCCGGGTTACCTCTTCTTTGCCTACAGGGGAACCTCTGCAGACGGGAACGCCTACGTTGAAGAAGCCCTTAAGAGGGGTGCTGTAGCCCTTTTTACAGACTCCAAAAAGACTTACTTCCGTTTCAGGGAAAAAGTGCCCACCTTTTACACCGAAGAACCTCGGAAGTACCTTGCCCTCGTCTCCGCCCGATTTTACGGGAATCCGGAGAAAGAACTATCCCTTATAGGCGTTACTGGAACCAACGGCAAAACGACAACGGCCTATCTTCTCTTTTCAGCCCTCAACAGGTTAAATGAGCCTGCAGGTCTTATTGGAACTGTTGAGTGGGGAACCTACAGCCAGCGGTTTCCCTCAAGTAGAACCACTCCCTCTCCCACCCAGTTTTTCAAACAGCTTGCATACCTTAAACAGAAGAGCGTTAAGTGGGTTGTCTGCGAGGTCTCTTCCCACGGCCTTGAGCTTGACAGAGTCTACGGTGTAAAGTTTAAGGGAGGAGTCTTTACAAACCTTACTCCTGAACACCTTGACTTCCATAAAAATATGTTCAGCTACTTTGCTGCCAAAGAGAAATTCTTTTTCTCTACAGAGGTTTCCCTCTTTAACTTAGATGACCCGTGGGGGGAGCTCCTCTTCTCTTTAAGGCCTCTCTTCAAAACCGTTTCATCCTACGGCAAAAAGGGAGAGTTTAAGATTGAGTCCTTTAACTCCGTCGGCTTTGTTCCCATCAGCTACAGAGGTAACCTCTACAGGATAAAAACCTCTCTTAAAGGCTTCTTCAACTGCTACAACGTTGCTGCAGCCTTTTCCCTTCTAACCCTTCTTGGATTTTCTCCCTCAGAGCTTCAGGAAACCTTCAAAGGAGTAAAAGTTCCCGGCAGGCTTGAGGAGGTTACACCGGGGGTTTTCGTTGATTACGCCCACACGCCTGATGCCCTTGAGAAGGTTCTAAAAGCTTTAAGACCTTTAACAAAAGGAAGGCTCATAGCCGTTTTTGGCTGTGGAGGAGACAGGGACAGGGAGAAGAGAGCTCCCATGGGCAGGGTTGCCTCTCTCCTTTCAGACCTTGTTGTCCTTACCAGCGACAACCCGAGGAGCGAAGACCCTGAGGCGATAATTGAGGATATACTTCAGGGAGTTGAGGATAGAACCAGGGTTGTGGTTATCCCAGACAGGCGAAAAGCTATAGAGTGGGCACTTGGAGAGAAGAGGGAAGAAGACATTGTTCTGATTGCCGGTAAAGGACACGAAACTTACCAGCAGTTTAAAGATTACTCAGTTCACTTTAGCGATAGAGAGGTTGTTGAGGAGTTCTATGGACGCAAGAAAACTGTCTGAAATTACCGGAGGGGAGCTCTTAGGGGAAAACCTGCCCGTTTCCGGGTTCCACTTTGACTCACGGGAGATTGAACCGGGTCAGGTTTTTGTTCCCATCTCGGGGAAGAGAGACGGCCACCAGTTTATAAAAGGAGCTCTCTCTAAAGGGGCAGTTGGCTTTTTAACTTCCCGCGACGTTAAACCCTTGAAGGGAAAGTTTGCCGTTAAAGTTGAAGATACCTTTAAGGCCTTTCAGAAAGTTGCCATCTACAAACGCTTCCTCTTTTCCGGAACCGTTATCGGCGTAACCGGAAGCGTGGGGAAGACCACAACGAAGGAGCTCCTTACCCACCTCTTCTCCGCCTACACTTCCGTCTACTCCAACGTAAGGAGCTACAACAACCTATTAGGGCTTACCTACACCATCTCAAACCTGAAGGAAGTTCAGGTTTACGTTCAGGAACTTGGAACCAACTCTCCCGGAGAGATTGGGGAGCTCTCTTTTCTTCTGAAACCTCATATAGGCGTTATTACTTCGGTTGAAAGGGCCCACCTTCAAGGCTTCGGGAGCTTTGAAAACCTCTTGAAGGAAAAGTTCTCACTTACCCGCTCTGTAGAGATCTCTGTCGTTCCCGCCCACCTCTCCTCATATTCAGAGTCTAAAGAGACCGTAACTTTCGGAGAGGGTGGAAACGTTAAACTGACTTACCTTGAACCTTCTCCAGAAGGAACGGAGTTCGGAATAAGCGTTTTCGGAGAAAAGCTTGACCTCTTCACTCCCGTTCCCGGCTTTTCGGTTGTGAACGCTTCTTTGATAGGGGGAGCTCTCCTGAAAATTCTTGATTACCCTCTCTCACTTCTTAAAGAGATAGAGAGGTTCCGCCCACCTAAAATGAGAATGGAAATCTACCGCCTGCGGAACGGTATTCTGATAGATGACTCCTACAACGCAAACCCTGCCTCTTTCAGGAATGCCGTAAAAGTCCTCTCCCTTTTTAAAATCCCGAAAGTTGTTATAGCTGGAGAGATGTTAGAGCTCGGAGAGTTCTCGCCTTCTGAACACCGCTTGCTGGGAGAAGAACTGGTAAAAGCTGGCGTAGACGAACTTATAGCCTTCGGAAAAGAGACAGCTGAAACGGTAAAAGTTTTTAAAGGAAAGGCCTACCACTTTACAGACAAGGAAGAGTTCCTTAACTTTTTATCCGAATACCCTTTTTGCGGCAAGGCTGTTCTTGTAAAAGGTTCAAGGGGGAACAAGTTAGAAGAGGTCGTTGAAATAGTAAAAAAGAGGTTGGAAAAGTGAAAGTTGCCGTTGTTTACGGAGGACCCTCTCCCGAGGCTGAAATTTCAAAAAAGAGTGCAGAGAGCGTAATATCTGCCCTTAAAAAATTAGGGCACCAGATTTTCCCTGTAGAACTTTCTAAAAAACTTCCAATAGAACTCTCTAATATTAAACCTGATAAAGTGTTTCTCGTTCTTCACGGTTCCCCCGGCGAAGACGGAACCGTTCAGGGGCTCCTTGAGATTATGGGAATTCCCTACACCGGTTGTGGCGTTGCTCCAAGTGCCATATCTATAGACAAAGACTTAACCAAAAGGGTTTTAAAGAGTTACGGTATTCCCGTTCCTGCCGGTATAACCCTTTATAAAGGAGAGACTGTAGATACAGATGCTCTGGAGTTCCCCTGCGTCGTAAAGCCGGCAAGGGCTGGTTCAAGTGTTGGCGTTAGTCTTGTAAAGTCCCAATCTGACTTTGAAAGAGCCCTATCTGAAGCTTTCAGTTATGATTCAAAAGTTTTAATAGAGGAGTATCTTGAAGGTAAGGAACTCACGGTGGGAGTGGTTAACGGAAGGGCTCTCACTCCCGTTGAGATTCTGCCCGGCAGAGAGTTCTACGATTACACCGCCAAATATGAAGATGCGGCAACAGAATACCTGATTCCAGCTCCTGTTAACTCCAAACTTGAAAACCGTTTAAAGTCAATTGCAGAAAAAGTCTATAGAGTTCTTGAGTGCAAAGGAGCCGTTAGAGTTGATTTTAGGCTTAATCGTTACGGTTCTCCTTTCGTTTTAGAGGTAAACACAATTCCAGGTTTAACAGAGAGGAGCCTTCTTCCCAAAGCTGCTGCCTATGAAGGCCTTTCCTTTGAAGAGCTTATTGAAGAAATGTTAAACAGACGGGGAAGTGAGTGAGACTGAGATGGTTTTTACTGGCCGTTTTAATAATAACTGGAGCAATTTTCCTTTACGGTGTAATTACTGCCCCTTCAAAGCTTAACCAGATTGAGTTTGTGATTGTTGAGAAGAGCGGTCCGTGGAAGGCAGACATCAGTCAGTATGTGCTCTCTTACGTTCGTGTAGGTCAGGATTTGACCCCTGAGTTTTTATCAAACTTAAAAAAGGAGATTGAAGCTTTACCTTGGGTTGAAAAGTGCCGGTTAAAAGTGGATAGAGGAAAGCTTACCGTCCAAATCTGGGAGACGCACCCAAAATTCGTTCTAATTGCTGATAATGAGACATATTTAATAGGGGAAAATGGTTTTGTCCTAAAAAAGGGGGTAGGGAAGATAGGTAAGTATCCGATCTTTTTTTTTAAGGGTAAGTATGCACCTTTTACTGTAAAAAATGGGTTTTTGATGTTAAAAAAATCTGTTAAAATGGAACTAAAGCTGTTAAGTTCAAAACTTAGTGAGATTGAGTTGAAAGGGAAAAAACCGGAGATATCTCTGCTTGACAGCGGGGTGCAGCTTGCCTTTAAGTCTCCCCCATTTTTGGTGTATCTTGGTATAGGGGGAGATGCATGGTATCGGTTTAGCAGGCTTTCAAAAGAAGGTTTCTTTAAGCCGGGGGTTTATGATCTGAGATTTGAACAGATGATGGTAATAAAGGGGAGGCAAGAGAAATGCTCGGGCAAAAAATCCTTACGTTAGATTTAGGTACGAGTTCTGTTAGAGCTTCACTTTCTGTTCAAAAGGGGGATAGGTTCCAATTTATCATTAAAAGTGCACCTTCACGGGGAATAAAGAATGGGAATATCACAAACTTAGCTTCAGCTAAAGAATCCCTGAGTTCGGTTCTCAACAGTTTAAAAATTGAATCTTCCGTTGCTCTTCCAAACGAGGCTTACGTTATAGTCCCTGGGGGATGCACTTTAGGTTATCAGGTGGAAGCCTCTATAGAGTTTCCCGGAATAAAAACCATTTCCCACAACGATGTTAATGTTGTTAAGAATAAAGCAAAAGATGAGCTTTTAAGGATAAAAGGGCAGACCGTTAAAAGTTACTACGAAGTTATACATGTTGTTCCCCAAGAATTTATAGTTGACAGTGTAGATGGTATACAGAATCCAATTGGTAGAAGCGGGAAAAAGCTTACAATGAAAGCCTTTATAGTTCTTGCCTCCCGTTCTCACGTTAAAACCATTTCTGATCTATTAAAAGAGCTCAACCTTAAACTGAAAGGTGTAGTTCTTCAGTCTTTTGCTTCCTCTTACGGTATAAGACAACCTAACTCATACTTTAACAACAATTTGCTCCTCTATATAGGTGCAGGGAATACTGAGTTCATATACTTTAGAGAAGACAAACCGGTTCTATCACGGCATTTACCCTTTGGAAGTGAGGATATAATAGATTTCTTAATCAAGAAGTTAAAGGTAAGTAGAACAGAAGCTGAAAGGCTCTACAAAGAGTACGGTAGTGCATATGCTTTTAATGTAAATAAAGAGGAGATTATTCATATTAACTATGGTAGTAGGACGATAAAAGTTCCAAAGATCTTAATACCCGCTCTTATTCATCAGAAACTAAAAGAGATATTTAAGGATATCAAGTCTATTCTCTCTGAGGAAAACAGCGATTACCTTGAAAACCTCAGTGGTGTATACCTTACCGGAGGACTTTCAAAACTGAAAGACATCACTGTTTTAGCTGAAAAAATCTTTAAGGCTCCGGTTACTGTTCCTTCCCTTTCCAATTCTGAGATTGGTGATGTTGCCCTATCACCAATAGTGGGTGTTACTAATTACATCGTTTCACTTACAGATAGGAAGAAGCTATCGGATATAAAGGAAGACCTTACGAAGTCTTACGAGAAAACTGGAAGTTTCTTTGCTTCTCTGTGGCGCTTCATAACAGACATTATTTAGGAGGTTTACCGTGTTTGACATAGCCGACGATCTGTTCCAAGGACCTGTAATAAAGGTAATAGGTGTTGGCGGTGGTGGTGGAAACGCCGTATCAAGAATGTACGAGATGGGAATTGAGGGAATTGATTTTGTAGCTATAAACACGGATGCTCAGGTTCTCTCAAAACTTCCCGTTCCTATAAAAGTTCAAATAGGAGAAAAATTGACAAAAGGCCTTGGAGCAGGTGGAAAACCTGAGATTGGAGAGCAGGCAGCCCTTGAAGACGAGCCCAAGATAAGGGAAGTGCTGGAAGGCTCAGATATGGTCTTCA
Organism: Thermovibrio sp.; assembly: GCA_015488335.1. Classification (GTDB taxonomy): domain Bacteria; phylum Aquificota; class Aquificia; order Desulfurobacteriales; family Desulfurobacteriaceae; genus Balnearium. Next base: position 19,524 of record WFNZ01000021.1, read on the forward strand.
TAACTGCCGGAATGGGTGGAGGAACGGGAACGGGAGCAGCACCGATAGTTGCAAAGATAGCCAAAGATATGGGAATACTGACTGTAGGAGTTGTAACAAGGCCCTTTG
>WFNZ01000022.1 GCA_015488335.1 Thermovibrio sp.
GGCTTCATCCGAAAGAAATAGATAAGATTTATAAAAATGACGAGGTATTGCTTTTAGTGAAAGAAGATGAATTGAAGGATATTGAGAAGATATTTATACCTGTTTCTCAGATTTTCTCTAAGTTAAAGATTCAAGAAGAACTTCTGGAAAGCTCTGATTAGGAAGAAAAAAGGAACTCCCTTCCTGAAATTTTAGGAAGGGAGCAAAGGTATAAAAGGAGAGTTAGCTCTCGTATCCTGAGCAGGGAATACAGACAAGTTTTCCGTCTTTCACTCTTAGAGCCTTTTCAAATGTCATCTCTCCGCAGATTGCACAGGGAACAGCCGTAAAGCAGCCAGGTTTAGACTCCATCTTGTACTCAAACACATCGCTGATGTCTAAAAAGGCCTCTGGAGGGATTGTGAGTATTTTGTCAAGCAATGGTTTTAAAACTTCAAATGGAATCTCCTGAGGGGGAATTCCTTTCTTCCTCATCTCAACAAATGGGGATTTCAGTGCTTGAGCGAAGAATTCAGGCTTCAGTGAAACCCTTACTGCCCTGTTTGTCTGCCTGTCTATCAGTGTAAAGGCCATTTTGTCCCAGTATCTCTTTTCAATGTTTGATTTACCGTAGGTGCACCCTGTTGCAACCATTACTCCGTCTAAAAAGCATCCTGCGGCGTGGCCTTTACCGGTTTCTGAGATTACGTGGAGCTCCTTATCCTGAGCCCTGTCAACGCCCAGAACTTCCATTGCTTTAAGGCCTGCCCTCAGTCCCATCGGCATTGCAGGGCACTTGTGTCCGTGGAACTTGAATCCGAACTCTAATAGCTCCTTTAATTTCTCGTCCATTGAATCCTCCATTTCGCAGTTTGACGAAATTATACAACTTTAGTGTCTGAAGTGCCTAATTCCTGTGAACACCATTGCCATTCCGTGCTCGTTGGCAGCCTCTATAACCTCTTTATCCCTTATTGAGCCACCGGGCTGGATTACTGCAGTTACTCCAACCTTTGCGGCCTCGTCTATGCTGTCTCTAAAAGGGAAGAATGCCTCAGAAGCCAGAACGGAGCCGGAAAGATCTAATCCCATCAGCTTTGCCTTTTCTGCTGCGCAGCGGGCTGAGTCAACCCGGGATGTCTGGCCTACTCCGATTCCAACTGCCACCTTGTCTTTTGCGTAAACAACGGAGTTTGATTTAACCCACTTAACAACCTTAAAGGCAAAGAGGAGGTCTTCCCACTCTTTCTCTGTAGGCTCCCTGTCTGTTACAACTTTCAGCTTTTCGGGGTCAACGGTTATAAGGTCTCTGTCCTGAACCAAAAGGCCTCCAACAACCCTCCTGTAGTCAAAGGGAGAGTCCTGACCTCTCCTCTCAATTCCCGTTAAGCCTTTTGTTGTTAGAACCCTCAGGTTCTTCTTTGTTTTAAGAATCTCAAGGGCTTCCTCGTCGTAGTCTGGGGCTATTATGCACTCGTAGAACCTCTCTGTTATCAGCCTTGCAGCTTCCGGTGAGACCTTTGTGTTGAAGGCGATGATTCCGCCGAAGGCTGAGAGGGGGTCAACTTTTAGGGCTTTCTCGTAGGCCTCTTCAGGGGTTTCTCCAAGTGCCACTCCACAGGGATTTGCGTGCTTTATGATTGCGCAGGCTGTTCCCTCTTTTTTAGGGTCAAACTCTAAGACGAGATTGAGAGCTCCGTCTAAATCGTAGATGTTGTTGAAGGAAAGTTCCTTTTCGCCGTGGAGCTTTTCAGCCCTTGTTACGCAGGGCTCTTTAACGAAAACCTCTCTGTAGAAAGCTCCTCTCTGGTGGGGGTTCTCTCCGTATCTTAAGTCCTGAACTTTCTCAAATGTGATTGTTAGAGGGTTGCGGAGCTCCCTGCACGAAACCTGATTTCCCTCCTCATCTATGCTGAAGAGGTAGTCTGAGATAAGGGCGTCGTAGTGGGCTGTAAGGTTAAAGGCTTTCCTTGCAAGGTAGAAGCGGGTTTTAAGAGAAATCTCTCCGGTGTTTTTAAGCTCCTCAACTATTTTTTCGTAGTCTGAAGGGTCTGTTACGATTGCAACGTGTTTAAAGTTTTTTGCTGCAGCCCTTACCATCGTTGGGCCGCCGATGTCTATGTTCTCAATTATCTCGTCTAAATCGGCTCCTCTTGCAACAGTTTCCTTGAACGGGTAGAGGTTGACAACAACCATGTCTATCGGCTCTATCTCAAGCTCTTTCATCGCCTGAAGGTGCTCGTCCTTAGACCTGTCTGCAAGTATTCCACCGTGGACTTTCGGGTGGAGCGTTTTAACTCTCCCCTCCATAATTTCCGGGAAACCTGTAAGGTCTGAGATTTCTCTTACGGGAATTCCACTTTCTTTAAGGAGTTTTGCCGTTCCTCCTGTTGAAACAATCTCAACTCCAAGCTCAGAAAGGGCTTTTGCAAAATCAACAATTCCCGTTTTATCTGAAACGGAGATGAGAGCTCTAACAGGTCTCATACCTCTTTCCTCCTTTAATCCTTTTTGGCTTGGCCAATTGTATAATACGGCAAAAGGAGGTGGCCTTTGGAAAACATTATTCCTCTGCTGATAGTCCTTTTAGTTTTTCTCATCATTCTAATAGCGGCCTCTGTGAAGATCGTTCCGCAAAAAGAGGCTTGGATAGTTGAGAGGTTAGGAAAATACCACAGGACTTTAACGGCAGGCCTCCACTTTATTGTTCCCTTTATAGACAGGATAAGGGCAAAGGTGAGCCTTAAAGAGCAGGTTCTTGACATTCCAAAGCAGGAAGTGATTACTAAAGACAACGTTGTTGTTCGGATTGACGCCGTCTGCTACTTTACGGTTGTTAAGCCTGAAGATGCCGTTTACAACATTGAGAACCTTGAGTATGCAATCGTTCAAACGGTTCAGACAAACCTGAGGGATATTGTTGGAAGTATGGAGCTTGACGAGATTCTCTCCTCCCGCGAGAAGATAAACGCAAGGATTAAAGAGGTTCTTCAGGGAGCCTCATCTACCTGGGGAATTCTCATTAACAGGGTTGAGGTGAAGGAGATTGAGCCTCCGGCAAACATCGTTCAGGCTATGAGCATGCTGATAGAAGCCGACAGGAAGAAGAGGGCGATGATTACAGAAGCTGAAGGTAAGAAGAAAGCTGCAGAGCTTGAAGCAGAAGGTTATAAGCTTGCAAAGTGGCAGGAGGCTGAGGCTATAGAGAGAATTGGTCAGGCTCAGGCCAACGCCATAAGGAGCGTATCTGAAGCCGTTGGAAGCCCTGAACTTGCAGGAAAGCTCTTAATTGGAAACGACTACGTTAAGTCTGTTGAGAAGGTGGCAAATTCACAGAACAGCAAGGTGGTTCTCCTGCCGCCCTCTGTTGAGAGCCTTCTGGAGCTCCTTGGGAGGAAGCGTGAGTCTTAACCCGGGAGCTCTCTCGGTAATCGCCGGCGTTCTTCTCCTCGTTGTAGAGGCTCTGGCCTTTACCTCTTACATCTTTCCTATAGGAGCTGGCCTCATAGCTGCCGGGTTTGTCTACCTGTTTTATCCCTCTTTCTGGGCTTCTCTTTTAACCTTTGCGGTTGTCTGTGCCTTTTTTTACTGGATTTCCTTTAAGTATATAAATAGGATAAAAGGAGCCCGGGACATCTTAGAGGAGCTCTCATCTCAGGAAGGCGTGGTTATAAAGAAGATTGACGACTTTACCTACGAAATCCGCTTTCCCTTAGGAGCTGCCGGAGAGGAGGTGTGGAACGCATATTCAGAAGGAGAGCTCCGCTACGGTGATAAGGTTAAGGTCACTGGAATAAAGGGAAACAAGCTGATAGTTAAAAAGGTGGCAGATGCTTAGGTGGGCTGAGGTTCACCTTGAAAGGTTGCTTCTGAACTACAAAACAGTAAAAAAACTTTGCCGGAAGCAGGTTTACGCCGTTGTTAAGGCGAACGCCTACGGCCACGGAAGCAGAGAGGTGGCAACTTTCCTTGAAAAAAATAGTGACGTTTACGGCTTTGCCGTTGCAACGTATGAGGAAGGAGCCTGTTTAAGGGAGGCAGGCGTTAAGAGGCCAATTTTGGTAATGTCCTCAACCCTTGAGGAGGGAAGGGAGTTTTTGAAAGATTACGACCTCACTCCCGTTGTTTACGACTTTACAGAGCTCCGCCTGGCAAAAGAGTTAAACGTTCCTTTCCACGTAAAGGTTGACACGGGAATGGGAAGGCTGGGATTTTTAGAGGAAGAATGGGGGGAGCTCCTTTCAGAACTTAAAGGTCTTCCCGTTGCTGGGGTTATGACCCACTTCTCCTCTGCCGATGAAGATGAGGAGTTTACACTCTGCCAGCTTAAAAAGTTTGAAAGTTTTGTCTCCATTCTGAAAAGAGAATTTCCACACATAGAAATCCACGCAGAGAACAGTGCAGCAGCCCTCTACAGGTTCAACAACTTCTTAACCCACTGTAGAGTTGGCCTTGCACTCTACGGCGTTCCGCCTGAAGAAGGGTATCCGGAGCTCCACCAGGTTATGGAGGTAAAAGCGAAGGTTCTGACTGTGAAAGAGCTCCCGCCGAACTATCCCGTTTCCTACTCTAAAACCTACAGAACTAAAGGAAGAGAGAAAGTTGCAGTTATCAGCTTCGGGTATGCAGACGGCTACCCGAGGGAGCTCTCAAACAGAGGCGAGGTTCTGATAAAGGGGAAGATGTGCCCTGTAAGGGGCAGGGTCTGTATGGACATGACAGTTGTTTCAGTTGACAGAGTTAGTGCAGAAAAAGGGGATGTTGCAACCCTTTACGGAGATGGCATTACTTTTAAATCCGTTGCTGAAAAGATAGGTAAAATTCCCTACGAGCTCATGTGTTCAATAAGCCCAAGGGTTGAGAGGGTCTACTTTGGACTACAAAAGTGTAACGCTGAAAGTGCCGCAGGAACAGTTTGACTTAGTTGTTGACAGGCTCTTTGAAGAGGGAGCTCTGGGAACAGAAGTTCTAAAAGAGGGGAAGGAAATTCTATTTAAGGTTTACGCTCCGGCGGATTTTACAGTTCCTCAGGATTTAAAGAGGTTTGTTCTATCTGAAACAGAGCTTGAGGATAGGGATTGGAACTCGGAGTGGAAGAAATACTACAAGCCAGTAAAGGTTTCTGAGAGAATCTGGGTAGTTCCCTCGTGGGAGAAGGGGACGTTTAAGGAGCCTGAAGGGGCGATAGTTATCTACATCTACCCGGGAAGGGGTTTCGGAACGGGAACTCACGAAACAACCCGTTTAGTTATGAGATTCATGGAAGAGGTTTTAAAGCCGGGAGTTTCGTTCTTAGACGTTGGAACGGGAAGCGGAATCCTCTCAATTCTTGCTAAGAAGCTTGGAGCTGGAAAAGTTGTTGCCTGCGACGTTCAGGAAAGGGTTGATAAAGAGGTTGAGAGGAACGCTGAGCTGAGTGGAGTTTCCGGAATAGAGTTTGTTCAGGGAAGCGTTGACAGGGTGAACGGAACCTTTGACGTTGTTGTTGCAAACATAGAAAAGCACCTCCTTACGCCGCTCCTTGAGGAAATTTACAGGAAGACAAAAAAAACTGCTGTTTTCTCAGGGATCCTTAAGAGCCAGCGGGAGGAGTTCTTAAAGGAGCTTGAGAGGGTGGGGTTTAAACCGGTTTCCGAGAGAGGAGAAGGAGAATGGATAGCTTTCTTGTGCAGAAAGTAGATCTCCACTGCCACTCAACTGCTTCAGACGGGACTCTAACTCCCTCAGAGTTGGTTGAGCTGGCTGTAGAAAAAGGTATCTCCTACATAGCACTTACAGACCATGACACGGTTAGCGGTTTAGACGAGGCTGTTTCAAAGGGAGAAGAGTTAGGTGTAAACGTTATTCCCGGAATAGAGGTTACTGCTGACACTTCGTTTTTGGGGGAGGGAAAGAGGGAGCTCCACATCCTCGGCTACTACTTCAACCCGAATTCAGACGCAATGAGGCAGCTGACAGAGTTTTTTAGGAGCTCCCGCGTTAAGAGAAACAGGGAGCTCTGCGGGAAATTAGAAGAGCTTGGTTACCCTATTGACTATAATAGTATAGTAAGCAGGTATGGTGAGAATTTCGGGAAACCCAACATAGCAAGGGTTTTAATGGATTTAGGCTATTACAAAGATAGAGAGTCGGCGATAGACTTTCTCTCCTCTTTAGGTGTAAAACGGGAAAAGATGAACTATAGGGAAATTTTCCACTTAATAAGAGAAGCAGGGGGAATACCTGTTATAGCTCATCCTGTAAGCACAAAGCTCAATTACGGTGAACTCTACTGCTTTTTGAAAGAAGCAAAAGAGAGCGGCTTAGGGGGAGTTGAGGTTTACCACTACAGACATAAACCTGCTGATGTAAGGATTTTCAAGGAGATGGCAGGGGAGCTCTCCCTTTTTGTTACCGGAGGTTCTGATTTCCATGGAAAGAACAAGCCCTGTATCTCCTTAGGTTTTCTCAACTTGACAGTAAGTGAAGTTTCTCTACCCTTAGACTGTTCCACCACGATAAGAAAAACTTAATATTTCAAACAAACAATTAGCTTGACATTTAAAATATTAGCGGCTAAAATTTCCTATTAGAAACAACACCACTTTTAGCGAAGGAGGGAAACATGAAGGGGAAGCTCAGTAAGCTTCGCACAGGGCTGCTTGCTGTAACCTTCGCTGCTGCAGCAGTGATTGGTCTTAATACTACCGATTCTCAAGCAGCCCTGAGAAACATTTCCAAAGAATCTCAAGCGTGCCTTGGCTGTCACAAGGGAATGAACCCTGCCCTTGTTCAGCAGTGGGCAACCAGCAAGCACGCAGACGCTGGCGTTGGCTGTTACGAGTGTCACATGGCCAACAAAGGCGACAAAGACGCCTTCCAGCACTTCGGTTTCACAATCTCCACAATCGTTTCTCCCCTTGACTGTGGAAAGTGTCACCCAACAGAAGCTAAGGAATTTACACAGTCCTACCACGCAGATGCTGCTCACTTCGTAGGTTCTCTTGACAACGTTCTCGGTAGGATTGTTGAGGGTGAGCCTCTCTTCAACTTAGGTTGTGCACAGTGTCACGGTAGAACAATTCCAGTTAAGAACGGAATGCCCGTTCTCGGTCCATGGCCAAACGAAGGTGTAGGTAGAATCAACCCCGATGGTTCCAAGGGTAACTGTTCTGCTTGCCACTACAGGCACAGCTTCAGCCTTAAGCAGGTTCGTGAGCCTGACACATGTGGTAAGTGTCACCAAGGTCCAGACCATCCACAGATTGAGATCTGGGAGCTCTCCAAGCACGGTATTGCTTACAAGGCTCACCTTTCTGAGATTGAGCCGACACTTGACAGGGCTAAGTGGGTTCTCGGTGAGGACTACTACCAGGCTCCAAACTGTGTAACCTGCCACATGGGTGCTTCTGTAACAGGAGCTAAGGCTACACACGACGTTGGAGCAAGGCTCTCCTGGACACTCCGTCCACCAATCTCCAAGCACAAGCCAAACTGGCAGGCTAAGCGTGCTGAGATGAAGAAAGTTTGTGCTGCCTGCCACCAGAGGGTATGGGTAGAAGGCTTCTACTACCAGTTTGATAACCTTGTAAACCTCTACAACGAGAAGTTTGCTAAGCCTGCGGCTGCTATTATGAAGTTCCTCAGGAGCAGGCACCTCATTGACCCAACACCTTTCAACGAGAAGATTGAGTGGGACTACTTCCTCCTCTGGCACCATGAAGGACGTAGGGCACGCCACGGTGCTGCTATGATGGCTCCCGACTGGACACACTGGCACGGTCTCTTCCTTGTTGCTAAAAACTTCTACTTTGACCTCATTCCAGATGCAGATAAGATCGTTAGAGAGAAAGGAACAAGGGCTGATAAGAGAGCCTGGGCTGAGTTCAAGAGGAAGCTCTTCAGCAGTCCTGAACACAAGTGGTTCAAGGGTATGCCCAAGTCTGAACTCAGGAAGATTGCTGAGTTCTATGCTAAGCGCTACGGTGAAACTGCTCAGTAATTTCAATAAGGGGGAGCTCCGTCTCCCCCTTTCATCAATATTCCCCCCTGGAGGTTATCTTGAAAAAGCTGCTAATCGTCCTTTTAATAGCCACTTTGTCTGTCTCTCCGTCATTAAAGGCGAAAGAGGCAAAATTTGAAAAAGATGTTGAAAAGAAGATTACCTGTCCTGCAGACTTCTTAAAAAATCCTCCTGTTTACTTCTACTGCATCTATCGGGATTACCATAACCATAAATATGATGCTGGAATTAAAAAGGCTAAGAAAGCACTAAAAGAAATAGGACCTTTATTAAGGAAAAATCCAAACGGAATAGTTCCAAATGCGGTTCAAAAAGATGCGAAACTTAGAGATCCACATGTAAAAAGTGTAGCATCTGATTTACATCTTCTATTAGGAATGCTTTATTATCAAAAATCTATGAATCTACAAGATACTTCTGTTAAAAAGGTCTATACTGACTTTTACGATAAGTTAGAAAAGGAAGGATTTGACTTTTTCCAGATAAGTGAGCTTATGAATCTTTACAGTAAAAAGAAATTGTTTCCTGATGCTTTTACCAAAAAAGATGAAAAGAAATATACAGAACTCCTGAAAAAAATGGGAGTAAAAGAGAGTGATTTAGATAAATTGACAGCTGAAGCTCAGAAGGAGTCTGATAAATTAGAACAGGAGAGAATGGCCTATTTAAGGAAAGCTGTTGAAGAGTTCAAAAAATCAGTTGAAGTGGACCCTGATAATGCTATAGCTTATTACCAACTTGGTAACTTATATAGTGGAGTTTTAAGTGAGGGAGCTCCCCAGGACTCCGAAGCAGCAGAAGAGGCCTACTACAGAGCTGCTATCCTTTTGAAAAAACAGGGAGACATTTCAGGATATAAAGAAGTTGTGAAAAGGCTGGAGCTCCTCAATCCAAAGTCAAAGTATCTGAAACTCTTGCAGGGGAAGAAAGGAAAAGATGCGTAAAGGGGTTTTCTCCTTAATTTTAGCCTCTGTTTTAGCTTCATGTGGAACAGACAAGAAAAATGTCTCTTATACTCCACCGCTCCAGTCCCAACCTTCTCCACTTGAGCAGAAGATCTCTGAGGGAGCATCACAGGAGCTCCCCGTTACATCACCCGTTAACCCGGAAAAGTTAGACCTCTGCACCCGCCACCTCCTTTTTGCAGACCAGTACATAACAGCTTCAGACTACCCTGAGGCAGCAGATGAGATAAAAGAGGCAGAGAAATACTGTAAACCTGGTGACCCGAGGCTCCTCTACATGGAAGCCGTTATGGCCGATATAAACGAAAACAGAAAGAAAGCCTATGAGCTTTACTACCAGGCTGCTAAAGGGTATATAAAGAAAGGGGACCTTGACAGTGCCTTTAAGTGCTATTCCGGAATGATATCCATAAACCCCAACGGTAAGGAGATCAAAGAGCTAAAGCCCTATTTTGAGGATGATAACTATTGAAAAATGAATAGATTTTAGTTAGAATTGTATTGCTCCATAAGAAATTTCTTATAAATTCAGCTGCAAGGGGGTGGAAGTGACGGAGAAGACAAAAGCCTTTATAGTAGGTGGGATTGTAGGCATCGTCATTGCTGGAGTGGGAGCTCTCATCTCTGCCCAGATGATTGAGAACACTGCTGAGCCAGAGTTCTGCGGTTCCTGTCACGAGATGAAACCCATGTTTGAGGCATGGGAAACAGGCCCACACGGTCCACTTGGAAACAAGAGAGGAGCCATTAGAGCAGGCTGTGCCGACTGCCATTTGCCCCACACCAGTGTTCTTGCTTATTTAATTAATAAAGCAAAATTCGGAACTAACGACGCTATTGCCCACTATTTTAAAGGTGGCTATGCAGACGATCTTGAGCACTGGATTGAAAAGAGAAAAGAAAGAGAACACTACGTTTTTGTCTCAAACTGTGAACGCTGCCACGTTCATCTTCCAGACAACGTTATGCACGAGAAACTCAAGTCTGGGGAAATTAAGGGAGACTGTCTTACCTGCCACTGGTACGTTGGCCACGGATTTAACTTTGAGGAGAAGTTAAAGGAGTTTTTCAGCAAAAAAGGAGTAAAATCTAAAGAAGAAGGGCACGAATAGAACACTTATAGGGGAGGTGCAAAGTGAAGGCAAAGACACTATCACTGCTTGCCGGCCTGATGATAGCCGGAAGCGGGCTGGCAATGGCAGACCAGCACCCTGTTCCACCAAACGTGATTGCTCAATTGCCGCCTCAACAACAACAATGTAGGGTATGCCATCAAAAAGTAACTCCGAAAATTTATCAACAGTGGGCACACTCAAGGCACGGTATAAACAACGTCCGCTGCTTCCAGTGTCACGGAACGTTTAGTGACTTCCACAAGGTTCCACCTATTACAAAGTGTATGGCCTGCCACTACCAGGAAGTTGTTACTATGCAACAGAAGAAGCCTGGAGCAAAGTGCTGGGACTGCCACGAAGCTCACATCTTTGAGTTCCACGGCAACGGTGTAAAGAACATTAAAACAGCAAAAGACTTTAACCCACAACAGTACTAATTAAAGGAGGGCACGATGGGAATTGGAAGGAGAGATTTCCTCAAAAAGAGTGCTGCTCTAACGGCAGCATCTCTTGTGGGGATTAACCTTAAGATAAAGTCTGACGGAGTAACCCTCGGAGAGTCTGCTTCTGCAGGCGAAAACCTTATGAGGGTTCCTGAAGAGGTTAAAAGGTCACCTGCCTTTAAGAAAGAGGGAGGATACACCTGGGTAAGGGGTGTATGCCGTTTCTGCGGAACAGGTTGTAAGGTATGGTTAGGTTTCAAGGATGGTAAGCCTGCAGTTATAAGGGGTGAGAAGAACTCTGCCATCAACTTTGGTTTCCTCTGTATGAAAGGAATGCTTTTCTACAAGATCTTCAGGCACCCAGACAGGCTTACACAGCCCCTCTACAGGAAGAGCAAGAAGGAACCCTTCAAGCCAATCTCCTGGGAGAAGGCCTACGAGATTATCGCCGATGAGATGATCAAGGCTATTAAGAAGGGCGAGTGGACACCTTTTGGTTGGTCTGGAATTGCCTACTACGGTTCTGGACAGGCTTTAACAGAGGAGACATACCTCTTCCAGAAGCTCTTCAGGTGCATTGGAACAAACCACGTTGAGGGTAACCCAAGGCTCTGTATGGCATCTGCCGTTGGTGGATACCTTACATCCTACGGTACAGACGAGCCTGCTGGTGGATACGCAGACTTTGACAAGGCTCAAACTGTTTTCATCATCGGTTCAAACACAGCTGAGTGTCACCCGATCCTCTACCGTCGTATCATGCACAACAAGCTGAAAAACCCCGGCGGTTATATGGTAATCAACGTTGACCCAAGGGTTTCACCAACATCTAAGATTGCAGACATCCACATGCAGTTTAAGCCTGGAACAGACCTTGCTCTTCTTAACGCTATTGCTCACGTAATAGTTTACGAAGGTCTTTACAATAAAGATTTTGTTAACAAGTATTGTGCATTCCACATCTACACTAAGGGTAAAGACAAGAATCCTCTATTAGGACATCAAGTTTCTTTTGAAGAATACAAAAGATTCCTTGCCAGGTACACACCAGAATATGCAGCTCAAATCTGCGGTGGAAACATCACTCCCGATATGATTAGAAAAGTTGCAAGGCGCTTTGCCACAACGAGAACTGTCTCCATCTGGACAATGGGTCTCAACCAAAGGACGAGAGGTGTTTGGGTTAACAACCTTGTTACAAACCTTCACCTCTTAACAGGTAACATCTGTAAAGACGGTGCAGATGCCCTTTCACTTACAGGTCAGCCAAACGCCTGTGGTGGTGTTCGTGAAGGTGGTGGACTCTGTCACATTCTTCCAGGTCACAGGCTTGTTAAGAATAAAGCAGATAGAGAAGGACTTGAGAAAATCTGGGGAGTTCCAAAAGGAACAATTCCTCCAAAACCTGGTTATCATACTGTTAAGATGTTTGCTGCTATTACTTACAGTGAGAGAGACAAGAAGAGATTCCCCGGTCTTAAGCCAATTCACTTTATCTGGGTAGAAGAAACTACACCCATGCAATCTCTTCCAAACGTTGGCCATTACAGGAAAGGTTTTGAAAGAGAAGATGTTTTTGTAGTTGTTAACGAGATATTCCCAACGAGAACTACTCAATTTGCAAACCTGATTCTTCCTACTCCGTTCCACTTTGAGAAGACTGGTGTTTACGGATGTACAGAGCGTCGTTCACAGTTAACTCCTGTTGCAGTTAAAGCTCCCGGTATGTGTAAGCCTGAGCTCCAAATTATCGTTGAATTTGCCCAGGTTCTTGCTAAGAAGCTTAGAAGAGAACGTGACCCAAGGCTTCGTGCAAGAGCCCACACAGTTTACCAGTGTGTAGCTCCGTTTATTGAGGCTGCTAAGAAAGACCCATGGTGGACGCTGGCTAAAGAGGTCTGGAGTGAATACGCTGGAAAAGTTACCAAGGGAAGGGATAACGACCTTTCCGGTGCGACTTACGAAGTTCTTCTCGCTAGACCAGATGGTGTTCAGTGGCCTGCACCAACAGTAGAAATTGCTATGAAAGGTGGAACCCTCAGAAGGTTCGTTGTAGGAAAAGACCCGCTTGCTACAGAGTTTGTAGAGAAACATCCAGAATATAAGGGCTGGAGAGTTGTTGATTATGGACATCTCCATAATCTTCCTACATTACCTCCAGAGAGCCGGGCAAGGTTCTGGATCTGGCTCAGACCTTACAAAGGACCTGCTGAGCCGCCAGATGCTGAATATCCGTTCTACCTCTCAACGGGTAGGGTTATTGACATGTGGCACTCCGGTTCTATGACCGGTCGTGTTCCAGAGCTTGCTTCTGACTATCCGTATGCATGGGTTGAGGTTAACCCGAAAGATGCTCAACGCCTCGGAATTAACCCAGGTGATCTTGTTCTCGTTGAGACACGCCGTGGTAGGAACATCCTTCCTGCAAGGATCTCAACAGACGAAGGACCTATGGAAGGAATGGTTTTCGTCTACTGGTATGACCAGGAAAAACACAGAATGATTAACTTCTGCACACTGGATGCTTATGACCCAGGTTCTAAGCAGCCCGAGTTCAAGATCTGTGCATGCCGCATCAAGAAGTATGCTCCTGCTAAGCCTCTCAAGCAGTTCCTCGTTAAGCTTGTTAAGGTTAAGGGTGGATATCTCCACAACGTTGAAATTGACCGCAGTGAATACTAATTTCTTGAGGAGGGGTTTTTCCCCTCCTTTTTTTCCTCCCATATTTATCTGATTTTCAGAATAAAATAGAGAGGTATATTATGCCTATAGTTAGTTGTATTGTTACAACTCTACCTGAAGAGGGTAAGACTGTTGAGAAAAAACTTCTTGAAATACCAGGAGTGGAAGTTTATGGCGGTGGACTGAAAGAAGAAGAAAATGCTTATCACATTGTAATTGTCCTTGATGCGGAGCGTTATTCGGATTTAGAAGAAATTGAAAGAAGGATAAAAGAAATAGACGGCATCCTTCAAATGGCTGTTGTTGAAGCCCACTTTTTGGAAGAGTTTGAAAAGATAGAAGAAGGGGAGATTTATCCCATAAATCCGTTTAGAGGGCTTAGAAAAGCGGAAAAAGAGGCGGAGAGAGCCTGGCTTGGAGAAGATGAAAATGGAGAAAAGGAAGTCCACTGAAAGCAGGAGAAAATTCTTAAAAGTTTCCCTGGGAGCTTTCCTCTCTGGAGCTCTCACATCCTGCGACCTCTCAAGGTTTAAAAACCCAAAAACAATGGTTAAATCCCCCATCGGTCCAAACGTTCTCCGTCCTCCCGGCGCCGTTCCAGAGGAACACTTTGCCCAGAAGTGTATCAGGTGCGGAAGGTGTGGAGAGGTCTGCCCTTACCACTGCATAAAGTATTTTGACGTTAAAACAGGCGGGGTTTTCTCAGGAACTCCATACGTCAACGTTATGGAAAAGCCCTGTTATCTCTGTATGAAGTGTGTTTACGTTTGCCCCACCGGTTCTCTCGTTCCCTGTGCTAAGGAAGATGTCCGGATGGGGGTTGCCGTAATCAACAGGCAGATATGCGTTACCTGGCAGCAGCAGAAAACTGGACTCATGTGTAAAACCTGTTTTGATGTTTGCCCTTTTGCCGGAGTTGCGATAAAGATTGACCACGACTTCAGACCTTACATCGTTGAGGAAAACTGCACTGGTTGTGGAATCTGCGCCTACTCCTGCATAGCCGACACCTGGTACGAAAACAAAGGGAAAAAGGCAATAACTATAATGCCGATTAAGTGGAAGAAGATTAAAGAGATAAAACTGGAAGATATTAAGAAATCGTAAGAGGTGGTAAGTTGGCCAGGAAGAGCTTCTGGAAGAGGATAACGATCTGGCGATACCTCTTTCTCTTTGTCTGTTTCGTTATAGTTGTTGGAAACCCGTTTACCAACTACTACGGGGATATCAACTTCATTCAGGGATGGTTTCAGTCTTTAGGTGTTGGAAACCTCTGGGTAGTTTCTCCCCTTGAGGGTGTTGAGTCAATTTTGACCGCCAAGGCTTTCTATATGCCCTCTCTGGTTGGAATGGTTGTTCCCGTTACCCTTGCTTTTTTAATGGGTAGGGTTTTCTGCAGCTGGATGTGTCCGATAGAGTTCCTCTCTATGCTTACGGACAAAATCCTCGGCCTTGTTCCAAAGTGGGGGAATAAGCTCAAGTATAGGCCTGACCTGATAAGGCTCTCTAAGAGACTCCTCTGGTTTGCCCTTGTGACGGAGCTCCTCCTCACAATGATTGTTGGCTATCCCCTCTTTGTCTGGTGGTCTCCGCCGGGGCTTGTTGGAAGGGAGACGATGTTCTACGTCTTCTACAAGCACGTGACGATTGAGCTAACTATTGTCGTTGTTGTTCTTCTATTGAACCTCTTAACAAGGAGAATGTTCTGCCGGTATTTCTGTCCGCTGGGAGCTCTCCTTGCCCTCATTGGCAAGTGGAGACAGCTTGTTATAAGGTACGATGCTGGCGTTTGCGTTGGCTGTAAGGTGTGCGATAGCAGGTGCCCTATGGGAATTAAGCCCAGCGTTGGGGAGAGCCAGAGTGTTTACTGCTGGAACTGTGCAGAGTGTGTTGATGCCTGCCCCACGAACGCTCTGAACTTTACCTGGCGGGATAAGGGAGTTTTAAAAGTTCCCTCTCCACCTGTTGCCCTTGGGAAGAAGACATGATTAAAATTTTATAATCATTGCCAAAAGGCCTTTTCTCTAATAAATTGATACCAGGAAAAACCTTAAGGAGGTAGAAAATGAGGAAAGTTCTTGGTGCTCTTGCAGTGGTAGCTCTTATGGTAGCTCCAGCTTCTGCAGGTGTATGGGAAACCCAGTGCATGGGATGTCACAACGGTTCACTGGCCCCCTCAAAGGCTCAGCTGAAGGCCAAGTTTAAGAACGCTAAGGCTTTCATAGCTGCCGCTAAGAAGTCAACAAACCCAATGATGGCTGCTGTTAAGAACAACGACGCTGCCCTCAAGGCTGCTGCTAAGGAGATCTTCGGAAAGTAAGCTATCCTGGGGGGCTTTCCCCCCTTTCAGCCCTGTAAATCCTGTAAATTCCCTCAAAAGTTAGATTCTCTAAAAACCTTTCCCCTAAAATTTCTGAAACTATCCTGCCAAGTCCCCCTGTAACAAACAGTGAAAGGTTAAATTTTTCTTTTACTTCTTTAATGGCTCCCAACGTTGATAATGAAATTCCAGCCCTTATACATTCCTCCGTTGATCTGCCGGGATTTTCGCTGAGCTCTTTCAGTTCAACTTCCGGAAGGAGAGCTCCCCTCCTGTTTAAACACTCTACCATCGTTTTTATTCCAGGCAGGATGTATCCACCTACAAATTCCCTGTTAGCCACAATGTCTATAACGGTTGCCGTTCCGCAACTTACAACGATGAAGCTTTCAGAGTAGGAGAGAGCTCCCGCAATGTTAGCCAACCTGTCAGCCCCGATGTTTCCCCTGTAGTTCAACTTGAACGGGAGTTTTGAGCTCTTTGAGATGAAGAGAGCTCCCGGATAAACCCGTTTTATTAGCTCTGTTACCTCTGGAACTACTGAAGCTGCGGCAACGTCTGATGCTTTTATAAGGGGGAGCTCCCTTCTCTTCATAACCTCTGCTGTTTCAACTGAGAAGAGGGGGACTATTCGGTCGTTTTCGTAGAGAGCTCCCTTAACCTTAGTGTTTCCTGCATCTATCAGCAGTACCCTACGTTCTGTACTCTGCATTTATCCTCACGTAGTCGTAGGTTAGGTCACAGGTGAGGTATTCAAAACTCTCGCTACCCTGATTGAGAACAACTCTTATCAGAATTTCGTCGTTCTCTTTCATATACCTGAAGACTTCCTCCTCCCTATAGTCTGCCCTTTCACCTTTAAAAAGGAGGTAGTTTCCTATATAAACTTCTAACTTCTCCTCATCAACTCCCACCATTGCAGCCCCTGCAGCTGCTGCTATTCTTCCCCAGTTTGGGTCGCACCCAAAGAGGGCCGTTTTAACCAGTGGAGAGAGGGCTATCTTCCTTGCAACTGCCTTTGCCTGCTCCTTTGTTTTTGCCTTCTCAACAAAAACCCTTGCAACCTTTGTTGCTCCCTCTCCATCTTTGACTATCTGGTAGGCAAGGTCTTTTAAAACTGCTGTCAGAGCTTCTTTAAACTCTCCGTAGTTTTTCTCTGTTATCTCTTTTGAACTTTTCCCCGTTGAGAGGAGGAAGACGCAGTCGTTTGTGCTCATATCTCCGTCAACAGTTATTGCGTTGAAGGAGACCTCTACTGCCTCTTTGAGGACCTTCTCAAGGAGCTCCTTCTTAACCTTTGCATCTGTTGCAACAAAAGAGAGCATCGTAGCCATTGCCGGGTCTATCATTCCAGCTCCCTTGGCTATTCCGCCAACAACAAAGCCGTTTCCCTCAAAGAAAGACGTTTTTGGGAACGTATCCGTTGTCATTATCGCCCTTGCAGGCTCCTCTCCTTTCGCCTTTCCAAGGTTTCTAACAGCTTCAGCAATCCCCTTTCTCACCTTATCCATCGGCATCGGTTCGCCGATAACTCCCGTAGAGGCAACTAAGAACTTACCCTTTCCAGTCAGCTGTGATGCGAGCTTAGACATCTCTACAGCGTCTGAAATTCCCATTTTTCCCGTGCAGGCGTTGGCGTTTCCACTGTTTGCAACTATCCCTGAGACTTTTCCGTTTATCTCCATGCTCACTTTTATGGGTGCTGCCTTAACGTCGTTCTTTGTAAACACCGCTGCGAACTCTGAAGGCTCATCTGTTGCAACAACCAGAACGTCTGGCCTGTCTATGGGCTTTTCTGTCTTCTTTATCCCTGCAAAGGCCGTTCCGCACTTAATTCCCGGAACTTCAGCAATGCCCCTTTTCATCGTTCCTCCTTCCCTATAATTCTGGTTTAAAGTTTACAACTGCCGGAGTTTAAGTTGAAGTTTAAAAGTCCTAAAGTTCTTGTTTCTGAGAAACTAATTTCTGAAGGGATACATAGACCAAAACTCCTCTTTAACCCGGGAAGGGGGGATTTCTTCAACAGATTGGCCTACAGGCTTGTTAAAGGGGAGTATGGGGTTTTCAGGGCTGATGAGTTTGATGAACCTATAAGGCCGGGGAAGGTTGTTTCAGAGTGCTGCGGTGTGGAACTCCTTGCCTTTAAAGGAGACGTTGAGCCAGACGCTGCAGTTGTTAGAAGGCCGGGAAGTATTGACTTCTCCAAAATTGAGTTTAGATACCCTGACTTTGCCGTTGATATGTCTTTCTTTAACAAACTTCTGCCTTCAGAGAGGAAGTCTTTAATGGTTCAGCTTGAGATTGCCTACGGAACTATTAAAGACTTCTTCACTCCGGAAAACTTCTTCGTTTTTAACCTTCCACCTAAGGGGAAGACCTTTATGGAGGAGTTCTTCTCTCCACGGGTTCCGTTCCCTGTAAAGGTGGAGATTTCCGGCTACTCTCAGGTGATAGTTCTTGACCCAAACGGGGAAGAGGAGTTTACCCACGAAGAGGTTGACGAGAATACCCTCATCGTTGTTGGAGGAATTGTTGACTCTTCTCAGAGGCTGAAGGGTTCAACGAGGGAGCTCCTTCCCTCTTTCAAACACAGGAGAATAACCTATAAAGGGATAGTCTCAGTTGTTCCCGACAGGATTAACGAGATAGTAAAGATTGTTGCTGACTACTTAACCTCTCCCGACGACCTTTACACGGCGGTAAGGAGGAACCTAACGAGGGATTCAAAACTGAGGTTCTTGAGGGAGTTTTTAGAGGAGAACCTCGTTAGATTTCTCTATAGGGGGGAGCTCCTTCGGGGACTGCCTGAGAGTAAGTTCCGCTGGTTAAAGGAGGAGTTTGGTTTAACCGACTTTTTCTTCAGAAAAGCTGCAAAGCACGTTAGCGGCTTCTTCATCTTTAGGGAAAGCCTCTTTGGTAAAGTTAAGGGTGAAACGGTTAAGAGGAAAAAGAGAGTTTTTATCTTAGAGGAGCTTAGCGATGAGGACGTTGTTACGAAGTATCCTTAGCTCAATAGGTAACACGCCCCTTTTGAGGGCTGAGATTGAGGGGGTGGAGCTCTTTTTAAAGCTTGAGATGTTTAACCCCGGTGGCTCAATTAAAGACAGGGTAGCACTTGCAATTATTGAGGACGGAGAGAAGAGAGGAGAGCTGACTCCTGAGAAAACGGTTGTTGAGGCAACAAGCGGTAACACTGGAATAGGACTTGCCCTTGTGTGCGCTGCCAAGGGCTACAGGTGTTTAATAGCGATGCCTGAGAACATGAGTGAGGAGAGGAAGAGGATTCTGAGGGCTTTTGGGGCGGAGCTCCTTCTAACACCGGCAGATGAAGGAGTAAAGGGGGCAGTTGAGAAAGTTAAAGATCTCGTTGAAAAAGAGCCTGAAAAATACTTCCCTGCGAGGCAGTTTGATAACCCCGTTAACCCGAAGGTCCACTACGAGACAACGGCTAAAGAGATACTTGAACAGATGGGGTTTCTCCCCAATCTCTTTGTTGCCGGTATAGGGACCGGTGGAACGTTTACTGGGATTTCAAAGAAGTTTAAAGAAGAGAACCCTGACTGCATCTGCGTTGCAGTTGAGCCTGAAGGGTGTGCCGTTTTATCGGGTGAAGAGGTTTGTTCTCATAAGATTCAGGGGATAGGGGCAGGTTTTGTTCCGGAAGTTCTTGATACCTCATTAATAGATAGGGTTGAGAAAGTTGGTTACGAAGAGGCAAAACACTACGCGAGGCTTCTGGCAAGGGAGTTTGGCGTTCTTTCCGGTATTTCGTCCGGAGCCAACGTAGCTGTTGCAGTAAGGGTTGCGAGAGAACTTGGAATAAGAGATAGAGTCGTAACCGTTCTTCCAGATACGGGGGAGCGCTACCTGTCAACCGACCTTTTTGAGTAGGTGGGCTGTGGAGATAAGGAGGGTAGAGGGGATAATCCCTGTTGAGGGGATAAACAGAGACCTTCCCCTGAAGCTTGAGAACTTCTCCTACCACGAGATGAAGAAGCTCCTCTCTCAGATAGGGGCGGGAGAGCAGAAAGGGAAGGCAAACACAGAGTTTGAGTCCCTCTTAAAAGCTGTATTTTTAGGTTATGAGGGGAAGAACAGGGGCAGGTTCAAACTGGGGAACACCCAGTTTACTGCACAGCTTGAGGTTGACAGAGCCTTCCAGCCGGGGGAAGAAGTCCTTTTAAGGCTAAAGGGGATAGGTGAGAAGATAGAGTTCTCCCTGGTCTTACCAGTCAGGAAAAAACTTTCTGAAATACTCAAAGGGGAGCTCCCCAACCTTTTGTCAAAAACCGTTAATTTTCCCGATAAAACAGTTCTTTCCCTTCTCATCCCCTTTGTTGAGAGAGAATACCCAGAGGTAGCCCACGGTTTTAAGAGTTTTGTTGTTTCGGAGCGAGTCTTCTCTCCCTATCTCATTTTCTCACTCCTTTTACTCTTAAAACCTGAAGTCCGCTCTGAGATTGAAAAGAGGGGAGTAAAGCTCCCTGCTGAAGGGAAGGTTAAAGAGCTTATAAACCACCTCCTGGGGCTCTACTCCCTCTACACCCTTTTAGGTGTTCTTGAAATTCCCATATACGTTGATGAGAGTTTCAGGGGAAGGGTGTTCTACAGGCGGGGGAAAGAGGAACTCTCTCAGGCGTTTATTGAAATTGACACGGCACTTGGGGAGTTTGGAGCTCTCCTGAAGCTCCTGGGGAAGAACCTCTCCGTTGAATACTGGGGAAGTAGAGAGATTCTTGAGAGGATAGACCCGGAAGAGATTAAGAGAAAACTTGAGTCTGCCGGGTTGAAGCCGATTGTGGTTAGAGCCATCTCAAAGGAAGAGGCAGAGAGTTTTAAAGGGGAGTTTTTTAAGGGAGAGGGGATTTCTGTTAACCTTTCGGTTTGATAAAGTCTGGAATGTATGGCTCTATGGCCTTTGTGAAATTAAGGTTTGGCATTTCTGAGAGGAGCTCCGCCGCAGTTCTCAAATTCAGAGATACTATAAATGAATCTTCCCTCTCGCTCACCTTTATAAAGGGCTTTTCCATGAAGATTTTAAAGAGCTCTTCTTTGAACGATTTATCAACCTTAAACGTAAAAACCGCGTGCTCAACCACGGAGAGGTGGCCCATTCCAACGACCCTCTCTATGAGGGCCCTGTCCTCATCTTCTGAGTATCGGGAGAGGAGCTCCTCAACGGGCAGCCCCGAGTAGCAGACCCTGGCCGCCGTTGCAATTACCCTCAGGTAATTTTCGGTTGTTGAGAGGAGCTCCACCTTCATCTTAGTATTTACCCTGATACTTGGCCATAAACTTCTCTACCCTACCCCTAACAACCTTCTGCTTCTGTGTTCCTGTAAAGAACGGATGGCAGGCGTTGCACACTTCAACTCTGATTTCAGGGAACTTTGTTGACCTGGTTACCCAGGTGTTCCCGCAGGCACAGATAACTCTCGTTTCCCTGTATTCAGGGTGGATACCCTTCTTCATTATCTAACCTCCTGTTATAATTGGCCGTTGTGCGATTGGAAAGTTTAATTTAGAGCCTCTCAGGTGTCAAGTGGAGCTTTCAGCCCTTTACAGTTTCGTTGAATCAAGCCTTCACTTTATAGAGGAACACCCGAAACTTACCTGTCTTGTCCTCTTCGGATGGTCTTTCCTTGAAACAGCTTTCCTCTTAGGTTTGGTTCTTCCTGCAGAGAAGGTTCTGATTCTCTCTTCTGTTCTGGTTTCTAAAGGAGTGGTATCTCCTGTTTCCTTCGTCCTCTGCGTTTCGGCCGGAACCTTTTTGGGATATCAGGTCTCCTACTTTATGGGAGACTTTATAGGAGAATGCTATCTAAACAGATTCCTCTCAAAGTTTGGAGTATCTGAAGAGGAGTTTGAAAAGGTTAGAAGGTTTGTTGAGAAGAGGGGGGAGCTCTCTCTAATATTCGGAAGATTCATTCCTGTTGTAAGACCGACACTTCCAGTAGTTATAGGGGCGTTTGAGCCGAGCTACTGGAAGTTTACCGTTTACAACGGGATTGGAGCTCTCCTGTGGGCAGTTTCCTACCTCTTTTTGGGCAACTTGATAGGTAAACTGATTTCAACTATTATTAGCCATAAACTGGTGTCTGCTGTTGTTATAGCCCTTACTCTGCTACTCTACTTCCTCTGGAGAAACTATGGAAAGGATAAGAAGAACGTTTGAAGAGCTTGAAAGGAAAGGAGAAAAGCCCCTTATAGTCTACGCAACTGCCTGCGACCCGAACTGTGAGAAGTCTTTAGACGTCTTTAAGCTCATCCTTGAGTTTGCCGATATGGTTGAGGTGGGAATGCCCTTCTCAGACCCTTTGGCAGACGGTCCGACGATTCAGAAGGCCCACGAGAGAGCTCTCTCTTCCGGCGCCAACACCTGCCGGGTCTTAGAACTCGTCTCAAAGCTGAGGAGTTTTACAGAAAAACCCATCGTTTTAATGGGATACTACAACCCCATTTTTGTCTATGGAGAGGAGAGGTTCATAAGGGATGCAAAGTCTGCAGGAGCAGATGGATTCATAGTTCCAGACCTTCCCCCTGAAGAGGGAATGGACTTCTCAAGGAAGGTTAAATCCTTAAAGCTCTCCCCCGTTTTCCTCGCAGCCCCCACGAGCACAGACGATAGATTAGAGCTCATAGGAGAGGCTACCGGTGAGTTCATTTACTACGTTTCGGTTACGGGGATAACTGGAGAGAGGGAAGAGCTTGCCTACGCCGAAATAGAGAGAGATATTGAGAGAGTAAAGAAAGTTACTGGAAAGAGAACTGTTGTCGGCTTTGGAATTTCAAAACCGGAACACATAAAGCAGATGTATAATAGTCCTGATGGATTTGTTGTTGGAAGTGCTGTTGTGAAGAGAATTGAGTCCTGGAACCTCCCTGAACTGAAGGAGCTCCTTTCCAGCCTTAAGGCTGCTACAAAATCTTAATTTCTGGAGGAAACATGTTTGGTTTGGGAACGCAGGAGCTTATAATAATTTTAGTAATTGCTCTCCTCATCTTTGGCCCCAAGAAACTACCTGAACTTGCCCGTTCAACCGGTAAGGCTATAAACGAGTTCAGGAAGGCCTCCGCCGGGATAATTGACGAGGAAGAGGAGAAGAAGGAGAAAGAAGAGAAGAAAGAGGAGACCGTAGCAAAGTCTGAGGCCAAGAAGGAAGAGGAAAAGGTAGAAAAAATAAAGGTTAAGGAATAAGCAGAGTAGGAAATGCCAGAGAAGAACTACCAGACCCCCGAAGAGGAGCTCCCCGTAACCGAACACATAGAGGAGCTCCGCCAGAGGCTCTTCAAATCGTTCATAGCCGTAATAGTAGGTTTCCTGATTGCCTGGCCTTTTAAGAAGAAAAT
Organism: Thermovibrio sp.; assembly: GCA_015488335.1. GTDB lineage: Bacteria > Aquificota > Aquificia > Desulfurobacteriales > Desulfurobacteriaceae > Balnearium. The sequence goes on from WFNZ01000022.1 coordinate 22,857, forward strand.
ACTTTTGTTCCTTGAAAGGCCTCTTCCGCCAAACCTTCAGGGAAAGCTCATATTCCTTTCACCACCGGAAGCTTTCTTCACAGCCCTGAAGATTTCGTTCTTTGCCGGTATTCTCATATCCCTGCCCTACGTCCTCTACCAGGTGTGGAAGTTCATAGAGCCGGGGCTTTACGAACACGAGAAGAAGTTTATTCTGCCGTTTATGTTCTTTTCAGTTCTTTTCTTTTTCTTGGGGGCTTCTTTTGCCTACTTTGTTATACTCCCGTTCGGCTTGAGGTTTTTACTCGGGTTTATGGGAGACCTGTTAACACCTCAGATAACGATAGGGAGCTACGTTTCCTTTGTTATTCAGATGATTCTTGCATTCGGTTTTGTTTTCCTCCTGCCGGTTGTTGTCTGGTTGCTTTCAAAACTTGGAATAATAAATTACAGGATGCTTGAAAAGAACAGGAAGTTTGCAATTCTTGTTATATTTATAGTAGCAGCACTTCTCACACCTCCTGATGCGTTTTCCCAGATAATGATGGCGCTTCCCCTTTTAGCTCTTTACGAGCTGAGCATCTGGGTTTCAAAAATTGCGGGAAGGGGACGGGAAGAGGAAGAAGAGATCTCATATTAACAACCTACTTGGAGGGAGCCGTTCATGGCTGAAAACTTGGCCGAAGGTCTTTCTTTAGAGCAGCTTCAGAAAATGAGTATTTTTGACCTGAGGAAGATTGCCAAATCATTGGGGTTAGAGGTAAAGTCTGTAAAGAAGCAGGAGCTTATTAAGAAAATCCTTGAGAAGGATGCGGAAAGGAGGGGTTCCAACTTCAGGGTTGGGGTTTTAGAAGTCCTTCCTGATGGCTTTGGTTTCCTGCGTTCTCCTGAGAATAACTACCTTCCAAGCTCAAGCGATATCTACGTTTCACCCTCCCAGATAAGGAAGTTCGGCCTTAGAACGGGAGATACGGTAGCAGGAGAGGTAAGGCCTCCAAAGGAAGGGGAGAAGTACTACGCCCTTTTGAAGGTTCACGCAATAAACTGGGAACCACCAGAAGTTGCCAAAACCCGCCCACAATTTGACCAGCTTACTCCCCTCCATCCTATGGAGAGGTTCAGGCTGGAGCACGACCCTTCGGAGCTCTCCACCCGTGTTGTTGACCTGATAACTCCCGTAGGAAAGGGGCAGAGGGGGCTTATCGTTGCTCCTCCACGGGCTGGGAAAACGGTTCTCCTCCAGAAGATTGCAAACGCAATAAAGACAAACTACCCCGATACATACCTCATCATTCTCCTGATAGATGAGAGACCGGAAGAAGTTACAGACATGAAGAGGAACACTCTGGCTGACGAGGTTATCTCGTCAACCTTTGACGAGCCCCCAGAAAGGCACGCTCAGGTTGCAGAGATAGTTATTGAGAAGGCCAAAAGGCTCGTTGAACACAAAAAGGACGTTGTTATCCTCTTAGACTCTCTCACAAGGCTTGCAAGGGCTTACAACACCCTTACCCCACCAAGCGGTAAGATTCTCTCCGGTGGTATTGACGCCCACGCATTCCACAAGCCCAAGCGGTTCTTCGGAGCTGCAAGGAACATAGAAGAGGGTGGAAGCCTTACGATCCTTGCTACAGCCCTCGTTGAGACGGGAAGCCGTATGGACGACGTTATCTTTGAGGAGTTCAAGGGAACCGGAAATATGGAAATTGTCCTTGACAGGTCTTTAGTTGAGAGGAGAGTCTTCCCTGCAATAAACATTCACAAGTCTGGAACCAGAAAGGAGGAGCTCCTTCTACCTGAGTGGGAACTCAATAGAGTCTGGATTCTTAGAAGGCTTTTAACATCAATGTCTCCCGTTGAGGCTATGGAGTTTCTCCTTGAAAAGCTCAGGAAGTATAAAACAAATGAAGACTTCTTAAAGGCTATGAACGCATGAGGGAGCTCATCTACTACAGCTTTTTAGAGAGTGCGGACCTTAAAAGAGAGTTCATAGAGGAGAACAGAGAAAAGATCTTTTCTGTTTTTAAAGAGATTGCAGAGAGGGTAAAGAGCGGAAACAAAATCCTCCTCTGCGGAAACGGGGGTTCCGCCGCAGACTGCCAGCACATAGCCGCCGAGCTGGTTGGAAGGTTTAACATGGAGAGGAGGGCTCTCCCCGCCGTAGCCCTAACAACTGATACTTCAATCCTCACTGCCGTTGCAAACGACTACTCATTTGATAGAATCTTTGAAAGGCAAGTTGAAGCCTTAGGGCAGGAAGGAGACGTTTTAATAGGAATAAGCACCAGCGGAAACTCAGAAAACGTTATAAAGGCTGTTGAGAAGGCGAAAAAGATGGGAATTCTGACAGTTGGGTTCCTTGGAAGAGACGGCGGTAAACTATCTGAAATGGTTGACCACGCATTTATAGTAAAAAGCTTCTCAACACCAAGAATTCAGGAAGTTCACATCACTTTAGGCCACGTCCTTTGCGACTTCATTGAGAAGTATCTCTTTTCCTACAACAGCTACTTCCCTCCCTTCGGGGAGGGAAGGGAGTAGTTCTCCTTAAAATATCGTAAAATCCCACCCAAATTCTTTTAAACCCTGAAAATATTTTCGGAGGTTTCCGTTATGAAAATAGGAAAAGCCATTAGAATGGAGAGGATTATCAACAGGGAGACGGGAAACACGGTCATTATTCCCATGGACCACGGCGTTTCAATGGGGCCAATTCCCGGTATTATAGACATAAGGGAGTCAATAGATAAGGTTGCAAACGGCGGGGCAAACGCGGTCATTATCCATAAGGGGCTCGTCCGCCACGGCCACAGAAAGCACGGTAGGGACGTTGGCCTCATTGTTCACCTCTCTGCAAGCACAAACCTCTCTCCAAAGCCCAACTCTAAAGTTATTGTCTGCACCGTTGAGGAAGCCATAAAGCTTGGAGCAGACGGGGTTTCTGTCCACGTTAACCTTGGAGATATGAACGAAGATAAGATGCTTGAAGACCTCGGCAGGGTTTCTGAGAAGTGCTTAGAGTGGGGAATGCCCCTCGTTGCAATGATGTACGCAAGGGGAGAGCACATTGAGAACCCCTTTGATCCCGACGTTGTTGCCCACTGCGCAAGGGTCGCTGCAGAGCTTGGAGCAGACATCGTTAAGGTTGCCTACACCGGAGACCCTGAAACATTCAGAAGGGTAACCGAAGGATGCCCCATTCCCGTTGTTATCGCCGGCGGCCCCAAGATGAGCAACGATATGGAGATTCTGGAAATGGTTGAAGGGGCTATGAAGGCCGGTGCTAAAGGTGTTTCAATTGGCAGGAACGCTTTTCAGCATGAGAACCCCGAAAAGATTGTCAGGGCTATTGCTGCCATAGTTCACGAGGGTAAGACTGCAAAAGAGGCTGCGAAGCTTTTAGAGGGGTAGGGGAATTTCCCCTGCCCTAAACCTCAATTTCGTTTGAAAACTTCTCAAGCTGTGGGAAGTGGGAGAGGAGCTTTCCCTTATCTTTGAAAGGTCTTTTAAGAACTATCTCTGAGGCTGTGTTCTTAGAAATTCCTGGAATGTATGTAAGGAGTTTGTGTGAAATCTCGTTTATCTTTATTGGAACGGGAATTCCTATTACTGACCTCTCTCTATGGCCTACAACAACAACATTTGTTGTCCTGAAAAGCTCTAACTTCTCCGGAATTCTTACCAGAATCGGGTAGGTTCCTATCTGCCTTCCTAAGGTGTGGGCTCCGTCGTAGGCTTCAAGGAGAACGTCCTTTATTACTGTTCCAACGGGAAAGACTCTCCTCATCATAGGCAGGTCAAAATTTTCCCTCACCCACTCCTTAAACCTCTCAAACTCCCTTCTGTGTTTCGTCTTCGGCCTTTTAACCATATCCGCTATCGGCGTTTCGTCAAACACCATAACTTGCCTTATGTTTACCCTTCTAACCAGCAGCCCCTCGTCTAAAATAGACTTCAGGAAGTCAATGTTTTTCCTGAAGGTCTCCTTCGTTTCTCCTGGAAGTCCGACGAGGAAGTTTATCCCCGGAAGTAGTTTGTAGAGCCCCTTTTCCCTCTCCTTAAAGGCTCCGACCTCATTTACAACCCTTATGGCCGTTTTAACCCCTTCAGGGTCAACTTTTAGGTAGTTTCTCTTTATCACTTCCGGGTCTGCACTCTCAAGGCCAAAAGGGGCTATGTCTCCCTCTGTGTCGTAGGTGGCTATACACCTTAAGGCTTCCCTTGACTTCTCCGTGTGGGCTGCAATCGTTCCGGCGTTTACGTTGTCTATGTGGAGAGTTTTTATCTTCCCAACTTCTCTAATCTCTCTGAAGAGCTTACAGATTGCTTCGGGGTTTGGCTCAGGGAATTCCCCTTCCGTTTTAACGGCCTTGTAGCCCAGAATGTTTGGCTGCCTTCCTATCCGGAAGTATTTAACTCCTTCTCTGTAGAGGGCTTTTACCTCTTCAACTACCTTCTCTGGCTCCCTCTCGTCTGGCCTTCCGTAGAGCCCCTCCGTGCAGTATGAACAGTGGTGCTTCCTTTCACAGCCCCTAAAGGTCTCTATCTCGCAGATTACGTAAGGGTAGTAGAAGTGGTCTTTGACTATGAAGGCTCCAAGGGGGGCAAACTTGTCAACTTCCCTGGCTGTTCTCTTCAAGGTAAATGTTCCCGTGGGGAGCTCCACCCCCTCAACAAGTGCCCTCCCAACGTGGTAAGCTGCAAGCTCAACGTCTCCTAATGAAATAAGGTCAAATCCTTTGAATTCAAGCCTTTCAGCCCTGCTTCCCCCTTTCAAGGTAAAGCCGAACTTAACAGGGCCGCCAACAACCTTGTAGGCAGGGAGCTCCCCAACCTCCTCAATCTCCTTCTTTGTTATGGGAGTTCCCCCTAAATACCTTCCGGGAACGGTCATTCCCGTTATCAGGAAGATAACGTCTGCCTCTTTAAGGAGCTCCCTCTTCTCCTCTTTTCTCCTGTAGTCGTCTACAGCAACGTAGGAGATGCTCTCTTCCGGGAGCCCTGCAGAAACGAGAGCTCCCGCAACGTAACGAACGTAGGTTGAGATGTATGGGGGAACCCCTAAACAGGTGGGCTCGTCAACGTATCCGTCAAGTATTACTACTCTCATTTCCCTTCCCGTAGGTGAGGTTGAAGAGAACAGGGGCAAGGATTCCGGTAATGATTGCCAGTAAAATTAGGGAGCTCTCTACGTGGTGGTCAATCACCCCCATCTTAACGCCGAGCTCTGCAATGACGATTACGAGGGTAAGTGGTGCAGAGAGGAGAAACCCTGCTGCAGCCGATTCCCTTAGGGTTAAGCCCTCAAGTTTCAAAAAGAGAGATGGAACAACCTTTGAGCCAAAGCTTACAGCAACCATGGTTAACAGAACTTCAAGAAGGTGGAGCGAAAGGTGGGGCATCACAAAGTTTATCCCTACAGAGATGAAGAATATGGGAATGAGGAAGCCAAAGCTGATCCCTGAGAGCTTCTCCTCTATGTTCTCCGTGTCCTCAAATACCGTTGCAAATATCACCCCGGCAAGGAAAGCCCCGATTATGGGCTCAACGTTTATGAGGGATGCCGCCACAGAGAGGACGAACATAACGGCTAAACTTATCCTTACCCCAATTTCAGACGGGTTCTTCTCAAAGAAGAACCTGAAACGGTTCGGATACCACCAGACAAAGCTCCTCAGGAAAACGAGGATGAGCCTTGCCACAAGGAGGAAGAGGAGGAGCTCCCCAATTCCCTTCCAGAACTTAATCCCAAAGCCAAACTCCGTGTAGAGGCCGAAAAGTGTAAGTGCTCCTATACTTAGAACCTCTCCAACAATTCCAACTAAGAAGACCGTTTTTCCGTAGCGGGTGGGTAGAAGCCCCTTCTCCTTTAAAACTGCAACAACAATTCCGACAGATATGGCTCCCAAAGCTAACGAAACTAAGGGTTTAAAGGAGAGCTCCATACCAGAGACAAAGGCAATAGAGAGGATTAAAACGGGAACGGCCGTGTAGATGAGCTTTGTTTTTAAAGGCAACCTATAGATTTCCTTAATCTTAACCTCAAGCCCTGCAATGAACATAAGGAGAAGAAAGCCAAAGGTTGAGAGGAACTGGAGCCACTGGGACGGCTCAATCAGGTTAAGCCCCGACTTCCCAACGGCTATTCCGTAGAGTATTTCACCTACAGAGACGGGAATTCTCAGGAGCTTACTGAGGAAAGGAACGAAGAGAATGCCTATTGAGATAAAAATTAAAGATACCAGCAAACCTTCCATCTACTCACCTACGCAGACAAGGATTGAGGTGCACTTAGACCTGTGGAGCATGTGGTAGGGTGGGTAAGGGTTGAACCAGCTTGTTTTTCTGCCCTTCCTCGCCCCTATTACAGAGAGGTTGTAGCCCTTGCTCTCATCGGCAAACTCCCTTATGGGGTTTCCAACCCTAACCTTAAACTCTATGGGAACCTTATACATAGTTGAAAGCTTTGTAATCCTTTCTCTTAAAGATTCGGTCTTCTTGTTGTTTTCAAAGGGTGAAACGTAGAGGGCTGTAAGGGAGGCGTTGAGCATCAGGGAGAGCTCTATCCCCACCTCAAGGGCCCTTATACCGCTGAAAGATCCTGATACTGGAACAAGAATCCTCTCAACGGGGGTTGTTCCCCTTGCAACGGCAACGGGAGATAAAGTTTCCTCTCCGACTACTACAGGAAACGTCTTTATTCCTAAGAACAGCGGGAGCTCCCTGTATTTATCCGGCATAACAATGAGGCCGAAGTTCTCTTCCTTTATGTTTTCAAAAAACTCCTTTTCACAGTTTTTAAGCTCTTTAACGCTAACATCTCCCTTCTTTATCTCCTCAAAGGAGCGTATAAGGAGGTCTTTCCTGTCTCTGCAGGTGTAGAAAGAGACCTTTGAGAGCTTTGTGTTCTCGTAGAAGAACTTTGCATCCTTAACTGCTTTCTCTGAATGTTCAGGGAGGAAAACCACCTCTTCCGTTCCAAACTGCAGAGGGAACTGGGGCTCTCCAGACTTTATGAGACCGGCAATATACTTAAGGATTTTCGGATCTCCAACTATCAGAATTCTGTCCCCCGGCTTTATTACCGTTTTCGGCCTTGGGAGTATCAGCTTATCCCCTCTGAAAATGGCAACTATTCTCCACCTTCGGGACGTGAACTTCCCGACAGGGTAGCCTGCCAGTATGGAGGTTGGCATAACAGAAACCTCAATTATCTCCCCCTGTCCAAGGCCGATGTTGGTTGGGCTTACAATCCCCGACTCTATCTGCCTCTCAAGGAGGGAGGCCGTTGCAACTGCCTTGTTTACGTAGTTTATCCCTTCCCTCTCATACTTCTCATCGTTCTCTGTGCTGTTTGAGACGGCAAAAATCGTTGGAACGCCAAACTCCTTTGCTATCCTGCAGGCCTCAAGGTTTACCTCGTCGTCCCCCGTGCAGGCTGTAAAGGCCGTTGCATCTTCAACTCCCGCCTTTTTCAGAAGGAGCTTGCTGGTTCCGTCTCCCTGAAGTAAAACAACCCTGTTGAGGGATTCGGAGTTGAGGAGCTCTACAACCTTCTGGAGCTTTTCCTCGTCCTGGTCTATCACTACCAGCTTCCACTCCTTCTGGAGCCTCTTTATCAGCTCCCTTCCAACCTCTCCTGCTCCAACAATTATCAGCTTCAAGTTCCTTCTCCTCTTCTTTTCTGACCCTCAGAAATTTATGGAAAGTGAACAGCCAGTCAATTAATTGATAAAGATTCTCAATAAGGCTGATAAAATGCTTGACAATCAGGAAAGTTGGAATTAAGATTCAAATTAAACAGCACAGGAGGAGGCAATGGCTCCACTTCTAACGGTTAACGATGTAAAGCTTACCATAGACGGAAGACCGATACTGAAAGGTGTAAACCTTGTTGTTAACGAGGGTGAGATCCACGCAGTTCTGGGCCCCAACGGTGCAGGTAAGTCAACCCTCGCAAGCCTCATAATGGGAATAAACGACCTGAAAGAGCCCGATTCTGGAGAGATAATCTTTCAGGACAAACTGGTCAACGGCCTTGACATAACCGAAAGGGCAAAACTTGGAATTACACTCGCCTGGCAGGAACCTGCCCGTTTTGAAGGGATAACCGTTGAGGAATACCTGAAACTCTCGGGCAGGAACAACCCGGAGCTTGACGTTGTTGAGTGCTTAGAGCTTGTTGGCCTTGACTGCTCATACCTCAACAGGTTCGTTGATGACACCCTCTCTGGCGGCGAGAGGAAGAGGGTTGAGCTTGCCTCAGTTCTCGCAATGAGGCCGAAGCTTGCCGTTTTAGACGAGCCCGACTCAGGCATTGACTTTGCATCAATGGAAGACATTGCAAATATGATTAAAACGATGAGGGACAGAGGAACAACCGTTCTGATGATTACCCACAGGGAGGAGATTGCCGAGATTGCAGACAGGGCAACCCTCATGTGTGACGGCAAGGTTGTTCAGACCGGAAACCCCAAGGATGTGGGTCAGAAGTTCAAAACAATGTGCGTCAAGTGTGAAGTCCGCAACCCGGAACTTGTAGGAGGTGAGTAATGGCAACAAAAAACGTTCTTGATACAGTTGCAAAGAAGTTCATCCAGATAGGCCTTCCCAAAGACCTCTTTGAGAGAAACAGGTTCAACCTGTTGGTTGACAGGAACAAGATCATCGTCCGCTATCCGGCTCCCGGCGTAAGGTCTGAGGTGATAGAGACTCCAACGGGCGTTAAGACTAAGGTTTACGTTGAGCCGGGAACAAAACTTGAAGAGCCTGTAACCCTGTGCTTCGGCGCTGCTGAAACAACAGAGGTTCAGACAACAGAGGGTGAAATCGTTGTTGGAGAGGGTGCCGACGTTAAGTTCCAGGTCTACGGTGCTATGGCGGAGGGGATAAAGCTTAAGCACAAGAACAAGCTAAAGGTTAGGGTTGAGAAGAACGCAAGGTTTGAGTTCTTAGACCTCCACTACAACGGTGAGGATACCTTCGTTGAGCTTGATACGGAGACCGACGCCTACATAGGTGAGAACGCCTACTTTAGATCTGTCTTCAAGCAGACAAGGGGAAGGGCCGGAAAGGTTCGTATAGTCCTCAAAGCACAGGTTGATAAGAAGGGCGTTGCAGTATTTGAAACAAAGATGATTGGAAAGAAGGATGATGAGATATACGTTGAGGACGTGATCCACCTGAACGGTGAGGAGTCCAGGGGCATATCAAAGAGCCGTATAATTGCTGTAGATGAGACAAAGGCAACATTCGTAGGTGAGACCTACGGAAACGCACCAAGGTGCAGAGGCCACATTGACTGCTCCGAGGTTATTAGAGGAAAAGACGTAACGGTTAAGGCTGTTCCCGTTGTTGTTGTTAACGATGAAACGGCCAAAGTTACCCACGAGGCGGCAATCGGTAGCATAGACAAGAAACAGCTTGAGACCCTTATGGCAAGGGGATTAACAGAGGACGAAGCTGTAGATGTAATTGTTCAAGGAATGCTGAGATAAAAACTTTGATGAGGAGGAGGAACCATGAAAGTTCACGGACCAGAGCCAGAAGGCAAGAGGAAGCACACACCTGTAATTGAAGCTCCTGCAAAGGTTAAAAAGGGAGAGTGGTTTGAGGTAAGGGTTGTTGTAGGAAAGGACATTCCCCACCCAAACACTAAAGAGCACTGGATCTCCCACATCTCCCTCTGGGCTGGAGACTTTCTAGCAGGAAGGGCCGACCTTGAGCCAGAAAGGGCTGCTTCTGAGGTCGTTTTCAAGGTTAAGCTTGAGGAGACAACAACACTTACAGCCCACGCCTACTGCAACCTTCACGGCCTCTGGCACAGCGAAGACGTTACAGTAGAAGTTGAGGAGTAATTCCCCGGGTGTCCCTTCCCGGGGCGCCCTTCAACATCCTTTCCACGTACTTTCCTATCAGGTCAAACTCTAGGTTTACCCTGTCTCCTGCCTTTTTCCATCTAAGGTTTGTATTCTCGTAAGTGTGGGGAATAACGGCCACTGAGAACTCCTCACTTCCAAGCCTTGCAACCGTTAGGCTGATCCCGTCAACGGCTATGGATCCCTTTTCTATCAACAGGTGAGAGTATTCCTTTGGTAGTTTAAAGGTGAAGATAAAGCTCTCTCCTTCTCTCTTTACTCCTGTTATCTTGGTTGTTGTGTCAACGTGCCCCTGAACTATGTGGCCTCCAAGCCTGTCTCCAACCTTCAGTGCCCTTTCAAGGTTTATGGGGGTTCTGGAGCGGAGCTCCCCCAAATTACTCCTCTGAAGCGTCTCGTTTGAGACGAAAAACGAGAGGTAGTCCTTCCCCATCTCAACAACGGTAAGGCAGACGCCGTTAACAGCTATACTGTCTCCTATTCTTGTTCCCTCAAGGACTTTTGAGCACCTTATGGAGAGGAGAGTTCCCTTCCCACCCTTTCTTATCTCCTTTACCGTTCCAACTTCCTCAATCAGCCCGGTAAACACCTCTTCTCCGGTTGGTAGAATTTTCAACCAATTATAGCCGGGAGGGAAGATTGCGGATAGCCACCGTTGACATAGGGACGAACTCAACAAGGCTTCTTATTGCAGACGTTGAAGATGGAGAAGTTAAGCCCGTTTTAAAGGTTGGAAAGGTTACAAAACTGGGAAGAGGCGTTAGAGAAACAAAAAGACTTTTAGAGGAAAGCATAGAGAGAACACTAACCGTTTTAAAGGAGTTTAAAAAGCTCATAGATGAGTATGGAGCTGAAAAAGTTATTGCGGTAACGACTGAGGCGGCAAGGCTTGCCGAGAACTCAGATGAGTTTCTAAAAAAGGTGAAAGAGCTTGGGATAGAGCTCTCCGTCCTTTCAGACAGGGAAGAGGCGGAGCTTGTCTTCTGGGCAAACGTCAGCGCCTTTAAGCCACAAGGCCGTGCAATGACGGTTGACCTTGGAGGGGGAAGCACAGAGATAGTCTACGGAACGGCGGAGAGGATTGAGTATTTAGAAAGTTTAAAGTTTGGAGTCGTTTTTCTTACGGAGAAGTTCTTAAAGTCTGATCCACCAGAAAAGGAAGAGCTTTCATCCCTTGAGGAGTTTGTGAGGGAGGAGCTCCTCAAGGTAAAGGAGCACGTCTCACCGCCCTTTGAGGTCTATGCCGTTGGAGGAACCATAACTTCCGTTGTTGCAATGGAAGAGGAGATGGAGGTATACAGGCCTGAAATCGTCCACGGCTACAAGGTCGGGAGGGATGTAATAGAGAAGTGGTATAGAAAACTTACGAAATTGACCGTTGAGGAGAGGAAGAAGATAAAAGGCCTTGAGGAGAACAGGGCAGACGTAATCGTTCCCGGACTTGCCTTTTTTAAGGTTTTCTGTGAAGTCTTTGATAAAGACTATTTGACTGTAAGCGAGCTTGGACTACTTTACGGTTTAGCTTTAAGGGAGGCGAAAGGTTGAAGAGGATAGCGGTAATAGGAACAGGGTACGTAGGACTTGTCTCTGGAGCCTGCTTTGCCTACTTAGGCCACAAGGTCATAGGCCTTGACGTTGATGAGGAGAAGATAGAGAGGCTGAAAAGGGGAGAGGTTCCCATATACGAGCCCGGCCTTGACAGGATACTTGAAAAGGCCATAGAAAACGGGAACATAGAGTTCACAACAGACTACGGCTATGCCGTTAAAAATTCAGACTTCATCTTCATAGCCGTCGGAACACCATCCCGGGAAGACGGCTCTGCAGACCTCTCCTACGTTGAGAGCGCCTATAGGAGCATAGCAGAGCACATCTGCAAGGGGGACTTCAAGATAATAGTCAACAAGTCAACAGTTCCCGTTGGAACAGGCCGCTGGGCAAAGGAGTTCATAGCCGGTCTTTTAAGGAAGAGAGGGATAGAAGAGCCTGAGAAGTGCTTTGACGTTGTCTCAAACCCGGAGTTCTTAAGAGAGGGAAAGGCTGTAGAGGACTTCATGAAGCCCGACAGGGTAGTTGTAGGGGCAGACAACAGAGACGTTGCAGGAATGGTTGCCTCACTCTACGAAAAGCTCCAGCCCCCAATCCTCATAACAGACCTTCCAACAGCGGAGATGATCAAATACGCCTCAAACGCCTTCCTTGCAACGAAAATCTCCTTCATAAACGAAGTGGCAAACATCTGTGAAAAGTTCGGAGCAGATGTAACGGTAGTTGCCAGGGGAATGGGGTTAGACCACAGGATAAGCCCACACTTCTTAAGGGCAGGTTGCGGATTCGGAGGAAGCTGCTTTCCGAAAGACGTTAAGGCTTTGATACACACAGGAAAAGTAGCAGGAGAGGAACCTAAGCTTCTTGAAGCTGTAATAGATGTAAACGAGAAGCAGAAGTTAAAGCCTGTAGAGAAACTCCTGAAGCACATTCCAGACCTTAAAGGGAAGACGGTGGCCGTTTGGGGGCTTGCCTTCAAGCCTGAAACAGACGACATGAGGGAAGCTCCGTCAATTCCGATAGTAAGGAAACTCCTTGAGCTTGGAGCAGTAGTTAAAGCTTACGACCCTGTGGCCCTTGAGAACGCCAAGAGGGTTTTCAGTGAAGATATTAAAAGGTTTGGAGACAGGCTGAAGTTCGTAGAGGATAAGTATGAAGCCCTTGAGGGAGCAGATGCCTTAATTCTTGTTACCGAGTGGGAAGAGTTTAAAGACGTTGATTTTGATAAACTTAAGGGCAAGGTTGTCGTTGACGGGAGGAACCTCTGGGAGCCTTCCGTTATGAAACAGATATGCACGTATGAAAGTATCGGGAGACCGTAATGAACATAACCAGTAAGAGAGATACTCTGAAGAAACTCTACTCGCCCTTTGGGTGGGTTCTGGCAAAGGCCAACGTTTCACCCAACGTTATTACGCTTATGGCCGTCGTTTTTGGAACACTCTCTGCAGTTCTCTACTTTTCAGGCCATCCTGTTATTGGAGCTTTTCTCCTCTTTGTCTCTGGAGTCCTTGACCTGTGCGACGGCTACGTTGCCGTTAACAACAGAAAGGCCACAAAGTTCGGTGCAGTCTTTGACTGGATAGCCGACAAGTGGGTGGACGGCTTTGTCCTTGGAGCCGTTGCTCTCAAGTATGCAAGCCCGTGGGTTGCTCTCCTTGCAGTTGTTTCAACGATGCTCCACACGTTCATAAAGCCCGTTGCCTACGCTGAAATCGGCTATCAGCAGAGGGAGATAGGCAAAATTAAAGACCCCCTTGAGAACACAGGCTTCTTTGGAAGACCTGAAACTTTTATCGTCCTCTTTACAACTTCAATCCTATACCCTGTTAACCACAAGCTTCTAACCTACGGAATTGAGTTTATAGCCGTTATGTCTCTCCTTTCTCTTCTCCACAGGCTCTACTACCTTTACAAACGTTACGGGAAAGAGTATGAGGTTTAAGATGGATAGACCTTACGTTTTGATAGTTTCTGAAGTAACTATAGACGGTAAACTCACCCTTGCTAAAGGGGTTTCAAGTAAAGAGATAATGAAGCTTATGGACGAAGAGGCCAATAAATACCTTCACCAGATAAGGGCTGAGTGTGATGGGATAATGGTCGGCGCAAACACCGTTCGGATAGACAACCCGAACCTCACAGTCCGCTACGTTGAGGGCGAAAACCCGATAAGGGTTATTCCAACTTCAACGGGAGATATTCCTTTAGATGCTAACGTTTTAAACATCAGTGTTGCTCCAACTGTTATTGCCGTTTCTGAGAGAGCTCCCGCTGGCAGAATAAAAGCTTTTAAGGAAAAGGGAGCAGACGTTGTAATTGCCGGCAAGGATAGGGTTGACTTTGTGGAGCTCCTCAAGAAACTCAAGGAGATGGGAATTGAGAAGCTGATGGTTGAGGGGGGGAGCTCCGTCAACTGGGAACTTATAAAGAACGACCTTGTTGACGAGATAAGGCTCATCCACCTTCCCGTTGTTGTTGGAGGAGACGACGTTCCTTCCCTCACTTCTGGAGAGGGCTTTAAAACCCTTGATGCCGTTAAGCGATTCAGGATAAAGAGAGTCTTCCAGTGCGGCAATCAGGTAATTACTGAATACTTAAGAAGCTGATATGCTCAGATACATACTGAAGCGTCTGCTTCAGATGGTTCCGATAGTTATCGGGATGACCTTTGTCTCGTTTGTTGTTATAAAGCTTGCCCCGGGAGATTACCTTACACAGCTTGAACTGAACCCTTCGGTTTCAAAAGAGACCATTGAGGAGCTCCGCCGCCTCTACGGTTTAGACCAGAATCTCCTATTACAGTATCTCCACTGGCTCAAAAACGCCCTTACGTTTAACCTTGGCTACTCCTTCGCCTACCACAAGCCGGTTTTAGACCTGATTAAAGAGAGGCTTTTAAACACTCTGGAATTAACAGTTACCTCTTTTATTTTTTCCTGGCTCATAGCCGTTCCACTGGGAATAGTTGCAGCCGTTTACAGGGAAAAGCTCTTAGATAGGCTCATCGTCTTCTTCTCCCTCTTTGGAATCTCTGTTCCCAACTTCTTCTTAGCCTTTATACTTATGTACTTGGCCGCAAAAACTGGGCTTTTCCCCATAGGGGGAGTTGTCTCTCAGAACTACGAGAAGCTCTCACTTCTCGGGAAAGTCCTTGACAGGCTCTGGCACATGGCGATTCCCCTAACCGTTCTTGTTATCGGAAGCATTGCAGGTCTTCTCCGCCTTGTCAGGTCTACAGTTCTGGACGAGCTAAACAAAGACTACGTTAAAGTAGCAATCGCCAAAGGGCTTCCATACAAAAGGGTTGTTCTAAAACACGCCTTCAGGAACGCACTGAACCCCTTTTTCACCCTCATCGGTTTTGACATAGCCAACCTCCTCTCTGGTGCTGCCCTCATTGAGATAATTACGGCTTGGCCGGGAATGGGGAGGCTCATATTTGACGCCGTAATGTCTCAAGACCTCTTTGTCGTTATGGGCTCCCTCTACATCGGCGGGATAATGTTGGTTATTGGAAACCTTATAGCAGACGTTCTCTTAGCCCTCAACGACCCGAGAATAAGAGAAAGGGAAGTGGAGGGAAAGGTTGGCAGGTAAGTTCCTCAACTTTTTTATTTCACTCTACAGGAGGAGCTCCCTCGCTGCCTACTCCCTCGTTTTCCTCATCTTCCTCTACTTCGTTGCCCTCTTTGCGGACTTCATAGCCCCCTACCCTTACGACATCCAGTTCCGCCACCACCCCTACCAGCCCCCAACTCCAATCCACTTCTTTGATGAGAAAGGCCACTTCCACTTAAGGCCCTTTGTTTACGGCCACAAACTCGTTGACCCTGTAGATAAGCTCTACACAGTTGACTACTCAAAGAAATACCCGATTGAGTTTTTCGTTAAGGGATACCCTCACTACCTCTTTGGATTCATAAAGACAGACCTTCACCTCTTTGGAGTTAAAGATGGAGGCCACATCTTTATCTTCGGAACGGACAGGCTGGGCAGGGACATCTTCTCAAGGCTTATTTACGGAACCAGAATCTCTCTAACCGTGGGACTCGTTGGAGTTGCAATCTCTTTCACTTTAGGCCTTCTAATAGGAGGTGTTGCCGGCTACTTTGGTGGAGTAGTTGACACCGTTATAATGAGGCTTGTTGAGATTTTAATGGCCTTCCCCGCCTTCTACCTTATGCTTGCCTTAAGGTCTATGTTCCCCGTTGATATGCCGAGCGTCCTGGTCTTTATCGTTATCGTTGCAATCCTCTCCCTCATCGGCTGGGCAGGTCTTTCAAGGGTTATAAGGGGAATGGTTCTCTCTATCAGGGAGCTTGACTACGTTAAGGCTGCAAGGGTTCTTGGCGGAAGCCACTTTTACGTAATCTTAAAGCACGTTATACCTTCTACGTATTCCTACGTTATAATTGCCGCTACTCTAAGCATTCCGGGCTACATTTTGGGGGAAGCCGCTCTAAGCCTTATTGGTCTTGGGGTTCAGGAGCCGTTTCCTTCGTGGGGAAACATGCTCTCCGAGGCCAGCAACGTTCACGTCCTTTCGGCCTACCCCTGGGTTCTTGTGCCCGGTGTTGCAATCTCTTTAGTTATTATTGCCTTCAACCTTTTGGGAGACGGACTGAGAGACTATTTTGACGTAAAGTTAGAGAGGTGATATGCTCTACCTTCTGCTCTACAAAGCCCTTGGAATAACGCTCTTTAAATACATAACCTTCAGGAGCATCTACGCAGCCCTTACTGCAATGTTCGTCGGCTTTTTCCTCTACCCCTACTTTGAGAGAAAGCTGAAAGATTTACAGTTCAGGCAGACAATTAAGGAATACCTGCCTGAAACCCACAAGAAGAAGCAGGTTCCTACAATGGGAGGGCTTCTCATAATAACTGCCCTTCTTCTGGCCGTCCTTCTCTGGAATAACCTCTTAAATCCGTTTATCTGGGTTGTTATCTTCGTCGTTGTCGGGTTTGGAATCATCGGTTTTGTTGACGACTACGTTAAGGCTAAGCTTAAAAACCCTGAGGGGATTTCAGAGAGGGCAAAGTTTCTCTCACAGCTTGCCGTTGCAACTGCTGTTGCCCTGTTCCTCTACTTCTCCGGCTTCTCAACGGAGCTCTACTTCCCCGTTTTTAAAAACCTCCACGTTAACCTCGGGTGGCTCTTCATTCCCTGGGCTGTTTTTATCATAGTTGGGAGTTCAAACGCCGTGAACATAACAGACGGTTTAGACGGCCTTGCAATTGGCCCAGTTATTACAACGGCCCTCGTATTTACAGTTTTCTCCTACGTTGCCGGAAACGTTAAGCTTGCAAACTACTTACACCTTCCTTATGTTCCCGGTGCCGGGGAGCTTGCAATTGTCTGTTCCGCTCTGATTGGAGCTTCCTTAGCCTTCCTCTGGTTTAATGCCTACCCTGCAGAGGTTTTCATGGGAGATGTGGGTTCCCTCTCTCTGGGAGCTCTCCTCGGAACCGTTGCCCTTCTGACAAAAGAGGAGTTTATCCTTGCGATCGCCGGTGGAATTTTCGTTTTAGAGACCGTTTCTGTGATAGTTCAGAGGTATTACTTTAAATACACAAGGAAAAAATACGGAAAGGGAAAAAGAATTTTCAGAATGGCTCCTCTCCACCACCACTTTGAGAAGTTAGGGTGGGAAGAACCGAAGATTACTGTCCGTTTCTGGATAATCTCCGTTATTCTTGCACTGATTTCCCTGAGTCTTCTGAAGATTCGTTGATGGGAACTCCTGCAGCTTTTAGTATCTTTATTACCGATTTATCCTTAAGTCTGCAGGGAGATTTAACGTTAAACCTGTCAACCTTTTCAATTATTCCCATCTCCCTCAGAATTGTTGCGTGCTGCGATAGAAGAGGCTGTGGAACTCCAAGCTCCTGCCTTATCTCTTTTGGCTTTTTTGGCCTTTCAGACAGGGATACTATAATTCCTATTCTTATTGGGTTGGAGAGTATTTCAAACAGCTTTGCGAAATTTTCGTATTTTTTATACTTTTTTTCGCAAGCGTCAGACATAGACACCTCCTATCTCCAGCAGCTCAATTTTAGCATAGAGGTATAGAAAATGTTGAAACGCTTGAGGGAAGATATTCAAACTGTTTTTGAAAGAGACCCGGCAGCTCGGAGTATTTTAGAGGTTATCCTCTGCTATCCTGGCCTCCACGCCATCTGGTTCCACAGATTGGCCCACTGGTTCTGGAACCACAGGTTAAAAACACTTGCCCGCCTTGTTTCCCACATCTCCCGCTGGCTTACAGGAATAGAGATACACCCGGGAGCAAAGATAGGGAGGCGTTTCTTCATAGACCACGGAATGGGCGTTGTTATCGGGGAAACTGCGGAGATAGGGAACGACGTTACCCTATACCACCAGGTAACCCTTGGGGGAACGAGCACAAAAAAGGGAAAGCGACATCCAACGATTGGAAACAACGTTGTTATAGGTGCCGGCGCAAAGATACTGGGGCCTGTGAAAGTAGGGGACAACTGTAAGATAGGGGCAAATTCAGTTGTTATCAGAGACGTTCCGCCGAACTCAACGGTTGTTGGGATTCCCGGAAAGGTTGTTAAGAGGGATGGAATAAAACCCACAAGGGTTGACCTTGAACACGGTCAGCTTCCAGACCCTGTTATGGAAACATTGAAACAGATGCTTACAATAATCCACGATTTAGAGCTTGAAGTGAAGAGTTTAAAGAAGAAGGTTGGTGAGTAATGTGGAAATTTTTAACTCTTCTTTTTCTGATTTTTACTTTAAACACTCATGGAGCTGAACCTGAACCAGGAAAGTTCTTTTATACTGTTCAGGTGGCTTCCTTTAAGGAGATGTCAAAGGCTCAGGAGATTTTAAGGAAGCTTAAAGATCTTCCTTATGCGAGAATCTCTTACAGAAACGGAAGGTATAAGGTAAGAATCGGCTTTTTTAAATCCTTTTCCGATGCTGAGCGGTTTGTAAACGAAAAACTTAAAGGAAAAATAAAAGATTACTACATAACAAGAATTAGATACTCCCCGAAAAATGTTTTTTTCGCTCAGTTTAAGTCTACTGTTAAATCAAAACCTAAACATTCTAATCTTCAGAAAAAACCCAAGAGCACCTCTTTGAAAAACCTCGGCAATTCTAAAAACCAAAAGGTTAAAATCAATAATGCTATCAATATTACATCTAAAAGCCAAGATATAACTGATAAAACGGCCATAAATGAGGAATTAAATGAGCAAATTTTGAAAAATGCCCAGGAAGAGTTAAAGAAAACCCAGGTCATAATAGAAAAAAATGTGAGTGTAAATGCCAAAAAACAGGAACAAAGAGAGGACAGAGAGTTTAAAAATAAAAGTGAACTTAAGCCTAAAAACTCTTTATTACGAGGTAAGGATAAATTATTAGAAACTAATAAACCTAGAAATATTCAGAATAGACTTTCTTCCAGCAGGACAAGTTTAAAGATTGGGGAACTTTTAGTGAAAATTGGCGTTCCTGTTTTAGTTCTGCTTGCTCTTATGGTAATCTTCCTCAGGTTGAAGAAAAAAAAGGGAGCTCCCCCAAAAGACCTTGAAGAGCTGGTAGCGGAGCTCCTTGAAGAGGAAAGGTGCGGGGAGCTCCTTGAGGCTGTCCTTCCCGCCCTTCCGTCTCAGCCCGACAACACCTTTTTGAGAAAAGCAGTTGCCGATTGCTATGTAAAACTGGGAAAGCTCCTTGAAGCAGCTTCCATTTACGAGGAAATAGCCGAGATACTGAACAGGAAAGGACTTTCTGTTCTTTCTGAGGAATTTAGAAGGAAGGCCGATGAACTCTACGGAAAGGAATTTAAGGGGAGGGGATAACCCCTCCCTCGGTTTACTTGAGCTCTTTCTTCTGTTGCTTTAAGAATGGCATCATCTCACGGAGTTTCTTTCCAACCTTTTCAATTGGGTGTTCTGCTTCCATCTTCCTGTGGGCGTTGAGGACAGGGTAGTTGGCCTGTGCCTCTAAAACAAACTCCCTTGCAAACTCTCCAGTCTGAATCTCTTTGAGAATCTTCTTCATGTTCTCTTTAACTCTTTCATCAATAACCCTTGGGCCTCTCGTGTAGTCTCCGTATTCGGCAGTGTCGGAGATTGAATACCTCATTCCTGCAAGTCCGTGCTGGTAGATGAGGTCAACGATGAGCTTGAGCTCGTGGAGGCACTCAAAGTAGGCAACTTCCGGCTGGTATCCTGCCTCAACAAGGGTCTCAAATCCGGCCTTAATGAGTGCTGCAGTTCCACCGCAGAGGACTGCCTGTTCTCCGAAGAGGTCAGTTTCTGTCTCTTCCTTAAAGGTTGTCTCTATAACTCCAGCCCTCGTTGCTCCAATTCCCTTGGCATAGGCAAGGGCGATGTCAAAGGCCTTTCCTGTTGCGTCCTGGTGAACTGCAACGAGGGCAGGAACTCCTGCTCCTTCAAGGTAAGTCCAGCGAACCAGGTGGCCGGGGCCTTTGGGTGCTACCATGAAAACGTCAACGTCTTCGGGAGGGACTATCTGGTTGAAGTGGATGTTAAAGCCGTGGGCGAAAGCTAAAGCCTTTCCAGGTTCAAGGTTTGGCTTAACGGCCTCCTCGTAGACTTTCTTCTGAACAGGGTCTGGAAGGAGGAACATGATAACGTCTCCTCTCTTTGCCGCCTCCTCAGGGGAGAGAACTTCAAACCCGTCTGCCTTTGCTTTCTCTGCAGACTTTCCGGGCCTTAAGCCGATAACAACGTCTATTCCGCTGTCCCTCAGGTTGAGGGCGTGGGCGTGCCCCTGGCTTCCGTAACCAAGGATTGCCACAGTTTTACCCTTTAAGTAGTCAAGGCTTGCGTCTGAGTCGTAGTAAACCTTTGCCATTGCTACCTCCTATATCAATTATTCTTTCTGTTCTCCGAAGGTTTCTCCTTGAAGGGCTCTGACCATTGCAACCCTTCCGGTTCTCGCCATTTCTCTGATTCCCATAGGTTTGATAAGCTCTAAGAAGGCGTCTACCTGTTCTTCGTCTCCTGTAAGCTCTACCGTGTAGGTATCCTTTGAAACGTCAACAACCTGGGCTCCGAATATCTCAACTAACCTCATTACCTCTTCTTTCTTCTCAGGTGTTTCAACGTTTACCCGAACGATGAGGAGCTCCCTGTCAAGCTTCTTCTTATCGGTTAAATCCCTGACCTTGAAGACGTCAATTATTCTCCTGAGCTGCTTTACTATCTGTTCTATCGTGTGCTCGTCTCCCTTGGCTACCATAGTAATTCTTGAAATGCTGGGGTCTTCAGTGTGGCCGACGTTCAGGCTCTCTATGTTGTATCCCCTTGAGCTAAAGAGCTCTATTATCCTTGCGAGGGCTCCCGGCTGATTCTCTACTAAAACGCTGATTATGTGCTTCCTCTGTTCGCACTTTCTATCCATAGCAACCTCTTAAACGGCTTTCTTCTCCTTCTTCTTACCGTAGCTTGGGAGTATCATCTCGTGGAGAGCTCCCCCCGGAGGAACCATCGGGAAGACGTCCTCTTCCCTGTCAACGATAAAGTCTATAACAACGGGCCTGTCGTCTATGGCCATCGCCTCTTTAAGAACGGCCTCAACTTCTGCAGGCTTAGTTGCCCTCAGTCCAACTCCTCCCATTGCCTCAACAAGCTTCACAAAGTCCGGCTGAACGTCTAAGTGAACCTGGGAGTAGTTCTTCTGGTAGAAGATTCCCTGCCACTGGCGGACCATTCCCAAAAAGCCGTTGTTTATGATTGCAACCTTAATGGGGATGTTGTAGTGGACTGCCGTAACTATCTCCTGCATGTTCATCTGGAAGGAGCCGTCTCCTGAGATGCAGAAGACAGTTTTGTCCGGCCTTCCAACCTTTGCCCCTATTGCCGCAGGAACTCCAAAGCCCATCGTTCCAAGGCCGCCGGAGGTTATCAGCTGCCTGGGGAAACTGAACCTGTAGTACTGGGCAACCCACATCTGGTGCTGTCCAACGTCTGTTGTTATAACTGCTTCCCCCTTCGTAACTTCCCATATCTTCTCTATTACAAACTGGGGCTTTATCACTCTGTCGCTGGGCTCGTACCAGAGCGGATACCTCTCCTTCCAGCTCCTCACCTTCAGTATCCACTTCTCGCGAACGGCGTAGAACTCCCTGTTCTTGGCTACCTGCTTTTCAACTTCGGGGAGGAGCTCCTCCATGACCAGCTTCGCGTCTCCGACTATCGGGATGTCAACTGCCCTGTTCTTTCCAATCTCTGCACTGTCTATGTCTATGTGGATTACTTTAGCGTTTGGAGCAAACTCTGAGAGCTTCCCTGTAACCCTGTCGTCAAACCTTGCACCTATTGCAACTATCAGGTCGCTTTCTTGAATGGCCATGTTGGCGGCGTAGGTTCCGTGCATTCCCAACATTCCTAAGAAGAACGGGTGGTTTCCAGGAACTGCCGTTAACCCCATAAGGGTTGCCGCCATAGGTATGTTTGCAACCTCTGCCATCTTTACAACAAGGTCTGAAGCTCCGGAAGAGACGACACCGCCCCCTATGTAGAGGATGGGCCTTTCGGCAGAGGCTATCGCCTTTGCAGCCCTCTTTATCTGGCCGGGATGTCCTTTTAGAACGGGCTTGTAGCTCCTTATCTGAACAGGAGTTTTATACTCTTCCTCAAAGAAGTCTGTTATCTCCCTCGTAACGTCTTTTGGAAGGTCAACTAAGACTACTCCCGGCCTTCCCGTTCTTGCTATGTGGAATGCCTTTTTTACCGTATCTGCAAGGTCTTTCACGTCTTTCACAAGAAAGTTGTGCTTCGTTATAGGCCTCGTTATTCCAACTGTATCAACTTCCTGAAAGGCGTCGTTTCCAATCATGTAGGTTGGAACGTTTCCCGTGAAGGCAACGACGGGAACAGAGTCTATCTGGGCCGTTGCAAGGCCTGTAACAAGGTTTGTTGCCCCAGGGCCGGAAGTTGCGAAGCAAACCCCGACCTTTCCCGTTGCCCTTGCATAGCCGTCGGCTGCGTGGGCTGCTCCCTGTTCATGGCGGGTGAGGTAGTGTTTAAGAGGTGAGAAGGGGAGCCTGTCGTAGATGTCTAAGACAGCTCCTCCGGGGTATCCAAATATCTTTTCAACTCCTTCAAGTTCTAAAGCTCTCAGGAGAATCTCTGCACCGGAAAGTTTCA
The DNA here is from genome assembly GCA_015488335.1 of Thermovibrio sp. GTDB lineage: Bacteria > Aquificota > Aquificia > Desulfurobacteriales > Desulfurobacteriaceae > Balnearium. The sequence continues at coordinate 45,419 of WFNZ01000022.1, forward strand.
TTACGTTCCTCCTGCTTCGTGTAATTGGGAATGATAGCACAACGGTCGTTTCCCTCCTATATTGAGTTTCACTCTCAGTAGAGGAGGGATAGCCCTTGAGGATTGAGCCTTTAGCTTATAGGGAACCTGAGAGGGTTTTCCTGTCACTCTCTAAAGCCGGTTACCCTGTTAAACTCTTTCTTGACTCTGCTAACGTTAACAGGAAAACCGGCAGGTTCTCTGTTATCTGTGTAGGGATTGAAGATGAGCTAATTTTAAGGGATAACCCGGAAGTTTTTGAGGAACTCCACCTCTTTTACACAAAGTATGTTGAAAAGTACCGGGTTGAAAGCCTGCCCTTTGGAATCTACGGCTACGTCTCTTACGATGCCAACCGTTTTATAGAGAACGTTCCCTCTCCTTACGTTGACGATTTAGTGATGCCCGACGTCCACTTCTTCCTTCCGAAGCAGACCTTAATCTTTGACAACTTGAAAAAGAAGGCCTATCTGATTTCCCTTGAGGGTGGTTTAGAGATTGATAAGCTGCCTGAATATTCTCAGGAAGAGTACTCTTCCGTCTTTTATAAGACCAATATGAGTAAAGATTACTTCACCTGTGCCGTTGAGAAGATAAAGGACTACATAGCCTCTGGCGACTCATTTCAGGTTAACTTCTCTCAGAGGATAGATGTTCTTTTTGACGGGAGTTTTACAGAGCTCTACAGAAGACTCAGGGAGTTAAACCCTTCTCCCTTCTCCTTTTTCTTCCAGCTTGGGGAGTTTACTGCTGTCTCCTGCTCTCCGGAAAGGCTTGTCAGGGTGGAGGGTAGCATTGTTGAGACACGACCAATAGCGGGAACCAGAAGGAGGGGAAAGACGGCTAAAGAAGACAAAGAGCTTGAGAGGGAGCTCTTTCTTTCAGAAAAAGAGAGGGCAGAACACGTGATGCTTGTAGACCTTGAGAGGAACGACCTTGGGAGGATATGCAGGTATGGAACAGTTGAGGTTGATGAGCTTATGGTTCCAGAGTACTACTCCCACGTTATCCATATCGTTTCAAACGTTAGAGGAGTTTTGAAAGAAGGAGTTAGAAACGTTGACGTTTTAAAAGCTATGTTTCCCGGGGGAACGATAACGGGAGCTCCCAAAGTTAGAACAATGGAAATTATCGCCGAGCTTGAGCCGACCCGGAGAGCTCTCTATACAGGTTCCGTTGGCTATATGGCCTTTAACGGCAGTATGGACTTTAACATCGTTATTAGAACACTTCTTTTCAAGGGGAATCTTGGGACTCTTCAAGTTGGAGCCGGAATCGTTTGGGATTCGGTTCCAGAGAGGGAGTTTGAGGAGACCCTCCACAAAGGAAGGGCCCTTCTTGAGTCCCTTGGGGTAGAGTTCTGACTACTGTTCCTCTTCTGTTTCCTCTTCCCCTTTTCTCTTTGTAGGTTCAAGGAGCTGTGCAAGTTCGGCAACTGTTGAGTTTTCAAGCTTCTCTTCAACAATAAGCCTTATGAGTCTGTTAAGTTTTTGCTCGTTGTTGCCTGCAACTCCTAAGAGGATGAAGTAGAGCCTTTTGGGTATAGAGAGACGAACAATTCTGTTGGCCCTTTTTCCTGCTTTTCTTCCTCTTGCCATTTTATCCTCCAGAATTTCTGTTTGTTTGTAACTATTCTATCACAAAATTCAGCTTCTGCTTTAAAAACCGAGTATTCTTCGACCTAAAATATCGTGTAGATGAATGATACCTTCTACTTTTCCTTCCTGGTTAACTATGGGAAGAACGGTTATTTTGTTTTCTTCCATGATTTTTAAAGCTTCTTCTGCAAATAGGTTTCCATCAATAACTTTTGGTTTTTCTGTCATTATCTCTTCTGCTTTTGACTCAAGACCAAATCCGTTTTCAAAAGCCCTTCTCAGATCACCGTCGGTTATTATTCCTATGAGTTTCCCTTCTTCATCCACAACGAGAGTTGCTCCTAATTTTTTTGAAGAGATTTCGTAGATTACCTCTTTTACCGATGTCTCAGGTTTTACTTTCGGTATTTCGTTTCCTTTTCTCATTAGTTCTTTTACTTTAGAGAGCCTCACCCCCAGTTTTCCCCCTGGATGGAGTCGTTTAAAGTCTTGATTGGTAAAACCTTTTAGTTTTATAAGCACGGCTGCAATGGCGTCTCCTATGGCTAAGGTGGCAGTTGTTGACGTTGTTGGAGCAAGGTTTAAAGGACAGGCCTCTTTATCAACGTGGAGGTTTAAAACTACATCTGAGAGCTTTGCAAGTGATGATTTCGGATTACTGGTTATGGCAATTACCGGTATTCCAAAACTTTTTATTATGGGAATTATGGAGAGGAGCTCCTCCGTCTCTCCGCTGTTTGAAACGGCAATTACCGTATCCTCTCCTTTAACCATTCCAAGGTCTCCGTGGGCTGCATCTGTTGGGTGGAGGAAGAAGGCGGGAGTTCCTGTGCTTGAGAGTGTTGCTGCTATCTTCTTGCAGATGAGCCCCGATTTCCCAACACCTGTTAAAACAACTCTTCCTTTTGTTTTTAGAAGGAGCTCCACAGCCTTTACAAAGTTCTCATCAAGCCTCTCTGCCAGCCGTTTTAATGCTTCTGCCTCTTCCTCTATTACTCTTTTCCCCTCTTTCAGTATCTCCATTAAGCCTCCTGAGGACTTTCTCTCTGTACCTCTCTTCGTTAAACGGATTCTTTAGCCATTTCTTCGGAAACGTCCTTATCCAGCGGTTAAGGTTCCTTATTCTTTTCTGATTGGTAGGATGGTCCATAAAGAGCTCTGTTATTCCTGAAGGTTTGAACTTCATCAATTTATCCAGTATCTCAAGAGTCTCTATTGAAGCAACCGGGTTCCAGCCTGCTTTACCGGTAAAGTAGGCTCCCATCTCGTCAGCTTCCATCTCTTCTTTTCTGCTGTATCCTGCAAGGACTATCTGATACAGGACTTTTATTACTTCAAGCTCTGTCTGAGAAACCTCTTTTCCTCCTAAGGTGAGAGAGAGGAGGAAGTTAATTCCATAAATTACTTGAAGCCTTCTGATGGCGTGTCTTCCAACTATGTGTCCCGTTTCGTGTCCTAAAACGAAGGCAAGGTCTGCTTCATTTTTTAGGTGTTTTAAAAGGCCTGTGTAAACGTAAACCCAACCCCCGGGCAGGGAGAATGCATTGAGTTCAGGACTCTCTATTACTTTGTAGTGGTAGGTTATGTCGTACCTTCCCGAAACTGCAGCTATTTTCTGCCCTACCCAGTTTACGTAGTTGTTTATTACCGGGTCTTTGCACATTACCGAGCGGCTTTCAACCTGCCGGGCGGTAGCTCTACCCAGTGCAACTTCTTCGGATGTGGGAATGAGAATCAGAGATTTCTCTCCGAAAGGAGAGGTTCTAACAACACCACAGGCGAAGGAAAAGAGCGTTAAAACGAGGACTGGTAGCAAAACATATATTCTTTTCATGGCAGAAAAATTTTACTACGGAGAAAGATTTGAGGCAGCAGTTTGAGTTAAACGTTAACCTGACACAGCAGCTGAAACTTACTCCTTCTATTGTTTTAAAGCTTCACCTTCTTCAGCTTCCCCTTGTTTCTCTGGAAGAATTCTTGAAGAACGAGATAGAAACAAATCCCCTTATTGAGGTTGAGGAGGAAGAACTCTCTGTCCAGAAAACAGAAAAGGAGACCAGTTCGGATGAAAGCTTTGATTTTGTTTTTGAGGGAGGGAACCTGTTTATTTCAGAGGAAAATGAAAGAGAGGTTTTTCCTTTTAGAGAGAGCATTTACGATAAGCTGAAACGTCAGGTTTTGCTGGAGTTTGATGGACTGGATAGAGATGTTGCCCTTTACATCCTTGAAAACCTTGATTTTAGAGGATTTCTTCTTGTCCCAGAGGATGAGATATCTTCCCGTTTTGGAATTTCTCCTGAGAGAGTCAGAAAAGTTAGGGAGAGGTTCAAAAGGCTTACGCCGGTTGGATGTGGTTCCTACTCAATTGGGGAGCTCCTTCAGGTTCAGCTTGAAGAGATGGGAGCTCCCCAGAAACTTATAGATTCTCTCTCTTTTCTTGAGTTTATTTCGTCACCTTCAACTTTCATGTTGAAGTCTAGTCTGACAAAAGAAGAGTTTGAAGAGCTCCTCTCTTACCTAAAGCGGTGTGATACCCGTCCCGGTGAAGGTGGAGAGTTTAACACTGCCGTTAAACCCGATGCAAAGGTGTGGCTTAGTAGAGATGGAGATATAAGAGTGGAAGTCCTGCTTCCAAAATATTTCAACTTTAGGATAAACAGCTACTACCTTAAACACGCTGCCAGAGAAGAGCTTAAAAAGTTTATCAAGGAGAAGTACCAGAGAGCTCTCTGGCTCAAAAAGGCCATAGACCAGCGGAGAGAGACCTTAGAGAGGGTTTTGAAAGAGCTATTTAACAGGCAGAAAGAGTTTTTAAAGGACGGGAAAACCTTAAAGCCGGTTACCCTTTCAGAGATAGCCTCTTCCCTATCCATTCATGAGTCAACAGTGAGCAGGGCTTTAAAAGATAAGCTGATAGAGACGCCCTTTGGAGTCTATCCTGCTGCTTTCTTCCTCAGCAGACAGGTTGCATCTTCCCACCAGGAAGAGGTTAAAAAAGCAATTAGAAAGATAATTGAGGGTGAAGATAAGAGAAGACCTTACAGCGACAGCAAAATAGCGGAGCTCCTTAAAGAGAAAGGTTTTAAAGTTGCCAGAAGAACCGTGGCAAAGTATCGGGAAGAGATGGGAATTCCTGCAGCTTCTAAAAGGAGGGTTAAGTGAGAATAGAGACTCCAGATAAAATGGAGTTAATAGGAACGAGAAGTTATAAGTTTCTTCAGAAGATTGTCCAATTTATGAGATTTATATTTATTTCTGTTCTTACAATATATCTTGTTTTTTGCCTTTTAAGTCTTATAGAAAGGCTTTACTCAGTAATAAAAGTAAATAATTATATTTTGACTTTTACTCGGATGAGAGATTTCCTTACAGATGCTCTCTTCGTTTTAATTGTTATTGATTTTATATCGGCAATGTTTTATCAGAAGAGGATTCACTACGTTTTATCTCTCCTTGAAATAGGTTTTATCGTTGTTACGAGGAAGCTCATACTTCTTTCTCCTGAACCTCAGAATGCCCACCTTATTTTCGTCCTTACCTTTGCATCTGCTCTCTTTTTCGTTCTTATTTTTTATTTCTATAAAGTCACGGGAAGGTTGAGGAAGGCGTGAATTACCTGATTGAAAAATTAAAGGCAGAGTTTTCCGGGGAGTGGAGGGAGCTCCTCTCCTACGTTGAGGGAAACGCAGATAGGCTTCCTAACCCGAGGAGAGCTCTCATCTACCTTGAAAGGCTCTACACTGTTCTGAAGGGGGAGTTCCCGAGAGAGGTTAAAACAGAGTTTCTCTATCACCTGATTGAGCTTTTCTCTGCCTCACGGTTCCTTGCAGATTTCCTTGTAAGGCATACGGAGCTCCTTTCCCGTTTACAGGAGATTTACCAGAAGAAGTTTCTCCCGGGAGATTTTGAGTTTAAATCTTCCTCAACCGACAGAAAAGCCTTTATGGATGAGGTTCGTATCTTCAAACACCTTCACATGGCAAGGGTAGTTCTCAGGGACATTCTCAACCTTGCCCCTTTTCAAGAACTGGTCAGAGACGTAACGCTGATTCACGACGCCTGCATAGACGCCGCTTACCGTTTCGCCTACTCACAGCTGATTAAACGGTACGGAGAGCCCTCTTCAACCTTTGTTGTTGTTGATATGGGGAAGGCCGGAGGATTTGAGCTTAACTACGCATCAGATATAGACCTTATATACGTTTACGGAAGCCACTACGGGAAAACTTCAGGGGGAAGTTACGGGGAGCTCCACAACCACGATTTCTTCACCCTTTTGGCGAAGGAGATAACGGAGCTCCTTACCGAAAGAACAAAAGAGGGAATCTGCTGCCCTGTAGATACCCGTTTAAGACCCAACGGAACGATGGGGCCTCTTGTTAACGACATTGAAGCCCTTGAACAATACTACACTGCCGTTGCAAGGCCGTGGGAGCGTTTCGCCCTTCTAAAAGCTCGCCCTTCAGTGGGAGACGTTGAAGGAACGGGAATTGAGTTCTTAAAGCTTGCGAAAGCTTTTGTCTACAGGAAGTATATAGACATTTCCCTTGTTGAAGAGGTTTTGAAGCTGAAAGAGATGATAAAAGCCAAAGTGAGGAAAAAGGGAGAGAGAATAGACCTTAAGTTAGGCCTTGGTGGAATAAGGGAGGTAGAGTTTATCGTTCAGGCCTTCCAGCTCATCTACGGAGGCAAGTTCCCTCAGATTCGCTCAAAGAACACACTTATTGCCCTTAAAAGGCTCTTGAGGTGGGGTTTTTTGACTAAAGAGGAGTTTGAAGAGCTTAAAAACGCTTACCTCTTTTTGAGGCAGTGTGAGCACATGCTCCAGATAACAGATTTCCGCCAGACCCAGACCTTTCATCCTGAAAGCGAAGAAGCTGAGGAGCTTGCAAGGAAAATGGGTTTTAGAAGCAGAGAGGATTTCGTAGAAGAGCTGAAAAGGGTGATGAAAAGAGTTAACTACTACTTTAACAGGTTCTTCCCTACCGGAGATAGGAGAGCTCTCTCCTTTTACGAAGTTGAAGATTTAAGGAAAATGGGCTTTGAACAGCCTGAAGAGGTTAAGCGGTTTATAGAGGTTCTCCTTTCAACCAGGAGCCTTCTTCCGGAGGAGAAAAGCAGGCTTGATGCCATGGGAGACCGATTTCTCAGACTACTCTTAACGGTGCCTTCTCCTGTAGTTGCCCTCAAAAACCTGACCACCTTTATAGAAAAAGAAGAGGGTAAGCT
>WFNZ01000023.1 GCA_015488335.1 Thermovibrio sp.
AAAGTGAATCGTAAATCACAACAGCAACAGTTCTAAGAGCTCCTTCTGATAGAATGCAGTCTTTAGACTTAGAAAACCTTACAAAATTTGAAATAAACTTTTCCTTGTAATCTAAAAAGAATTTCTCCCTGAGCTTTTAGCATTAAGATTTAAATGTTCCTCGTCAAGATGTAGCCAACGTTTGTTAATGTTTTCAGATGTTTACCCTTATCCCCCAATTTTTTTCTCAGCCTGTAGATATAAACGTCAAGGCTTCTTGTGTTTCCCTTTCCCTTCCATACCTTTTGGAGGATAAACTCTTTTGGTAGAACTTCCTCTGAATACTTTATTAGGAGCTCCAGAATCTCAAGCTCAATCTTTGTCAGATTTACACTCCTTTCCCCGATTATTAACCGCCCTTCCTTCTTTTTGAGAATAATTCCTTCAAACTCTAGAACGTTTTTCAGCTTTTCCCTGTAGCGCCTCATTATCGCAAGGCACCTTGCAAGGAGCTCCCTTGTGCTGAACGGCTTGACCAGAAAGTCGTCTGCCCCCATTTCAAACCACTTCACTTTTGTGTTAACGTCACAGACGGAACTCAGAACAATAATAGGAATACCTTTTCTCTCCTTTATTTCCCTGCACATCTCAAGACCTTTACTTCCAAGGAGTGTTAAGTCAAAAATCAGAAAAGAGTAGCCGTTCCTGTGAAAGATGTCGTCCCTGCTGGTTCCTGTTTCAACCTCTATACCGTGAAGGTCAAACGTATCAACGATTTCCTTTGCCAGACTTTTGTCATCCTCTATCAGGAGAACCTTCATTTTTACATCCTTTTAACAGGGTGTTTACAACAAATTTAGATACTATGTTAAATATATTGTATAAGGAAATATTAAAATTTTGCTACAATAATCGCAACACAGTTTAACAGTATGGAGGAGGAAGGAGGATGAGAAGAGTATTGTTAACGGCAACATCCCTTGCTTTTCTGTTCCAGCCTGCACTTGCCCAGGACGAAGTTTCTCAGCTGAAAGCCCAGATTCAGAAACTCCAGGAGCAGATGACAAAGCTCCAGGAGAAACTCTCTGAACTTGAAGCCCAGAGGGGCGTTGGGGCAAGGGCAGTAACGGGACTAAAGAGCGGAGTAAAACTCTACGGTAGAATCAAAATGGACGCCATCTACGACACCCACAACATGGGAACAGACGCATTCATAACAAGACTCCCCAAAGGAGACAGGCAGGACAGGTCAACCTTCAACGTAAAAGACACCCGAATAGGCTTAATCATCAACGGTCCTGAAGCAGACGGCTGGAAGATAACAGGAAGGATAGAGGGAGACTTCTACGGACTTGGAGGAAGTGGAGAAGACAACGGAGGATTCAGGATAAGGCTCTCATACATCAACTTCAGCAATGGAGAGGGGACAAACATCAGAATAGGACAGGACTACATCCCAATAGCTTCCCAGATGGCGTCAACCTTAGACTTCCTAAGCATGGGCGGTTCTGGAAACCTGTGGGACAGGACACCCCAGGTAACAATAACCCAGACCTTTAGCAATGGATTTGGAATCCTTGGAACAGCGTGGAAAAGCTCAGCCACGACAGACCACGTAGGAATGAGAATGCCCTGGGTAGGAGCAAAAATCTTCTACAAGGGAGACCTGTTGGGAACCGGGAAACCCCTCTACTTAGCCCTTGGAGGGGCCTACAGACACGGAAGCGACGAAGTAGATGGAGTAAAAGACGACGTATCGGACTACCTGGCGGCGTTAGAGTGGAACGTTCCCTTCAACCTGATAGTTCCGATGGGAATAAAGGGAGAGGCATACGTAGGTCAGGGGCTTACAAAGAGAGACTTCTTGGTCTTCACAACCCCCCACTACAAGAACGGAAACGGACTTGACGAACTCCAGACCTGGGGAGGATTTGTCCAGCTGACGGTGAAGCCCTACAGGAAGTTCACAGTAAACCTTGGGGCAGGAATGGACAACCCGGACAACGACGATGCAGACAAGGCAGGAACGTATGAGAAGAACTGGAGGGCATTTGGGAACGTCATTTACAGCCTTGCGCCAAACGTTTCCCTTGGGGCTGAGTGGGACCACCAGGAAACCCTCTACAAGGGAGATGTTGAGCACGGTGAAAGGTTCATGATGTCTGCTATCTACAACTGGTAATAAAATTAGAGGAGGAGGCGTTATGGAGGGGAAGATCGCAAACCCTGCACCTTTAGGCCTTTTTGCCTTTGGTATGACAACTGTTCTTTTAAACCTTCACAATGCGGGGCTTTTCGGCCTTGGGACGATGATCCTTGCCATGGGAATCTTCTACGGAGGCCTTGCCCAGGTAATTGCAGGTATCTTTGAATTTAAAAAAGGTAATACCTTTGGAGCTCTCGCCTTCTCATCCTACGGCCTTTTCTGGGAAACCCTTGTCTTCCTTCTCCTAATGTCTAAATGGGGCTGGTGGGCAGGCCCGGATAAGGGGGGAATAGTAGCTTATCTAACTATCTGGGGGATTTTCACATTTCTCCTGTGGATAGTTCTCTACGTTACGAAGCACGGCTGGGACATTCAGGCGGTTTTCATAACCTTATGGATTCTCTTTTTCCTCTTAGCCATTGGAGACTATACAGGGAGTTCCGTCATAAAACACTTTGCCGGCTGGGAAGGGATACTGTGTGGAGCTCTGGCCATGTACGTTGGATTTAAGACTGTTTTAACTGAGTCAAAAACGGCATAACCAAATAGAGGAGGTAGGTATGGCAGAGGAAAAACTTGACCATCTACTAAAGAAAGAGCTGGTTATTGAGCCGCCGAAAGAGTTTGTGGAAAGGGCGAATGTAAAGGACTACGAGGCAGAGTACAAAAGGTTCCTTGAAGACCCTGAGAAGTTCTGGGCAGGGGTTGCCGAGGAGCTCTTCTGGTATGAGAAGTGGGAGAAAGTCCTTGAGTGGAACTACCCCTACGCCAAGTGGTTTGTTGGTGGGAAGACAAACATAACCGTCAACGCATTAGACCGCCACGTTAAAAACGGAAAGAGGAACAAGGTTGCCTTCTTCTGGGAAGATGAACTTGGAAACGAGAGGGTTGTAACCTACGGGGAGCTCTACAGGCTCGTTAATAAATTCGCCAATGCCCTGAAGGCCGCAGGGATAAAGAAGGGAGACAGGGTAGTTATCTACATGCCCTTAGTTGTTGAGCAGGTTGTTGCAATGCTTGCCTGTGCCCGCATAGGTGCAATCCACTCTGTTGTTTATGCAGGTTTTAGCGTTCCAGCTCTCCGCCACAGGATTGAGGACGCAGAAGCCAAAATGGTCATAACCGCCGACGTAACAATAAGGCGTGGAAGGGCTATTCCTCTTAAGAGGATTGTTGACGAGGCCATTTTAGACCTTCCGTTTGTTGAGCAGGTTGTTGTTCTGAGGAGGCTTGAGCCGAAAGTTGACCTGATTGGTGAGAAGGAAGTTGACTTCTACGAGTTCATGGACGGCCACTTAGACTACTGCGAGCCTGAAGTCATGGATGCAGAAGACCCGCTCTTTATCCTCTACACTTCCGGTTCAACAGGTAAGCCAAAGGGGGTTCTCCATACAACTGGCGGTTATATGGTTGGAACTTACTACTCAATGAAGACCGTTTTTGACCTGAAAGACGACGACGTCTTCTGGTGCACTGCAGACCCAGGGTGGATTACGGGCCACAGCTACATCGTTTATGGTCCACTTGTTGCAGGAGCTACTCAGGTGATTGCAGAGGGAGCTCCCAACTACCCCGACTACGGCCGCTGGTGGAGGATAGTTGAGAAGTACGGCGTAAACATCTTCTACACGGCTCCTACAGCAATAAGGATGTTCATGAGGGCAGGAGAGGAGTGGCCAAACAAGTATGACCTCTCTTCTTTAAGGCTTTTAGGTTCCGTTGGTGAGCCCATAAACCCTGAAGCGTGGCTCTGGTACTACAGGGTAATCGGTAAGGAGAGGTGCCCGATAGTTGATACCTGGTGGCAGACAGAAACAGGAGCCGTAATGATTACAACCATTGACGGCCTTCCCATGAAGCCCGGAAAAGCCGGAAAGCCCGTTCCAGGCGTTATTGCAGACGTTGTTGACAAAGAAGGAAACCCTGTTGAAGTTGATAAGGGCGGATTCTTAGTAGTTAAGTATCCGTGGCCTTCCATGATGAGGACAATCTGGAAGAATCCCGAAAGGTACGAGCAGTACTGGAACACAATTCCCAACTGCTACACGGCCGGCGATGTTGCAGTTAAGGATAAAGACGGCTACATAATGATTTTAGGCCGTGCAGACGACGTTATTAACGTTTCCGGCCACAGGATTGGAACGATGGAGGTTGAGTCTGCCCTCGTTTCCCACCCGGCAGTTGCAGAGGCTGCGGTTATAGGTAAGCCGGATCCCGTTAAGGGTGAAACTATTAAAGCCTTTGTAATCCTTAAAGAGGGTGTGGCGGCTTCTGACAAGCTTGTTGAAGACCTTAAGTACCACGTTAAGATGGAGCTTGGAGCTCTTGCCGTTCCATCTGAAATTGAGTTTGTTGACAAGCTTCCAAAAACAAGAAGTGGGAAGATTATGAGGAGGGTTCTTAAGGCAAAAGAGCTCGGCATTGACCCGGGAGACCTCTCAACCCTTGAAGATTAATTATTTTTCTGGGGGAGGGAGCTCCCCCTTCTCCTTTTAGGCCTTCGGAAATAATAAAAATTAAAGAAACTTCCCCCTTAAAGGTCTAAACTTTCCAATTAATTCAAAACAAAACTTTATAGGGGGAAAAGATGAGGAAACTCCTTACAGTTCTTACATTGACCTCTTTTGCTGTTTCCGGAGTAACCTTAAGTGGTTGCTTCAATAAAGAGGAAGGACAAAAGGGGACTTCAAACATTAAAAGTCAGATGCAGGAGAAAGTTGAGTCTGCAGGCCAGAAGGCCGGAGCTACTGCTCAATCTACTGAGGAAAGTGCTGGAACTGTTGCTGGCAAAGCCTCTTCTGTAGCTCACTCCGCTAAAAAAGCAACGGGTAATGCGGCTTCATCTGTTAAAAACGCTGTTCACAATGCTGTAAAGAGCGGAACTTCTGCTGCTAAAGAGAAAGCTGAAAGTGCCCAGAAGGCTGCTAATGAGACTGTCCAAAAAGCTCAGGAGCAGAAGAAAGAGGCAGGAAATAAAGCCTCTTCTACTGTAGAGAAGGTAAAAAAGGCTGTTAAAAACGTGAAGGTTGAGGAGATACCTTCAAAAATACAGAAGGCGAAAGAGAAGGTAAACCAGGCTAAAGAGACTGTAAATGCCGTTAAGAACGTTGTTAAAGGTTTAGGTAATTAAACCTGGGAGCGGGAGCTCCCCTTCTTTCACCTCTTCAGCTTAAAAACTTTCTCAAGGTGGTCAAGCAAGAACCCTGCCGGCTCAACCTGAGGGAACGGTTTTTTGTGGCAGGCAAGGCAGACTCCCCGCCTGTCAAGGAGAGCTCTCTCCCTGCTGTTCAGCGGCCTTGAGCCCTTAAAGTGATGGCCTACCGTTTGGAGCTGTTTCCCCGTTTCTGTTACAAACCTGCTCCAGTCTGACGGCAGGTCTGGAATTGCGTTAATCTGAACCCTTGCCCTTTCGGGAACAACTCTTCCATCTTGAGTTTTTATGTCAACAACGTAGGGTTTATCAGGGGGAGCCATCAGCCTTCCGCCGGAAATTCCATACCCCATTGCTACAGGGTTGTTGTGGCAACTTTCACAGCTCCTTGCCCTCTTTGAAACTGTGTGGGGTTGAACGGGGGCTATGTCTATTGTCCTCTGCCCCTCTTTTCCTGCACCTTCAGCATCTGGAACCCTGAAGATGTGGTTGAGGATTATCGGTTTTCCATCTTTCCCTATAACGGTTATAACTGTCTGGCAGCCGGGAATTGCCGGAGAGACCCTGTGTTCTCCGTTAACGACAAGGGGCGGGTTCTCCCACCTTAAGTAGCTTCTCGTCTCCTTTACCTCTCCATCTATTTTCTTCCCCTTTCCTTCAAGGCCGTTTTTCAGGTGCTCTTCGCCTTTAGACAGCCAGTTGCAGTGCTTTTTCCCTTTGGAGTAGTCAATCCTTACGTGGCAGCCGTAGCACTGGGGAGCCCAGTCTGAGTGGCAGGTGTAACATTCTAACTTCCCGTGGCCTTTAACGAACTTCATTGCAACGAGGGCTTCTTTGGGGATTTTTCCTTCTTCGTATAGGAGTTTTAAAGGTTTAAGTATCAGGTCTTTCCCGCCGGCGGTGTGAACTACAACTAAGTTCCCCCTGCGGACAACATTTCCAAAGGGATTCCCCCTTGACGTTAAGAGGTATCCGTCTTCCGGTTTGTAGACTTTTCCAAATTTCATGTAGTCTGGAAGTTTGAAAACGACGCCCCTGGGTTTTCTGTAATTCCCCTCAAGCTCGTCGCCGTAGCCTAAGGGGAGCTCCCACGGGAACTTATCAACCGTTCCGTGGCAGTCCTGACACTCAACTTCCACAGCCGCAAGGTTTGTTCCTGCAACTATTCCGTTTCCGTGGATGTCAAGGGTTGTGTGGCAGTCCTGACAGGTCATCCCTTTTTCGTAGTGGACGTCTGGGTGCAGGTGGATGTAGCGCTTTGTGTGGAGTTTTGGCTGCATTGAACCGTCTTCAGAGTAGGGAGAGCCGTAGGGAGACTCCATAAGCCCTTCGTATGAAACCCCTATCCTCTTTCCCCTGTTGTGGCAGGAGTTGCAGGTCTCTACTGGAATACCGCTGTAGGTTATTCCGTGAACTCTTACCTTTAAGCTCCTTGTTCCCTGAAGCTCGTGAACCAGCGGGTAGCCCGGTTTATCCTTTGGAATTGTTGGGTCTTTCCCCTCGTAGTAGCCCTCGTTTGAGTAGGGAACGTGGCAGGCAGAACAGCCCATTCCCCTGTAGTCTCCCCTCTTTGTCCTTCCCTTAACCCCTGTGTGGCACCTTAAACACTCTTCCCTCAGGTATGTGTAAACGGCCTTTCTTACGTCTTTTTCAACTTCTTCAGCCTTTGGAGCTTTCGGAACCGGAACGGTCTCTTCGGGGAAAAGCTGAGGTTCAGCCTTTTTCAGCTCTTCCACGTATTTCCTGTATTCGTCTGTTCCGTAGAGCTTTCCGCTCTTAACTTTGTAGTTGGCAACTCTGTGGTTGTATCCTTCAAGGCCGCCGAAAGCCCAGAGAGCTCCCTGAATCTTCCCCACCTCTGTAAACATTAGAGAGGTCTTCTGAACCTTTACCTCAAACCTGTGGCACAGTCCGCAGGTGTGCTTGTTTATCCACGGGCTTCCAGGGTCAGGGTAGAAATCTTCCGCTCCGCCTATCTTTTTAAGGGCTTCAACGGTTCCAGAGTGAGCCTCTTTCTCCGTCTTTCCCTCAGGGTTTCCACCGTGGCACACTATACAGGTGTTGTCGGGGTATCCAATTCTTTTGGCAACGGCTTTAAGGGCTTTTGCCATTTTGCTCTCTGGCGGAACGATGTTCTCTATTCTTCTGTGACACTTAAGGCAGTTGTTGGCCTCAGCTTCACTGAAAATGAGAGTTAAGGCAAGTATGGGAATCAGTTTTCTCAACTTTTCCCCCACTTTTTCTTAAAAACGTAATAGACGCACAGTGTTAAGAGTATAACAGAGGAGACCATGTTTAAGAGGCCGTTTGACTCCTCTACCCTTAAAACGCTCTTCGGGTCTATGTGGAACTGATGGAACGTGTAGTCTATTAAAAGGCCAAAGAGAAGGCTTCCGATGATAACTGTTAAGAGGTAAACAACAGTTGCCCTTTTCCCTAAAGTTTCCTTTACAACCCCAATTGAAACGGCGTTTGTTGCAGGGCCTGCAGTTAAGAAGAGGAAAGCCGCTCCCGGGGGAGCTCCCGCCAGAATGAGAGATGCCGCTATGGGAATGGAAGAGGTTGCGCAGACGTACATCGGAACGGCAATTAATAGGGCTGCTGTATAGCCAAAGAGAGAGCTTGAAAGGGCAGTTTTCAGGTAGTTTTCGCCTAAAACAGTTATGAGAGCTCCAACGATTAAACCAACCAGCAGAGGTTTTGCAATGTCTGAGAGGATGTTCTTAAAGCCGTAGCGGAGAGCTCCCCGGAGTGAGAACTTCTTTTCTTTCTCCTCTGCCGGAACCGAACAGCTGCAGCCGCAACACCCGCAGGTGGAAGTTTCAACCTTTTCTTCTCCTTTCAATGTGAAAAGGCCTACAACTCCTGCGACAACTGCAATAACTGTTGAGGCAACGATTCTAAGAACCGTAAAGAGCCATCCGAAAACACCGTAGGTGGCAAAAATTGAATCAACCCCGGTTATTGGAGTTGCAATCGTAAACGCCAGAACTGCTCCGCTGTTTGCCCCCTTCTTCTTAAGTGCGCTTATGAACGGGATAACGCTGCAGGAACAGAGGGGCAGGGGAATCCCAAAGAGAACAGCCTTGAAAACAGAAGAGATTTTTTTCTCTCCAAGGTGTTTCTTTATAAAGTCGTCCGGGAAAATCTCGTGGAGTAGCCCGGCAAGGAAGAGGCCTAATAGTAGGTAGAGGCTTATTGAGTTTGTAAATTCCCAGAAAGCCTTTAAAAACTGTAGTGCTAACTCCAAAACGCCCCCTTTTTGAAAAAGGTTCTCAATAAGGTCTATTAAGTCTAAATTTTAACAGTGAATTTTTGCAGAGGAGATACTATGAGGAAGCCTGAAGTTCTCTCGCCTGCTGGAAACCTTGAGAAGCTGAAGTTTGCCGTTGATTTTGGAGCAGATGCCGTTTACTTAGGTGGGAAGCTCTTTAACCTGAGGGCAAAGGCCGGAAACTTTACCATAGATGAGATGGCTGAGGGGATTGACTACGCCCACAGCAGGGGTGTTAAGGTCTACATAACGCTTAACGCTTTTGCAAGGAACTCAGACTTTAAGGCAGTAGAGGAGTTTGTTGACGCCGTTAAAACCCTCTCCCCCGATGCCTTTATCGTTTCCGATTTGGGAGTTCTTAAAACGGTTAAAGAGAGAGCTCCCGAAATAGACGTCCACATAAGCACCCAGTCCAACACAACAAACTACAGGGCAGTTGAAGTTTATAAATCTTTGGGAGCGAGCAGGGTTGTTCTTGCAAGGGAGCTCTCCATTCCTGAAATCAGGGAGATTAAGGAGAGAGTTCCCGACATGGAGGTTGAAGTTTTCGTTCACGGTGCTATGTGTATGGCCTACTCCGGAAGATGTCTCCTCTCAAACTACCTCTCCCACAGGGAGAGCAACAAGGGAGCCTGTTCTCAGAGCTGCCGCTGGAAGTACTACGTTGTTGAGGAGACAAGGCCGGGGGAGTTCTACCCGATAGAGGAAGACGAAAGCGGAACATACATCTTCAACTCAAAAGACCTCTGTGCACTTCCCGTTTTAGATGAGCTGATAGACGCCGGCGTTGATTCACTGAAAATTGAGGGTAGGGTTAAGTCTGCCTACTACGTTGCCGTAACAACAAGCGTTTACAGGAGGGCAGTTGACTTGATCCTCTCCGATAGAGAGGCGTTCAGGAGGGAGCTCCCACACCTCTTAGAAGAGCTTGAGAAGGTGAGCCACAGGCCTTACACCCTTGGCTTTTTAAAAGGAGGTAACGAAGTCCTCCAGCACTACGAGACGAGTTCATACATCAGGAACTACAAGTTCTTAGGAATTTTCAGAAACGGCCTCTGGCAGGTGAGGAACAAGGTAAGCCTTGGAGACGAAGTTGAGGTTTTCACCCCCTCTGCAGAGGTTCTAAAGCTCAAAGTTTCAGGGATAAAAGTCTTAAAGAAAGACCGGTTAGTTGAGACAGACTCGGCAAACCCCAACCAGCAGGCCGTAATTTCGTTTGACGGAGAGGTAGAGATTCCGGAAAAGGCGATCCTCAGACGGAAAGAGGTTACCGAACCTGTAGCGGTTTAATATGGTTCTATCGGTTAAGCTTTTTCTAACTTCTGGGCTGAGTTGATAAGGATAATTTTCTCCTTTTCACAGGCTTCTTTAAAGTCGGAGTCCAGAGAGATTAAATGGGAGATATTGTATTGCTTACAGGTTGCTAAGATTAGTGCATCGTTTGGTTTTAGTGCGTATTTCTCTATCAGGTTAAACATAAGGTTTATCGTTTTTTCGTTCGTTTCCAGAATTGAAAAGCTTAGAAGATGTTGTTCCAGCTGCTTCAGGTTATATCCTCTTTTTGAGTGCAACTGATAGACAACTTCACTTGCAACAACACTATTAATATAAAGCCTGATACTAAGTTTTGTTAGTTTGATTAAAATCCTTAGGGCTTCAGGATTACCTTTAAGACCCTCAATTATTAGACTACTATCTAAAAACACTTTCAATCGCCCTGCATATGCAGTTCTTCCTCGGAAACTTTAAAATCTTCTGGTAATGTTCCAGCGTTCTTTATGAAAAACTCTAGGGCTTTTTTTTGATTTTCTATGTTTTTCATTTCCTGTAATTTATCTAAAGCTTCATCTATATTATCAAAAACCTGTTTTATGTTACCTGACACTTTAATTATTATCTCTCCCACATTTTGCCTCTGAATCTTGTTCACTAGGTTCTAACATAGGCATAGTTCCGTTGGCTGCAACCGATAAATTAAAAAGGGAGGGGAGCTCCCTATTACCACCAGCGACAGAACCCTCTACCGCGTCTGCGACCAAACCAGCCTCTACCGGCTCCTGCGCCAGCTCCTCTCCTGAATCCCCAGCCCTGACCTGTAGGAACGTCAACCCTTACAAGGTTTTCGCTTCCACACTTAGGGCAGGTTACCATCCAGCGGGGCTTCCCAAAGGAAACTTCAAACTCCTCTCCGCAGTCTAAACACTTAAACTTTCTTTTCGGAATTACTTCCATAGTTAGTATCTCCTAATTAAGGTTCTGATTAAAATCTAAATCTCTGGTTTGTGCGGTGTCAAGAGTGGCGCAGAAGAATCTTTACAATATATTGTTAGTAATAGCGAATTCTGTTCTAAACTACTAAATGAGGATAGCGATACCTGTAGAGGAAAACAGGGGAATTGACTCTCCGGTTTGTGAACACTTTGGGAGAGCTCCCTATTTCGCCGTTGTTGAGATCGGTGAAGGTGGAGTTTCCGTTGAAGTAAGGGAGAACCCCCTCCTTGAACATACGGAAGGGGCACTGCCGGAGTTCCTTAAGAGCTGGGGAGTTGAAAGAATTGTTGCCTACCGTATGGGGACAAAAGCTCAGGAGTTTTTCAGAAGGTTTGGTATTGATGTTGGTCTTGGAGTATCCGGTTCAGTTCAGGATGTTGTTAAAGACCTGTAGGGGAGATCCTAACTCCTGATAAGTTTTCCCATCAGGGCTGATGAGAGGAAGCAAAACAGTGAGAAGAGGAGAAAAGAGGCGTTTCCCCACAAGTTCCACAGGTAACCAGCGGAGAGATTACCTGCAAGAGCTCCCACCCCTGTAATCCCGTGAAACAGGCCGTAGGCCGTTCCCCTTTTTGTCTTTCCCGTTATCTCTCCAATGAGAGCTCTCTGAACCGTGTCTGTAATTCCCATGGCAATGCCGTAAAGAAGGAATGAAATGGTTAAAAGAAGCAGGTTTTTATGGACGGCAAGGAAAAGAAGGGATATTGCTGAGATAGCGTATCCCGCCGAGAGGACTCTCGTCTTCCCTGCCCTGTCGGAAAGATTCCCTGCAGGGAGGGATGTTGAAAGGTAGGCAATATTTAGGAGAAGGTAGAGGAGTAAAGCTGTTTCCTCTGAAGTCTCTTTTCCTGCAACGAAGATGAGGAACATAAAGCTGAGAGCTCCCGCCGAGTAGAGGGTCAGAACTAAAAGGATTTTGAAGAACTCCCTGTTTAGCGGCTCTTTTCTTTCTGAAAGATTTTCCTTTTTAGGGCTTGCCGTTTCAACCTCTTTTACGGGAATTAGAGGAACCAGACTGAAAAAAGAGATAACTCCGCCTGTAAGGATTACGGTTCTGTTTGAGAAGCCCAGATAGATTAGAAGCGTGGCGAGGATAACACCTACAAGGGCTCCCGCTGTATCCATACTCCTGTGGATTCCAAATTTTTTGCCGCTTTTTCCTTTGGAGAGGGAAATGAGAGCATCCCTTGGTGCTGTTCTTAAACCTTTTCCCACCCTTTCAAGTGTTGAGCTGAGAACAACCTGATTCACGTTCTTTGAGAAGCCTATCAGGAGCTTGAAAATGGCAGAAACGAGATAACCTGAAACTATTAGGGGCTTTTTCTTCCTAAATCTGTCAGAGAGGTAGCCGGAAAATGGTTTAAGGCCGTTTGAGAGGAGCTCCCTCAAGCCACTTACCATACCAAGAGCAACTCCTTCCCCACCAAGCTGAGAGATAAAGAGGGGGAGAACGGCAGAGATGAGCTCACTTGAAACGTCGTTTATAAAGCTTGTCAATCCTAACAGGAGAACGTTCCTGTCAGCCCTCAAGTTAAGAGCCTTTCAAGGTCTTTGAAAAATCCAGGATAAGATGTTGAGACGCACCCTGTATCATCTATCTCAACGGGATTTTCAGTTATTAAGGAAGCAACGGTAAAGGTCATTGCTATCCTGTGGTCTCCGTAAGATTTGACCTTTCCGCCCTTTAGTTTAGCCTTTCCCCTTATTACCATTCCGTCGGGGAGCTCCTCTGCATCCGCCCCAATGGACTTCAGGTTATCAACCGTTGACTTAATCCTGTCGCTCTCTTTAACCCGGAGCTCCGCCGCATCCCTTATAACGGTTTCCCCTTCAGCCTGAGTTGCAAGGAGGGCAATAACGGGAAGTTCGTCAATGAGGGTCGGAATCTCATCTCCCTTAATCTCAGTTGCTTTAATGTCTGGAGAGTAGTAAACGGCAATATCTCCAATCTCCTCTCCGGAGGTTTCCCTTCTGTTTAGTATTTCGTATTTAACTCCCATTCTGTCAAAGACATTTAAAATCCCTGTTCTTGTGGGGTTGAGTATTACCTCTTTTAAAACAACCTCTGAGCCTGGAGTTATCGCTGCTCCAACCATGAAGAACGCAGCGGATGAGATGTCTGCAGGAACTGTTATCTCAAGGTCTCTGCTGAGTTCTCTGTTTTTCCCTAACCTTACAGTTAAACCTTCAACTTCAATGTCAACGCCGAATGCCCTCAGCATTCTCTCTGTGTGGTCTCTGCTCTTAGCAGGTTCTGTAACAGAAACCGGCTCGTCTGTGAAAAGGCCTGCCAGCAGAACTGCAGACTTTACCTGAGCGGAGGCTTTGGGACTTTTATAGTCAATCCCCTTCAGCTTCTCCCTTCCAACAATCGTAAGGGGCGGGTATTTGCCGTTTTCCCTTCCCAATATGAGAGCTCCCATCTCCCTTAAGGGAACGGCAATCCTGTCCATGGGCCTTCGCCTTAAATACCGGTCTCCAGTTAAAACGGAGTAGAAAGGCTGGCCAGAGAGGATTCCGCTTATCAGCCTTATGGAAGTTCCGGAGTTCCCGAGGTCTATAACGTTGAAAGGCTCCTTCAGTGAGCGCTTTCCTTTCCCCTTTATTACTATCTCACTTCCCCTATCGTCTATTTCAGCTCCCAACTCTAAAAAGGCCTTCAGTGTGTTTAAACAGTCCTCAGACCTTAAAAACTCCCTTACAACAACCTCACCTCTGTTTATGCTTCCAAGCATTACTGATCTGTGGGAGATTGACTTGTCGCTGGGGGTTCGGAGCTCCCCTTTCAAACTCTTTTCCTTAAAGTGGAAAACAGCCATCCTACTCCTCTACCATTGCAACGGTGTTAAGAGACTGTATGTAACGTTCAATTCCCTGAGCTATTCCCTTTGCTATCTCGTCCTGATACCAGTCTTTAACAAGCCTTTTTCTATCCAGAGGGTTTGTCATAAAACCGCTCTCTATGAGAACTGCAGGTCTTCCGGGAGTCTTGAGAACCAGAATGTTTCTATACATGTCCTTGATTCCGTTTATGAGCTCGTCGTTTACGTGTGCTTTAAGGCTCTGAACTATAGCTTCTGCCAGCTTGGAGCTCTCTGCAAAGGTTACAGTTGTTGCAAGGTTTATGAGAAGAGGGCTTATACTCCAACACATAACGTCGTTGCAGAGCCTCACGTTCTTTGCCACCGCTTTTGCAGTATTCTCAGCCTTTGCAAAGAGCCTCGGTGAAGCTTTAAATACCGTTACACCGCTCCACTGGGGATATCTTGGCATAGAGTCTGCGTGGATGCTTACAAATGCATCTGCACACGACTTTGCAGCAATTTCTGCCCTCTTAAGAAGCGGAACGTAAACGTCTCGGGTTCTTGTCATTACAACTTTTATGTCTGGATTCTTTTTCAGGTATTTCCTCACTTTTAGTCCGATGGAGAGGGTTATCCACTTCTCCTCAATTTTGGGGTGTTTTGACCTAACAGGCCATACGGCTCCCGGATCTTTACCGCCGTGCCCCGGGTCAATAACAACAACCCTTTGGGGAGTTTTTCTTACTTTGCACTCTGTAGTTACAAATTCCGGGAAAACGTCAATAACGATTCTGAAGGGTCTTCTTCCACAGCTTTTAAGGCCGAATATCTTAAACCTGTGGGGTTCTTTGAAAACAATCTTTACTTTTGTTCTTCTGTAGCTTATCGGGATAACTTCAACCTCTTTAACCAGAGGGCTTTTTAGGTATCGTTTAAGCTTCCTTACGGCTCCAACTCCGTTAAGGTCAAGCCAGAGTATATTCCTTTTGAATTTCTCTTTTATGCTCTTCCTTAGAACTGTATGGGTGCAGTCAAGAACAATTCTGGTTCTTGCCTCTGTTGAAGAGTATCGGATTCGCAGTATAACAGGATGTCTTTTTGCCTCTGCTTCATCGGTAAGTTCAGCAAACAGACTACCGAGTAGCAGCGATTTAAGGAGAGCTCTCCTGTCCATTATTTTTCCCCTTTTAGTTTGCCCAATTCTAACAATTTGCTTCAGACAGAATATAATTTAAAAAATGTGAAAAATCCTTTGAAGGAGGGAGCGATGGTAGTAGAAGTGAAACCAAAAGAGGTGGATTACGATGCTCTCGCTTTAAGAGTTTTTCTTAAAGCTATAGAGTTGATAGGTGGTCCGAGAGCTCTGTTTGAGTACAGGAATCTGACCTGGGTTCCAAGCCTTATGGAAGCCTCTTATGCAGTTGTTCTCAAGTATGAAGCCATGAAAACTGATGATGAGATTGCAGAGTTTTTAGGGCTTACGAAGCAGACTGTCAGGAATATGCTCTCTGCAGATCCAGAGCTTGTAATGATGAAACTCAAAGGAGAGCTTGAAAGCGGAGAAGTTAAAGTTCACACTGCTGGTGGACTTGCTAAAAAAGCCTACGAGGAGGTTAAGAAAGGAAACGATTACGTTTCCTTCGTTGCTTATCTGTGTGAGGAGTACATTAAAAAGCCCATGGAAGCTGCAGAATCCGGCCAGCCGGCTGCAGCCTGCCCGGATATAGGCCTTGTATGGCCTGTTTATGTTCTTAAAGCCATTAAAGGTATGGATTTCCCTGTTGACGAATCTAAGAAAAAGGAGCTCAAAGAAAGGCTTAAGGGAATAAAAGTTAAAGACGTTTCAGCTGAAGAACTCATTGATAAGATAGAATTTCCTGTTAAAAGTCCGGCGGAACTTCTCCATAAATTGGCAGCTGCTGTTAAAGGAGGTTAAATCCGATAATGCAGAAGGCCGATGAGGCAAAACTAAAGGAGTTCATTTCGGAAAGGCTGGGGGTCCCACCCCAGCTCCTTAAAGGCCCCGATTGGGAGAGGACACTTATAGAGAAAAAGGTCGTTACTGAAGATAAGCTCCTTTCCCTTCTATCTGAGTTTTACAACTTCCCGGCAGTAGACTTAAGGAAGATAGAGATTCCCCCCGACATCGTTAAGATAGTTCCGAGGGTTACTGCCGAGAAATTTCTGGTTCTTCCCTTTGATAAAAAAGGGCCTGTTTTAAAACTTGCAATGGCAAACCCTTCTGATATTCAAATAAGGGAAAGGATTAGGTTTACTACCGGTTTTAAGGTTCAACCTTACGTTGCTCTTCCTTTCAGAATAAGAGAGAAACTGATTGAGGTTTATGGAAAAGCAGAAGAGGAGTTTTTTTCACGCTTAAAGTCTGAACTTGAAAAGGAGAAAGTAGCTTCTGAAACGGAAGGTTTTGAAACTGTCTCTATCACTTCTCAAGTTGTAAGTCTTGATGACTTAAAGAGTCTTGCATCTCAAGCTCCTATAGTTAAACTGGTGAACGCCCTCATCCTTGAGGCTATCCAGAAAGGGGCTTCAGACATTCACATAGAGCCCTTTGAAAAGGAGCTCCGCATCCGCTACCGTGTAGATGGCGTTTTAAGAGTTGTGGCAAAGTACTCGCCTGAAATAAAAGATGCCGTTGTTGCCCGTATAAAAGTTTTGAGCGGTTTAGACATTGCTGAGAAAAGGCTCCCCCAGGACGGCCGTATGAAAGCAACCTTTAAAGGAAGGCAGATAGACTTTAGGGTTTCAACGGTTCCCACAATTTACGGGGAAAAGGTTGTTCTCAGGATTTTGGACAAGGGAGCTCTCAAGCTTGACCTTTCAGAACTCGGCCTTGAAGAGAGGGAATACAACTTGCTCCTTAAGGCTATCCACTCACCATACGGAATGGTTCTTGTTACAGGCCCTACAGGTTCAGGTAAAACAACAACCCTTTACTCTTCTCTCCTTACAGTCAACAAGCCTGAAGTTAACATAATGACCGTTGAAGACCCGGTTGAGTATAACCTTTACGGTATCAACCAGGTTCAGGTAAATCCTGAAATTGGCCTGACCTTTGCAAGGGCTCTAAGGGCCTTCCTGCGTCAAGACCCAGACATCATAATGGTTGGAGAGATAAGGGATACAGAAACGGCCGAAATTGGCGTTGAAGCCGCTTTAACCGGTCACCTGGTTCTTTCAACCCTTCACACAAACGACGCTCCCAGCACCGTAACAAGGCTTGTTGATATGGGAATAGAACCTTTTTTGGTCTCTTCATCTGTCATTCTGGTCATAGCTCAGAGACTTGCAAGGCAGATATGCCCTTACTGTAAAGAGCCTTACAAATATCCACCTGAAGTTTTAAAAGAGGTAGGCTTTACAGATGAGGAGATAGCCCATCTTCAGACCTACAAAGGAAAGGGCTGCGAGAAGTGTGACTACACGGGATATAAAGGAAGGGTTGCCCTCTACGAGGTTATGGAGGTTGTTCCTGAAATTAAAGATGCTATAGTGAAAGGAAAAAATGCTGATGAGATAAGGAAGCTGGCTAAAAAACACGGGATGAGAACTTTAAGGGAGATTGGAAGGATAAAAATTGCAAAAGGTATAACTACACCAGAGGAAGTTTTGAGGGTAACCAGGAGCTACTGATGAAGGGAATTGTTGGAAAGAGGAAACTCCTGAGAATATTCGTTGACCTAGAAGATAAATACGAAGGGAAGCCTCTCTGGGAGTATATACTGAAGCTTGTTAAGGAAAAGGGATTGGCGGGAGCGACAGTTTTTAAGGCCGCTGCCGGTATAGGGGCCCACTCGGAGCTCCGCACCTTCTCCGTCTGGCGCCTCTCACAGAACCTTCCCGTTGTTGTAGAAATCATAGACCGGGAGGAGAAAATAAGGGATTTCCTTAAGGTTCTTGACGAAATCCTTGAAGAAGGGCTTGTGGTTCTTGAAGATGTTGAAGTTGTCAGCTACAGGCACAGGGAGAAGTGATGCAGATAGGGACTGTTGAGCTTGGAAAAGAGCCGGCTGTAATAGTTGCCTTAAATGGAGAAAACCTGAAGGAAAACCTTGAGAAAGCCAGAAGATTGAGAATAGACCTTGTTGAAGCCCGTTTAGACCTGTTATCTGAAATAACTCCTGAAACCATCAGAAGGTTTTTAGATACAGTTGCCGATTTCGGCTTCTATGCTGTTTCAACTTTAAGGCCTGTCTGGGAAGGTGGAGAATTTAAAGGAGAGGAATCTGAAAGGCTGAAGCTCTTTGAGGTTATAGTTAAACACCCTGCAACGGGGGCTGTTGACGTTGAGCTGAGGAGCTCCCTTTTGCCAGAAGTCGCCTCTATGGTCAGAGAGGATAGGAAAAAGCTGATAGTCTCTTACCACGATTTTGAGAAAACCCCTTCAGAAGAAGAAATTGAGGAGATAGTCAACAGGTGTAAAGAATCGGGAGCAGATATAGTTAAAGTTGCCTTTATGGGAAAGAGTCAGGAAGACGCTGCAAGGGTCTGCTGTGTTCTCTCTAAATTTGACTACCCAAAGATTTTCATGGTTATGGGAGAAGTAGGTTCATTTACAAGGGTTGTCGGTTTCTCCTTTGGCTCACTCCTTACGTACACCTTCTTTGGAAAACCTGTAGCTCCCGGCCAAATAGAGGCTGAGAGGTTGATAAAGCTCCTTTCTAACCTCTATCCATCTTACAGGAAAAAGAGGGAGAAGTTCCTTTCTGAAGAGTTTTTCCAGTTGATATAATCTCAGCCATGAGTCCGGAAGTTTTTACCTACTCAACAGCTGTCCTTTACGGTATATCAACTCTCCACTATCTCCTCTATCTCCTTTTCCGGAAAGAAAAACTGGCAACTGTTGGGCTATACTCGGCAAGGTTCGGCTTCCTTACAAACCTATTGGCCCTTATTTTCCTGATTGTTAAAAACGGTTCTGTAAGCCTCTTCACTCCAAAGGGAGCATTCCTTCTGTTCGCAATCAGCGTGGTTACCGTTTACCTCTACTTCTCAACCAAACATAAACTCTCCCTCTCCGGCGCATTCCTTATGCCGTGGGCAACTCTCTTTGCCTTCATCTCCTCTTTAGTTTCTGGAGCTCCGAAAGAAGTTTTCCCCGTGGGAATTGTTGGAATGGTTCACATAGTTTCGGCTTTTTTAGGCTACAGCGCCTTTATCTTTGCCTCTCTTCTCTCTATCCTATACCTCATTTTTGAGAACCACCTTAAGAAGAAGAAGTTTTCAGTTTTCTTCCAGAAACTCCCTTCCCTATCTCTTATGGAATCCGTAATCTACCACTCTGTTGCACTTGGGTTTTTCTTCATAACCCTTTCAATGTTTGCCGGTGCTGTTTGGTCTGAGAAGATTTTTGGAACCTACTGGAGCTGGCATCCAAAACAGGTTGCTACCCTTATCTCCTGGTTTGTCTATGCCGGGATAATCCACCTATACCTTTACGGAGAGTGGAGGGGAAAGAGGTTCTGCTATCTCAACATTTTAGGTTTATTTGTAATAGTGTTAAACTTTTTCGGAGTAAATTTATTATCAAGCAAAGATGTCCACTCTTTTAAGGGGTAGAGGGAAACGATGAAAGAGCTTAAACTGTGCTGTCTGGGGGTGAGCCACAAAACAGCTCCCGTATCTGTAAGGGAGCAGTTCTCGTTTAAGGGAGAGGAGCTTGAGAAGGCCCTTCTTAAACTTAACTCCCTTCCTTCAATTGAGGAGAGCATGATTCTTTCAACCTGCAACAGGGTTGAAATCTACTTCACCACCAGGTCTGAGACGCCTTTTAAAGAGGTTGTTGACTTCCTGATAGACGAAAAGGGAGCCTCTGTTGACCAGATAAACCAGCACTTCTACAGGAAACTGGACAAAGACGCCGTTCGCCACGGTTTCTACGTTGCCTCAAGCCTTGACTCTATGGTTGTGGGGGAGCCCCAGATAGTTGGACAATTCAAGGATGCCTTTTCACTTGCTAAGGAGCTGGGAACCGTAGGAACGGTCCTCTGCAGGTTCTGTGAGACTGCACTTAAGGTTTCTAAGAGGGTGAGAACTGAAACGGGGATTTCTAAAAACGCAGTTTCAATAAGTTTTGCGGCGGTTGAGCTTGCAAAGAAGATATTTGGGGACTTACACGGTAAAAGGGTGGCGATAATAGGTGCCGGAGAGATGGCAGAGCTTGCCGTTAAGCACCTCATAACAAACGGAGCTTCGGAAGTTTTTGTTGTTAACAGAACCTTTGAAAGGGCTCAAAAGCTTGCCGAGGAGTTTGGAGGAAAGGCGTTCCCTCTCACAGAGCTTGAAACCGTTTTAAAGATGGCAGACATCGTTATCAGCTCAACGGGAGCTCCCGGCTACGTCCTCACCCCTGAGAACGTCCTTCCAGCCCTTAATACCAGAAAGCACCGTCCAATGTTCCTGATAGACATTGCCGTTCCGAGGGATATAGATCCTGCGTTAAACGACTACGAAGGCCTCTACGTTTACGATATAGACGACCTTCAGCAGGTTGTTGACGCCAACATAAAGGAGAGGCTCAGGGAGGCTGAAGTAGCCAAGGAGATAATAGAGGGATACGTTGAGCGTTTCATGAAGTGGCTGAGAGAGTTAGAGGTTGCTCCACTCATCGCAGAGCTGAAAGAGAAAGCAGAGTCAATCAGAAAAGAGGTTCTCTCTAAGAGGCTTCCAAAACTGGGTTTAACTCCAGAGCAGGAGCAGGAGGTTGACAACATAACCAGAATAATCATCAACAAGCTCCTCCACCAGCCCATAACCAACGTTAAGAAGAAGGCCGTTGAGGAAGAGACGAGAAATCAGGTTGTCCAGATATTCAGGGAAATCTTTGGACTGAGCAAGGAGTAGTTGGATGAAGATAAGAATAGGAACCAGGAAGAGCAAGTTAGCCCTGTGGCAGTCTGAGTGGGTAAAGGCGCAGATAGAGAAGAAGTTTCCAGAAGTTGAGGTTGAGCTTGTAAAGATAACAACAAAAGGAGACAAAATCTTAGATGTTCCCCTTGCAAAGATTGGAGATAAAGGCCTTTTTACTAAAGAGATTGAAGAGGCAATGCTGAGAGGAGATGTTGACATAGCTGTCCACAGCCTTAAAGACGTTCCCAGTAAGCTTCCGGAGGGCTTAAAGCTCATAGCCTATTCAGACAGGGAAGACCCAAGGGATGCGTTCCTCTCTAACGGTAAATACACCCTTGAGACCTTACCTGAGGGAGCTGTTGTTGGAACGAGCTCTCTGAGGAGGAAGGCACAGCTGAGGATTTTGAGGCCGGATCTTGAGATAAGAGATCTGAGGGGAAACGTTGATACCAGGATAAGGAAGCTGAAAGAGGGCCAGTACGATGCAATAATCCTTGCAGCTGCTGGTGTTAAGAGGCTCGGCTGGGAAGATGAGATAGACGAAATTCTCTCTCCCGACAGGATGATTCCCTCTGTTTCTCAGGGTATTTTAGGAATAGAGGGGAGAGAGGGTGATGAAGAGATAGAGAGAATTGTTCGTGAGGCTATCAACTCTTACGAATCTGAGGTTGCTGCAGCCGTTGAGAGGGCTTTTCTCCGAACGGTTGAGGGAGGATGTCAGGTTCCTCTCGGGTGTTATGCCGTTGTAAACGAGGACAGGGTTCACGTCAGGGCTTTTATATCAGACCTTGATGGAAAGTTTTTCCATAAGGAAGAGGGTGTTTTCAGGTTCTCTTCAATTGAAGATGCAGACAGGATAGGTGTTTCCGTTGCAGAGAGGCTCCTCTCTGCCGGAGGAAGAGAGATTTTAGAGGAGCTTATGAAGTGCCAGTAAGGGTTTTCATATCGGCAGAGCTCCCTTCTGATTTAAAGGAAAAACTTGAAAGTGTGGGAGTGGAGCTCCTCTCCCTTCCCCTTATAAAAACGGTTCCTGTTGATTTTAACCCTCTGATTGTTAGAGCTTTCTTTCCAGATTACGTTGTCTTTTCAAGTAAGAACGGCGTTAAGTGGTTCTTTGAGAAAGTTCCTGCTGATTGGGTAAAGGGAAGTGTTGTTGCCGTTGGTTCCTCAACTGCTAAGAAATTGAGAGAACTTGGATTCTCTCCACTGGTTCCCTCAGAGTTCAGCGGTGAAGGACTTGTTGAACTATTTAAAAATCAAAATTTATGCGGAGTTAGATTCCTGATTGTCAGGCCAAAGGTTGCAAGGAGAGTCTTTTCAGAATTTTTAAAGGAAGAGGGGGCAGTTGTTGAGGAGTTAATTGTCTATGAGACTGTTCAGGATACGTCAAACAGTGGAAAGATTTTGAAATTCTTTGAAGCTGGCGTTGATTTTGCAGCCTTCACAAGCCCTTCAAACTTTAAGTCTCTCCTCTCTCAGATTCCGGCGGAGCTCCTTAAAAACGTAAAGCTCATTCCCATAGGAACAACAACAAAAAGGGCAATTGAGAATGCTGGCTTCTCCTGCTATACTGTTCCGGAGGAGTTCTCTTTAAGGGGGATTACCGGAGCTGTTTTGAAAAGCCTTCCTCAGGTATAAATTTATGGGGGGAACTTCCGATAATTTAACTGGAACGTTCAGGAGGGCAAAAGTTGAGGATAAACGGCCTTTCGTCGGAGCTCCTGAAACTCCTCTCGGGAGAGCTGAAAGAGACTGTAAGTAAAAAGGGCTCTACGGCTAAAAAGGTTCATAAGTTTGAAGGAATCTCTGTTGAGATAACCGAGGAGATTTCTTCTTTAGAGCCTGAAAAAGTTTCTAAGGAAAAGGTTGAAGAGATTAAGAGGGCCATAAAAGAGGGAAGGTACGAGGTTAACCCTCACAAAATCTCTGAGGCCATCATTAAGGAGTTCTTCGGCGAGTAATCCTGTAAACGTAGGCGAGGACCTCTGCAACTGCCCTGTAGAGTTCCGGCGGTATCTCCTGCCCTACATCTAAGGCTACCAGAAACTCAACAAGCTCCCTGTCCTCTAAAACTTCAACGCCGTTTTCCCTTGCAAGCTCAACAATCTTCTCTGCAATGGGCCCCGTTCCCTTTGCTACCAGGCGGGGAGCTCTATCTTTTCTCCTCTCATACTTTAAAGCTGCAGCCTTTTTAACTTTCTCTTCCATAGGTTTGATTATAAAATTTCCACCAAGCTTGTTTTTAGGAGGAAATTGATGAGCGTAAGAGTAAGGTTTGCGCCGAGCCCAACGGGATTCATGCACGTTGGAAACGCAAGGACTGCCCTCTTTAACTACCTCTTTGCCCGCCACAACAACGGAACCTTCGTTTTAAGAGTTGAGGACACGGATATAGAGAGGCACAGCGAAGAGGCCGTTAACGTCATATACGAGGCTTTAAGGTGGATGGGAATTGAGTGGGACGAAGGGCCCGACGTAGGAGGACCTTACGGCCCATACAGGCAGTCTGAGAGGCTTTCCATCTACAGGGAGTTTATTGAGAAGCTAAAGGAGAAAGGGCTTGTCTATGAGTGCTACTGCACCCCTGAAGAGCTTGACGCAATGAGGAAAGAACAGCTTGAGAGGGGTGAGCCCCCAAGGTATACAGGCAAGTGCAGACACTTAACCGAAGAAGAGAAAGAAAAGTTGAGAGCTGAAGGGAGAAAACCTGTTTTAAGGTTTAAGGTTCCTGAGGATGAGGTTATTGTCTTTGAAGACCTTGTCAAGGGGAGGATAGAGATAAACTCCCGCCAGCTTGGTGGTGACTTTGTAATCGTCCGTTCAAACGGGATGCCGGTTTACAACTTCGTTGTTGTTATAGACGATGCCCTTATGAAGATTACTCACGTTATAAGGGGAGAAGACCACATCTCAAATACTCCCAAGCAGATACTTCTTTACAGGGCTTTAGGCTTTGACGTTCCACAGTTTGCCCACCTTCCAATGATTTTAGGACAGGACAGGTCAAAGCTCTCTAAACGCCACGGCTCCACCTCTGTTAAGGAGTTTAAGGAAAAGGGCTACCTTCCAGAAGCTTTTACAAACTTCTTAGCTCTCCTTGGCTGGTATCCGAAGGACGGAAAAGAAGTTCTCTCAATGGAGGAGCTCATAGAGAGGTTTGACATAAAAGACGTAAACAGCGCCCCTGCCGTTTTTGACACCACGAAACTCAACTGGCTCAACCAGGTCTACATAAGGAGTTACCCGATAGACAAGCTCACAGACCTCGTTATCCCATACCTTGAAAAGGCCGGTTTTGACCTTTCAGGTTTCAGTAGAGAGTGGCTTGAGAGGGTTGTAGAGGTTACGAGGGAATACTTTACAGTTCTTTCAGACGCTCCCGTTTACATGGAAACATTCCTTAAAGACGACTTTCAGGTTCAGCCTGAAGCTAAGGAGTTCATCTCAGAAGACCCTAAGAGGCTTGAGGTTATTAAGGCTTTTAAGGAGAAACTTTCAGGTTTTGAAGGAGAGCTCTCCCAGGAGTCCTTTAAGAAGTTAGTCAAGGAGGTTGGAAAGGAAGTTGGAGTTAAGGGTAAGAACCTCTTTATGCCCATAAGGATTGGACTGACAGGAAAGATGAGCGGACCGGAGCTCCCCATCCTCTCAGAGCTCCTTGGAAAGGAGAGGGTCTTAAAGAGGCTTGAGAATAGTTTGAGGCAGTTAGAAGGTTAAATGGAGAAAAAACCTTTAATCGTTATAACGGGGCCAACTGCAGCCGGTAAAACAGACTTTTCACTGAAACTTGCAAGGGAAATAGGCGGGGAGATAATCTCTGCCGACTCTATGCAGGTTTATAGGGGCTTGGACATCGGAACCGATAAGGTTTCAGAAGAGATAAGGAAGGAAATTCCCCACTACCTCATAGACGTTGTTGAACCAGATGAAAAGTTCTCCGTTGCAGACTTCGTTCGGCTATCTGATGAGGCCATAAGGGAAATCTGGAGTAAGGGAAAATACCCCATAGTTGTTGGGGGAACGGGTTTTTACATAAAGGCTCTTCTTTACGGCCTTCCAGAGACTC
The DNA here is from genome assembly GCA_015488335.1 of Thermovibrio sp. Taxonomy (GTDB): domain Bacteria; phylum Aquificota; class Aquificia; order Desulfurobacteriales; family Desulfurobacteriaceae; genus Balnearium. The sequence continues at coordinate 24,616 of WFNZ01000023.1, forward strand.
CGCCGGCAAGCGAGGAGGTAAGGAGGGAGCTCTCCAGACTCCCTACAGAAGCTCTATACAGGGAACTCCTCTCTGTTGACCCTGAGTACGCAAAGAAAATCGGCGAGAGGGACAGGAAGCGGATAATTAGAGCTTTAGAGGTTTACAGGCTGACAGGAAGGCCACTCTCATCGTTTAAGGTCTGGTCTGAAAAGCCCAGATATCCCTTCCTTGGCTACTTTCTCTACCGGAACAGGCCGGAGCTCTACAAAAGGATAGAGAACAGAGTTGATTCTCAGATTAAGAGAGGGCTTTTGAGGGAAGCGGAAGGGCTTTTAAAGTTCGGAGAGGATACGACGGCATTCCAGGCCCTCGGCTACAAGGAAATGGTAGACTACTTAAAGGGCAGGAAAACCCTTGATGAAGCTGTAAAAACTCTTAAAAGGAGAACTAAGGAATTTGCAAAACGGCAGTTCACCTGGTTCAGGAAGGAGCCCGGCTTTAAGTGGATAAACCTTTCTGAAGTTCCAGAAGAGAAAGTTCTGGAGCTGATAAAGAAAGACCTGAAGAGTTATAAAAAGGGCTAAAAGGCCTAAATTTAAAACATAAAGATATTAAATTAGGGGAGGAACCATGAATCTTCAGGACGCTTACCTCAACAGACTGAGGAAGGAGAGAATTCCTGTCAGCATTTTCCTTGCTAAGGGGACAAGGCTTCAGGGGGTAATTACATTCTTTGACCAGTTTACGATTCTCCTTGAAAACGGAGGGACCCAGCAGCTCATCTATAAACACTCCGTTGCAACAATAGTTCCATCAAGACCTGTTAAGAACATCTTTGCAGAGCAGAAAGAGGAGAACGAAAATGGCTAAAACTCTGCTTTTTGGTGGCCTTACACCCATTCACGAGCTCTTCATAAAGGGAGCCGTAGAGAGTTTGGGATACAGTGCCCAGTTCCTTCCAAACCCTGACAACACTTCCCTTGCCATCGGCAGGGAATTCTGCAACAGGGGAATGTGCAATCCCACATATTACACCGTTGGAAACCTCGTTAAGTTTTTACTTGATGAGTCTAAAAAGGGTATTGACGTTGAAAACAGGTATTTCTTCGTCACCGTTGGAGCCTGCGGCCCGTGCCGCTTTGGAATGTATGAGACGGAATACAGGCACGCCCTTAAAGAGGCGGGTTTCAAGAACTTTAAAATCTCTATTCTCAATCAGAGCGAGCTCTCTTCTGAGGGGGATTTTGAGCTAACACCTTCACTTATGTGGGCACTTGTTAAGGCCGTGTGGCTTGCAGATATAGTCAGAGATTTGGGCTACCAGCTGAGGCCTTATGAGATTGAAAAAGGTTCTGTAGATGGAGTTATAGAAGAGTTTAAACCGAGGATTTATGGAGCTTTGAAGGAGGGAGCTCCCGTCAAAGAGACCGTTTTACTCCTGAAGGAACTCCGAAAAGAGCTTGAGAAGCTCAGGTTTGACTACACCAGGGTTAAGCCAGTTGTAAGCGTAATTGGAGAGTTCTGGGCCCACACAACAGAAAGTGCCGGAAACTACCACATCCACAGATGGCTTGAGGAGGAGGGAGCAGAGGTTCGCCCCGAGCCCATAGCCGGCTGGATAGACTACCAGCTCTTCATAGAAGAAGAGAGAATTAAGAGAGACTTTAAGGTCAAAGGCTTCTCTTTAGATAGGTTAAAAAGGCTCCTGGCTGTAAAGTCTATGGCGGCTGTTTTCAGGGGCCTTTACAACCTCTACCGTTCAGTCTTCTCCTTCAGACCGAAAGCCCTTCCACCTCAAAAAGAACTTTCTGAGCTTGCTAAACCCTACTTTGACCACTTTGTCGTTGGCGGAGAGGGCCATTTAGAGGTTGGAAAGCACGTTTACAACGTTATCCATAGGAAAGCCCACATGGTTCTCTCCGTTAAGCCCTTTGGCTGTATGCCATCTACCCAAAGCGACGGAGCTCAGGCAAAAGTCCTTTCAGACTACCCCGAGAGCATCTTCATCTCTATAGAGACCTCTGGAGACAGCGAGGTAAATGTTAAGAGCAGAGTTCAAATGAAGCTCTTTGAGGCAAAGAGGGCTGCAGAGAGGGAGTTTTACAGCCTTCTTTCAAGCTTAAACGTCAGTGAGTCCGCCTTTAAAAAGGCCTTCTCTTCATCAGAACCCTTTATCAAGCTCAAAGGGAAGTTTGCTGGAACCGCCGCAAGGGCTCTCTACGGAAACCAGACAAAACTTCAGCCATACCTTGACCTCATTCCAGAGGCGACTTAATGGACTACCTCTACATAGAGAAGCTGGCCGGGGAGCTCCACTCTCTTCTTAGAAAAACCCGTTTGAAGGAAATTTTAAGAGGAGAGAAGGAGCTCTCCTTCCTCTTTGACAGGTTCTGGCTCAACTTCTACTGGGGAGTTCCCAACGCCCTCTTTATTGGCAGAGAACCTATATCTGAAACAGTCTTTTCTCCCCTTTTGAGGATTAAGGGAGCTTTTGTTAAATCTGTTTCCCTTCCCGTTGTTGACAGAGTTCTTGAGTTTGAGCTTCTGAAACCCTTGCCCGGAAATAGATTTTCCCGTTTTTTTCTCATTTTTGAACTAACGGGAAAGAACGTCAACCTTTTCCTGCTGAACGAAGAAAGAAAAATTACCTTCCTTTTGAGAGCTCCGGAGAGCTCCGTCCGTCCCCTCTCTGTTGGCGACGCTTACACATTCCCGCCGTCTGATAAAAAACCATTTGAGGAGCTCCGGTTCGGAGAAGTTACTCCAGAAGGGGTAGAAAAGAAGCTCTACAGATTCGTTGCCGGAATTTCTCCCCTCAACTCAAAGGAAATTGCCTACCTAACTGAAAAACTTGGAAGCCTGGAAAAGGCTTACAGGAGATTTATGGAGCTCCACAGAGAATCTAAAAAAGCTTACCTCTACTACCAGAACGGAAAGCCGAAATACCTTACAACTTTTCCCTATGAATCCCTTTCACACCTTCAGTTTAAGGAGTTTGATGGAGAATTTCCCTACTCTTCAGCGTGGGAAGAGTTTTACAGAGAAGCAGTTGAGAAAGAACAGCTTAGAGCAGTTAAAGAAAAAATAGTTTCAAGAATTGAAAAGAAAATAAAAGCCCTTGAAAAGGAGTTAAGGGAACTTTCAGATATTGAGAGTCTTCAGAGAGAGGTAGAGAGGTGGAAGAGGTGGGGGGAGCTCCTCAAATACAACCTTCACCTCGTAAAACCGGGGCAGAAAGAAGTAAAAGTTTTAGACTTTTCAACCGGGAAAGAGGAGAGTATTCCTTTAGATCCTTCGCTTTCGCCAAAGGAAAACCTGAACAGTTTTTTTAGAAAGTACCGGAAAGCCCTAAAGAAACTGGAATTTGCAAAAAGCAGGATTCAGGAGCTTAAAGACGAGCTTGAAAAGAGCCTGCTCCTTAAAGAAACAGTTATTTCAAAAGAGAGTTTGGAGCATTTAGAACCCATTTTTCAGAAAGGAGACAGAGAAATCACCGTTCCCAACTTTTTAACCTTTACATTACCTTCAGGTAGGAAAATACTTATAGGCAGAAACGCCTCTGAAAATGAGTTCCTTTCACTAAAGCTCGCAAATCCGTGGGATATCTGGTTCCACGCGAAAGATATTCCTGGTTCCCACGTTATCCTGAGGCTCCAGAAAGGAGAAAAACCGACAGAAGAGGACATTTTGCTCTCAGCCTCAGCAGCGGCCTACTTCAGCAAAGGGCAGGATTCGGGAAAAGTTTTAGTTGATTATACAGAGGTAAAAAACTTAAAGAACCCCCCAAAAACACCTAAAGGGTTTGTTATCTATTCAGGTGAGAGAACAGTTGCAGCAAAACCTGAAGATTTTAAGGAATTTTTAGAGAAGGGAAAGAAATAAGGAAAGCCCCCAGAAAGGGGGCAGTTTAAGTTTTACTGGCTTGTGATAATAACGAAAGATGTAATGAGAACGATGAGGATGTATATTCCAAACACTCCGTAGAAAAGGAGCGTCTTAATTGGGCTGTTTTCTACAGTTCCCATCTTCTCCTCCTTCAATGATGGCTTTTAAGGCTTTCAGTTCTTCCTCAAATCTATCTCTGTTAAGGAAGACAATAACATAGTGCCCAACAATCCCTTTAAGGGAAAACATGGCTGCCAGTATGAAGATTAGCCTTGCTATAAAGTGGGCTCCAGTTCCTGGAGGAAAAACAACCTTCCAGAGGTATAGAAAAGGAAGAAGAAGAGCTCCACCGATTAACAGGAAGTATGTAAAGAGGTTTGGCTTGAAAAAGCTCAAGTCCCTCTCAAACTCTTTTCTCAAGAAACTTTCAATTTCCTGCCAGGACTTCCCTTCCCTTTTGAGCTGGAAAGCCCTGTCTATCAGGTCTCTCCTTCCCTTCAGGAACTGCTCTTTCAGACCCACTATGGCAGCCATCTACCTCTCCCATCAAGGGGTTGGGGGACTAAGCCCCCTGACCCTCAAACTTAGATTTAACTAAAACGTATGTCAACCATGGAACGAATACCCACCAGATAAAGGCAATTATCAGCCACATAGCTTTCCTCCTTTAGTGTTCTTTTGCCTCTTCAAGTTCTTTCTTCAGGCTTTCTGGAGAGATCTTGAAGAGGAACATCTTGTAAACCCATGCCTGGTAAGCGATAACGATTGGAGCAAAGATAAGAGCAGCAACTAACATAACTGTAAGTGTAAGATGGCTGGAACAACCGTTGTAGATGGTGATGGAGTGTTCAAGTCCTAAGCTTGAAGGAACTGCCAGCGGATAAGCTCCGAACATTACGGCAAATCCGGCAAAGATGAATGTAAGTGTTGTAAAGAAAAATGCCTGTCCGCCTTTCATGTTCTTGACGGCCAACAGCCAGCCTACTGCACAGAGAGCTGCAAGAACGATGAGTATGAGCTCAATTACAGGGAACCTGAAGAGAGCGTGGGGAAGAACGTTACCCTGAACCATAGAAGCAACCTGTTGCATCATATCCTGTGGAAGGTTCAGGAACTTAAGCTTTGATGGGTCTCCGATCTTGAAGGAGATCATGTAAGCAACGCCTGTGCAGATGACGTACATGATTACAAAAGGAAGCCAGACTTTCATTCCAATGTTCCTTGCCCTTTCAGCAATTGAACCTTCAGTCTTCCAGATAAGCCAGGATACACCGTGCATAATGATGAATAGAACAGTTGTAACGCCGACTAACAGTCCAAAGAGACCGTGGAAAGTAAATGGATTTACAAGGTTGATGAAGCTGATTGGGAACTTTTCAGCGTAAACGAACCCGTGGAGAAGGTCTCCTTCAATAGCGGAGTTCTTAATAGGAATTCCAGCAAGGATGTTTCCAATTGCTACACCGATGAGGAGAGCAACGAGAAGTGATGACCAGAAGATGCTCTGATCCCAAAACTTCCTCCAGCCTTCGCTCTCTTCTTTACTCCTGAACTCAAAGGATACTGCCCTGTAGATGAGGGCAAGGAGAACTACAAAGAGAGCGATGTAGAGAGAGCTGAAGAGTGCTGCGTAGAGTTCAGGAAACGCTGCAAAAGCAGCACCACCAGCTGTAATAAACCATACTTCGTTTCCGTCCCATACAGGACCGATTGCGTTGATGGTAACCCTTTTCTCAATGTCTGTTTTTGCAACAAGACCGTGGAGTATTCCAACTCCAAGGTCAAAACCGTCTGTGATTATGTAACCGGCGATCAGGATGGTAACCAGGATCGCCCAAATTGTTTGCAGGTCAAAGTGCATCGCCCACCTCCTCCATTAGTAGAGTTCTGCTTCTTTTTCTGGGCCTTTGGATGCAAACTTGGCAAGGAGATAGAAGTCTGCAATCGCAAGGCCTGTAAATGTTGCAAGGAAGATGATGTAAGTGATGATTACTTCAATGTTTGTAAGGGGTGAAACGGCCTGTGCAGTTTTAAGTCCAATGTCGGGAAGGAGAATCTTTCCATAGTCGTCTGTAAGTGGGTAAACGATCCATGGCTGCCTTCCAACTTCAGCTGTTGCCCATCCTAACCAGCAGGCGATGTATGGAAGTGGCAGGGAGTAGAGTGCAACTTTGAGGAATCCTGTTGCATTTTCAAGGTCTTTGTACTTGATGAGTCCCCAAATGAAGAGGATTACGAAGAAGAATCCTAAGTAAACCATGATGTGGAATGCCCAGAATACGAAGTTAACAGGTGGGATGTAGTTGCCTGGACCAAACTTGGCTTCAAACATCTTCTGAAGGTCTTTAGCGCCAAGGAGCTTTCCATTGAAGTCGTGGGTTGCAAGGAAGCTTAAGAGTCCTGGAATTGGAAGAGGAATCTCAATTATGTTTTTCTGGGCTTTCTGGTCTGCCCATACTGCAAGCTGAATGTTTGCGTGGCTCTTTGTATCCCAGAGGGCTTCCATTGCTGCAAGTTTTGTTGGCTGTGTTTTGGCAACTTCATGGGCGTGGAAGTCACCGATGATAACTTCACCGATTGAAGCTATAAGACCAAAGATAAGGGCGATGTAGGCAGATTTCTTAAAGAACTCAACGTGCTGCTTCTTGAGGAGGTGGTAAGCACTTACTGATAGGACGAATACTGAGGAGAGAACCATTCCAGCTGTTGCTGTGTGCCAGAACTTAACGTCTGCTACAGAGTTGAATACAACTGACCACCAGTCAGCAAGCTCAGCCCTTTTTCCTGCAACAAACATGGAGACTTTAGCTCCTACAGGGTGCTGCATCCAGCCGTTGGCTATGAGGATCCAGAGGGCGGAGAGGTTAGAACCTATGGCAGAAAGCCATGCAGCTAAAAGGTGAACTGCCTTTGGTACCTTGTCCCATCCGAAGAGGAATACACCCATGAAGGTTGACTCCATGAAGAACGCCAGGAGACCTTCAATGGCCAGTGGAGCTCCAAAGATGTCTCCAACGAACCTTGAGTAGACAGACCAGTTCATACCGAACTCAAACTCGTGAACAAGTCCTGTAGCTACTCCAAGTGCGAAGTTGATGGCAAAGAGCTTTGACCAGAACTTTGCCATGTCCCGGTAAATCTCTTTACCGGTTGTGTAGTGAAGCGTTAACATGAGTGCAGATAGCGTTGACAGCCCCAAAGTTAATGGAACGAAGATAAAGTGGAAGAAGGCTGTCATCGCGAACTGCAGTCGCGATACCAGTAGTACGAAGTCCATCGCGGCACCTCCCAAAAAGTTTTATAGGTCTTATTCTATTTTTAACTCCAAAATCTGATTATATCAAAATCTGATTAACACTAAGTCTTTAGTTATATTCAAAGTTGTTTATATAATTTCTGTTCCAATCCCCTCCTGTGTAAACAGTTCCAGCAAGATAGAGTGTTTAACTCTTCCATCAATGATGTGAGCTTTTTTAACGCCACCTGTGAGGGCAATTTCGCAGGCTTTAACTTTGGGAATCATCCCTCCGGAAACGGTTCCATCTTCTATCAGTTCTGAGATTTTTGAGCGGTCAAGAGAGTGCAGGAGCTTTCCTTCCTTGTCCTTTAGCCCCTCAACATCGGTTAGCATGATCAGCTTTTCGGCTTTAAGGGCTGCCGCCATCTCCCCCGCCACTAAATCGGCGTTTATGTTATACGCCTCAAAGTCCTCCCCAATTCCAACAGGAGCTATCACAGGTATAAATTTAGACTCAAGAAGTTTGTTGACAATTTCCGGGTTTATTCTTTTAACTTTTCCTACAAAACCCAAATCTATTATCTCGGGAGCTCTCACCTGAGAAAGGTATTCTCTTGAATCAATTTTCTCGGCGACTATGAGGTTACCGTCTTTTCCTGAGAGTCCTACTGCATTTCCCCCATGGGAGTTTATGAGCTTTACTATCTCTTTGTTGACCTGACCTACCAGAACCATTTCAACAACGTTCATCGTTTCTTTGTCTGTAACCCTCATTCCTCCAACAAATTTTGTGGGGATGTTGAGTTTCTTGAGGAGCTCCCCAATCTGAGGTCCCCCTCCGTGAACGATTACCGGGTTTATTCCCACATATTTGAGGAGGACTATATCTTCAGCAAAAGCTTTTTTAAGCTCCTCATTTACCATTGCATTTCCACCGTACTTAATGACAACAGTTTTACCGTAGAACTCTTTTATATAGGGAAGAGCCTCAAGGAGGGTGGAAACCTTTTCTATCAGCTTTTCCAATTCTTTCCTCCTTTCTCTTTTCCCCTTATAATAACTCAATTGTTCCGGGAGGTTAACAGTGGAAAGGGTTGTTGTTGGGATAACCGGAGCCAGCGGTTCTATTTACGGTAAAAGATGCATTGAAGTTCTGGTTTCAAAGGGTTATGGCGTTGAGCTTGTTGTTTCTGAAGTCGGAAAAAAGGTTTTTGAGTATGAGCTACAAATCCCTTTTAACCGTTTCGTTTCTTCTCTTCCTGAAGACCTTGTTAACGTTTACAGCCCTGAAGACCTCTTTGCGCCGATATCAAGCGGCAGCTATCCCGTTAAGGGAATGGTTGTGATTCCCTGCTCTGCAGGAACTTTGGGGCACATAGTTTCAGGCTCTACAGTTAACCTTATCCACAGGGCAGCAGACGTTAACCTGAAGGAGAAAAGACCCGTTGTTCTCGTTTTGAGGGAAACTCCACTGAACAGGGTTCATGCTGAGAATATCCTCAAGGCTATAGATGTAGGGGCAACTGTTCTTCCAGCTTCTCCGGCCTTTTACGGAAGACCGAAAACCGTTGAGGAGCTTGTTGATTTTGTTGTTGACAGGGCACTTACACACGTTTTGGGAAGGGGTTTAGGCCTCTTTAGGGGCTGGACTCTTTAAGGAGCTCCCCAACAGTAAAAGGAATAACCTCTGAGATTTTTTCTTTTCCCAGCAGAACCATTAACAGCCTATCAAGTCCCAGCGCTACTCCTTCGCAGGGAGGTAAGGGTTTCCTTTTAAGGAGCTCTAAAAATCCTCTATCAGAACTTCCCTCCTTTTTGTCCATCTCCTTGGCGTATTCTTCGTATTCGGTCATTTCCGTGTATCCGTTTGCTATCTCAACTCCCCCAATGTATACCTCAAACCTCTCTGCAACTTTTCTTCTTCTCTTTGAGAATGCTCCAAACTCTTTCGGGTAGTCGTATAGAACCACAGGGCCGGGGAGCTCCCCGATTCCCGGTTCAACCTTTTCAACCAGAATCTTAAAAAATGCCGTTTCGTAGTCTTCCTCTTTAGCCACTCTTTTGAGCTTTTCTTTTTCAAAGGGTGAAACCCCTGCAAACTTTAAAAACGCCTCTTCAACGGTTAAGAATATGGGATTTAAAAGGTTTACCCTTCGGCCTTTTAACACAACCTCTTTGATTCCGAGTTCCTCTCCGCATTTAACTATCAGGTTTAGAGTTTCTTCCATACCTTTCCTGTAGTTTTCCCCTGTTCTGTACCACTCAACCATTGTGAACTCTATATTGTGGAGCTCCGTTATCTCCCCATCCCTGAAAACCTTTGTTATCTGGAAAATCCTCTCTGCGCCGTGCCAGATTAAACGTTTCATGAAGAACTCAGGAGAGGTGTGGAGAAACCAGGTGTGTCCTTTCCCTTGAAAGTCGTGAAACAGTGCCTTGACGTTCTCAACGTTTGAATCGGGATTTCTATACGGGGTCATTATGGGAGTTTCAACTTCTGTATAGCCCCAACTGTCAAAAGTTTCCCTAATTCTCTTAAGTATTTTGCTTCTAAGGTTTAAAATTTCTAACACTGGAACCCTCTCTGGAGCTTTCTATGAAAACTGCCGTCATTTCAGATATCCACGGGAATATACACGCCCTCAGGGCCGTTGAAAAGCGTTTAAGGGAGTTGAACGTTGATAATGTCTGGTGTCTTGGAGATACGGTAGGCTATGGGGCATTTCCGAACCAGTGTGTTGAATGGGTGAGAGAGAACTGTTCTGTTGTTCTCCTTGGGAACCACGAGCTTGCCCTTTTGGGATTTGTTGACACCTTTCTCCTCAACGATTACGCCAGGCAGGCCATTGAGTGGACAAAAGGGGTCATCAGCCCGGAAAATTTAGAATTCTTAAGGGAACTTGGAGTTCAGCACTTTACAGAGTGCTGCCAGCTTGTCCACGACACTCCCGAGTCTCCCGGCAGTATGGACTACATCCTGAGTAAAGGGGATGCCTACAGAGCTCTCCTCTCTCAGAGGAAAGACATCTGTTTTTTCGGCCACACCCACATACCTGCCGCTTACAGGCTTTTAAGCTCAACTGTAGATAGATTGAGCGTCTATTCCCTTTCCATTTACGCCGGCAGATATCTCATAAACCCGGGAAGCGTTGGCCAGCCGAGGGACAACGACCCAAGGGCTTCTTTTGGAGTTTTTGACTTGGATGAGAAAAGGTTTTCACTCTATAGGGTAGAATACGATACAAAGGCGGCTGCCAGGGAGATTTTGAGAGCAGGCCTTCCTGAGTATCTTGCAGCAAGGTTAGTTCTGGGGGTTTGAGATGAAAGGATACATGCTTATAGCTGGAAAGAGGGTTTTTAAGAAGGAGGAGATTGAGATTCACTTCCCCTACGACGGCTCTCTGGTAGGAACGATTCCCAGGGGAGATGAGAAGGACGTTGAGCTTGCCGTTGAGTCGGCCAAAGTGGGATTTAAGAAGATGAAGGAACTTACAGCCTACGAGAGGTTCAGGATTTTAGAAAGGGCTGCGAGGCTCCTCTCTAAGAGGAGCAGGGAGTTTGCGGAGATTCTCGTCATGGAAGTTGGGAAGACGATAAACGAGGCGATGGGAGAGGTTGGAAGGGCCGTTAACACGATTACCCTCTCTGCAGAAGAGGCTAAAAGGGTTCTGGGCGAAGAAGTCCGGTTTGACGCAGCTCCCGGAATAAAGGGAAAAGTAGGATTCTACAGGCGGGTTCCCCTTGGAGTTATTGGCTGTATCACTCCTTTTAACTTTCCACTAAACCTTACCTGCCATAAAGTTGCTCCAGCTCTGGCTGCCGGAAATGCCGTTGTTGTGAAACCCTCTGAGAACACCTCTTTAACAGTTATAAAGCTGGGGGAGCTCCTCGTAGAGGCCGGCTTCCCACCAGAGGCAGTGAACATTGTTACGGGCTACGGGGAAGAGGCAGGAGACGCCTTAGTTCGCCACCCCGATGTGAGGATGATTACCTTCACGGGAAGCGTTGAGACAGGAAAGGTAATAATGAGCCGTGGAGGGCTGAAAAAGTATGCAATGGAGCTGGGCTCAAATGCCGGCGTTTACGTTGATAAAGACCAGAGAGAGAAACTTCCTCAAATTGCCGAAAAGATTGCGAGAGGCGGTTTTGCTCTCGCCGGCCAGGTCTGTATCTCCGTTCAGAGGGTTTTCGTCCACTCGTCCCTCTTTGATGATTTCGTTAAAGAGGTTGTTGAGTTTACCAGGAAGCTAAAAGTTGGAGACCCCCGCCTTGAGGATACAGATGTAGGTCCCGTAATAGATAAAGGGGCGGCTGACAGGATTATGGAGTGGATAGAAGAGGCGGTTTCCATGGGGGCTGAGGTTGTCTGCGGCGGAAAGAGACTATCGGACACCCTTATTGAGCCCACCGTCGTTGTTAACGTTCCCCGCGAGGCAAAGCTCTTCAGGAGGGAGGTCTTCGGCCCAGTTATAGCCGTTAACTGGGTTGACTCGCTGGAAGAGGGGATAGAGGCCGTTAACGACTCCCCTTACGGTCTTCAAGCTGGAATATTTACAGATAACTTGAAGTCTGCATTTAAATTTGCTGAAGAGGTGGAGTGCGGCGGGATAATGGTTAACGAAATTCCAACCTTCAGGGTTGACCAGATGCCCTACGGCGGAGTTAAGGAGAGCGGAATCGGAAGGGAAGGCCCCAAGTTCGCCGTTGAGGAGATGACTGAGATTAAAACTATCTGTTTTGATACCAGTTTATAGCTCAATTAGTTTCTCTAAGGCTTTCAGATAGCCGGGGAGCCTGCTGAATATCTCCTCGGCCACCTCTTCCCTGTATGTATGAACTGTAAAGTTTTTATCTTCAACCATTTTGAGGAGCTCCCTTGCAGTTTCTTCATCAATGAATCTATCTGAGAAAAGTTCCCTGAAGCACGTTCTTGGACTTCGGCAGATAGTTCCCTCTCTCTCAAGGAGTGCTTTTACAAGTTTCCAGGCTACCTCAAAAGTGAACTCAAATCTCTGAATGGCAGAGTCTCTAAAGAAGGGATAATCGGAAGACTGTTTTTCTCTTTTAGCTCTTTCAACGGCCTCTCTTAGCCTTAGCAGAGCTTTTCGGAAATCGTCCCTCACTTTTTCAAGTCTACCCATACCTTTTTCTCTTTTTCTATTTCCTCTTTGAAACCCTCTGGAAGTTTTCTGAGTTCAACGATGTCAACCTTGTGGGGTAGGAAAGATTCCTCAAGGAGCTCCTTTATCTCACTGTAATTTTCTCTAACCTCTTCAAAACTATCTCCTGAACTTTTCTTTTAGTTTCTTTTCAACAAATGGAGTTACAAACTGTGAAACATCGCCGCCGTAGAAAGCTATTTCCCTTACCGCAGAAGAGGATAGATAAGCATAATCGTCTGAAGGCATCAGGAAAACTGTTTCAATTTCAGGATATAGCTTTCTGTTCAGTGAAGCCATAGTAAACTCGTGGTCCATATCTGAGACTATCCTTATTCCCCTTAGGATTGCCACTGCCCCTTCTCTCTTTGCAAACTCAACTAACAGGGTGTTGAACGTCTTTACCTTTACTTTCCCGTTAAGACCAATCTCTTTTAGGCTTTCAATGAACATCTCTTTCCTTTCTTCAATAGAGAAGAGAGGTTTTTTCTTAGGGTTTTCAGCAATTCCTACTATGAGCTCAGGGAAGAGCTCCAATCCTCTTTTTACTATGTCTAAATGCCCTAACGTTACGGGATCAAAGGTTCCGGGGTAGATAGCTCTCTTTATCATGTTCGCCTCCTTTGGTGAAATTTTAAAAGTTCTCGCTTCAGATAAGTAAACCTGAATATAAACAACACCTAATATTCCGTAGTATTTATGAATATTAGAAAGTATTGACTAAATAAATTTGTTTTTATATAAATCAACAAGATTGCTTGATGGGAGGAAACGTTGGACTTCCACATAGAGAGAGCAAAGATTCTTCCAAAGTCAAATCTCTGGGGTTTCTTAGAGGGGTTAAAGGGCGTCGCTCCCCTTATAGCTCCAGTAGAGAGGGGAAATAAGACCGTTTTCTCTGAGGTAAATGATATTTCTGATGTAACAATTAACTACACCAGGACTGTTCTTCCCCCCAAGAAGTTCTTAGTTCCGTACAGAAGAGTAAGGTTTACTTACTCAACTGGAGAGCTATCATTCTCCTCAAACTTTAAAGCCCGCGACCAGATAATATTCGGTATCCACTCCTGCGATCTCCACGGTATTTCAATCCTTGACTCTGTTTACCTAAAGGAGAGCCCTGACCCTCGTTATCTTGAGGTGAGGAAAAAGACTGTTCTTATTGGAATTTCCTGTATGCCCGACGATTACTGTTTCTGCCTTTCAACAGGGACAGCCTTTCCTGATGGGGCCAACTGGGACCTGTTCTTAACAGATATTGGAGCAGATTACTTTGTATCAATAGGAAGTCCTAAAGGCGATGAACTGATAATAGAACTGAAGGAGCTCTTTAGAGATATTGAGCGTGAAGATCTGGAGCTCTACAAACGTTCAACCCGAAAGAAGAAAGAGGCCTTTAGAGATAAGAAACTTCCCGACCTGGAGAGGATTTCTCAGCTGATAGAGCTTGAGTATGAGTCTCCGGTCTGGGATGAAGAGGCGAAGAGATGTCTTTCCTGCGGAACCTGTACAAACGTCTGTCCTACCTGCTTTTGCTATACCTCTGTAGACGTTCCCGATTTTGAAGGGAAAACTGTAAAGAGAGTTGAGTTCACAACTTCCTGTCAGTATCCCTACTACTCCTTGGTTGCCGGAGGGCACTACTTCAAGCCAACAAGGACGGCCCGTTTCAGACACCGTTACTACCACAAGTTGGTTGGTTATCCCTACCAGATTGAGAAGTTGGGTTGCGTGGGCTGTGGCCGTTGTAGTGCAGAGTGCCCGGCAAAGATAAGTATGGTTGAAACTCTTATTAAGCTGAGAGGAGCTGATGAAAAAGAGTCTGGAAAAGCTACTGAACAAACCTCTGCCGGTAGATCCCTTTAAGCCTCAAAGAGCAGTTATAACAGATGTAGAGGAGCTGGCTCCTGATCACAAGAAGTTTACTTTCGCTTTTCTTGATGAGAGTCTTGCAAAGGTCTGGGATTACATTCCCGGTCAGTTCGTCATGCTCACTGTTCCAAAGGCTGGAGAGATCCCTATTTCCATATGTTCTTCTCCAACCCGTAAAGGTTTTTTTGAGTTAACCGTAAGGAAAGTGGGAAGGAAGACAAAGGTTCTTCACCGACTTAAGCCGGGAGATGTTGTTGCAGTTAGAGGACCTTACGGAAACGGCTTTCCCGTTGGGATTATGGAAGGACACAACGTTCTCATTATTGCCGGTGGTCTGGGAATGGCCCCTTTAAGGTCCTTGGTCTGGTACATCCTGGACAGGCGCAGCCGGTTTAAAGAGGTCTATCTCCTTTACGGAACGAGAAATTATGAGTTTGTTCTCTACAAAGAGGAGCTCCGTCGCCTCAAAGAAAGGGAAGACATTAAGTGCCTTTTCTGTTTAGACAGGGTAGAAACGCCAGAGGACAGGGAATGGGCCGATATAGAGGGACTTCTTACTGAGCTTATTCCACAGGTTAAGCTTGAACCCTCTGAAACTTACGTTGCCGTCTGTGGTCCTCCTGTTGCCTACAAGTTCATCGGAAAGGAGCTCCTCAAAAACGGTTATCCTGAGAGCCAGATATTCGTCTCTTTAGAGAGGAAGATGGAGTGCGGCATAGGAAAGTGTGGCCACTGTCAGATTGGCTACAAGTTTGCCTGTGTTGACGGCCCCATCTTCCCTCTGTGGGACACAAAAAACCTTCCGGAGATGCTCTAATGGTGAGAGTAGGGATTATGGGTTTAACGGGCTGTTCGGGCTGTCAGTGTGAAATCCTCAACTGTGAGGATGCGATAGGTAAGCTCATTGGAAAGGTTGAGTTTGCCTACTTCCCCTTAGCTCAAGATGTGAACGACTTTTCAGAGTTTGACATCCTCTTTGTTGAGGGTTCTGTTTCCACAAACCTAGACAGAGAGAAACTGGTTAAGGGTAGAGAGAGAACGAAGATACTCGTTGCCGTTGGAACCTGTGCCTGTTACGGAGGTGTTCAGTCTCAGAGAAACGATGAGATCTCTTTAGACGAAATGCTTAAGGCTGTTTACGGAGAGAACAAACTTGACCTGGAAGTTTTTAAACCTATGCCTCTTAGCGATGTTGTTGATGTTGATTACGAACTTCCTGGTTGTCCTTTAGATAAGAGGCAGTTTGTCTACACCGTTGCTTCACTCCTGAATGGAGTTGAGCCTTTCTTCCCCAAAATCCCTGTCTGCCACGAGTGTAAGCTTAGTGAGACTGACTGTTTGCTTCTTAAAGGAATTCCCTGTCAGGGGCCTGTTTCGTTCTCTGGCTGTGGAGCTCCCTGCACCTCAGCCGGCGTAGGATGTCAGGGGTGCAGAGGGAACTGCGACTTCCCGAACTTTGACGAGATTCTCTCCATCTATCGGGACATCGGTCTCTCTTTTGACGATTCCGTGAAGTTCTTAAAGGTCTTCCGAGGAAAAACAATTTCCGGTTTAAAAGTGGGGTTTTCCGATGAAAAGGGAGCTTAACGTTAACCACCTTTCAAGGGTAGAGGGCCACGGTGCCGTTGATATTGTTTTTGAGAATGAAAGGCTTAAAGAGATAAGGCTTAGATTTACAGAGGGGCCTCGGTTCTTTGAGTTTATTACGAGAGAAAGGCTCTACTCTGAAATTCCAAAGATCGTTTCCCGTATCTGCGGCATTTGTTACGTTTCCCACAGGCTTGCTTCTGCCTTTGCCGTTGAAGATGCCTTTGGCGTTAAAGTTCCGAGGGAAGTGGAACTCCTCAGAAGGCTTTTGGTAGTTGGAGAATACCTGGAGAGCCACGCACTTCACCTCTACTTCCTTGCCCTTCCCGACTACATGGGATATCCCGGTGCCATTCAGATGGCCAAAGACTATCCCAACGTCGTTAAGAGGGGATTCAGAATTAAAGAGCTTGGGAACAAAATAATGAAATTATTAGGAGGGAAGACAGTTCACGGTGAGAACATTCTGGTAGGCGGTTTTGCCTCTTTTCCAACTGAAGAAGCCCTTGAGTCTGTTGGAAATGAGCTGAGATCCATTATCCCTGAGCTTGAGGCTACGCTTTCCCTGTTTGATTCCCTTGACTATCCTGAGTTCACGTCAGAAGTTTCCGTTGCCGTTTCGGTTGATTCTAAGGACGTTACAGAGTTTTCCGACACTGTTTCCACCTCTGATGGAGTCCGGTTTACGAGAAAGGAGTACGAGCTTTTCATCAGGGAAGAGACCGTTCCGTATACAACTGCAAAAGTTTCAAGGTTTGAAGAGGAGCCGTTTCTTATAGGTCCCCTTTCAAGAGTGAACCTCCACCTTGAGGAGCTCCACCCGGCCGTAAAGAAAGAGATATCACTTCTGAAAACAGATTTTCCCTCTAAAAACTCTTTTCACAGCAACGTTGCAAGGGCTGTTGAGCTGTTAAACGTTGCCTACAGGGGAGTAGAGATAGTTGAGGAGCTCCTTAACTGTGAACGTACTCCTTCCAAAATTTCTGTTGAGCCCAGAGCTGGAACGGGCTACGGCATAAAGGAAGCTCCGAGGGGGACACTCTACCACAGGTACTCCTTCTCAGATGACGGTCACTGCACCGGTGCAAACATCATAACTCCAACAGCCCAGCTTCAGGCGGCCATTGAGAGTGATTTGAGGAACCTTACCGAAACCTACAGCTCCGTTTCAGATAGAGAACTCAGAAAGCTTGCGGAGATGCTCATAAGGGCTTACGACCCGTGAATTGCCTGTGCAGTCCACCAGTTCGGTGGAGAGTTTGAAACTGTGAGGATAGAGAGGTTGTAATGGTGAAATTGGGAGAACTTCAGGAGTGTGCGCTCCTTAAAAACTTTACTAATGATGAATTAAAGGAGCTGGCCGGCTACTTTGACCTTATAACCTTTGGTAAAGGGGAGCTCCTCTTTGACGAGTTTGACCAGCCGGAGTGTTTTTACCTGATAAAGGAGGGAAAGGTTGGCCTTTACAGGAGTGACAACTTTGGCCGGTGGACTAAGGTTGCGGTTGTTTACGGCGGAACCCCCTTAGGAGAGTGTGCTTTCTTCCTTAATTCTCCCCACTCTTTGAGGGCAGTTGCAGAGTCTTCTGTAAAGGCGTTCAGGATAGACAGGGCTTCTTTTGATGAGCTCAGGGAGAAAAGGCCGGAGCTCCTTGTAAAGTTCATGGAGATTGTTCTCTCTGTTCTCGCCGAAAGGCTTAAAACCGAAGACAGGAAATTTTCTGAACTGTGCGGATTCTTTTCCGTTCCGGGAGGAGGCAGATGGAGAAGATAGTCTACTCTCTCTTTTTGGTTCCCTGGGTGCTGGCCCTTGCAGTCTTTCTTCTGCCGGGAGCCCGTTTCCACAGGTTGAGGCAGCTGATTACCTTTCTCTCGCTTCCTGCTCTATCCTTTCTTACCTATTTGGTCTGGAACGGCCATCTTCCTCTGCAGATAGAAACTCCTCGGTGGTTAAATCTGGCCTTTACCGTTTACGACTACGGTCTTCTTCTCTATTTCCTCTATCAGGGTATAAAGTTCAGGGATTTCCTGGTAACTGTTCTGGCACTCTTTCAGCTCTTTCTCCTCACCTGGATTCTTCTGATAATGCCTGAAAGTTCCGTTCCCGACTTCTACGTAGACAGGCTTTCGGCCTTTATGTTCCTGATAGTTTCAACTGTTGGAACCCTTATCTGTATCTACGCAACCAAGTATATGGAACAGGAGAACTTAGAGAGAGAAAATAGGTTTGTTGCTATTCTCCTCTGGTTCTTAGGGGTTATGAACCTTGCCGTTTCTGTAAACAACATTGAGTGGTTCTTTGCACTTTTTGAAACAACAACTCTTGCTTCTTACATCCTCATCAGGTTCAGGTGGGATGAAGTAAGTATTAAAAACGCCCTCAGAGCTCTCTGGATGAACCAGATAGGGGGAATAGCCATCCTTTTAGGCCTTCTCTTTGGAATAAAGTACTACAGTTTTACCCACTTTACTCAGTTCCTCTCCCTATCTGGAAAGCCGGCCATTGTTATGATTCCTTTAGGCTTCCTTGCCGTTTCAGCCCTTGTTAAAGGTGCTCAAATGCCCTTCCACAGGTGGCTCCTTGGAGCTATGGTTGCTCCAACTCCCGTTAGCGCAATTCTCCACTCGGCTACTATGGTTAAGATAGCTCCTTACCTCATACTCAGGCTCTCACCGGTAATAAAGGGAACACTTCTTGCAAAGCTCCTCATTATTACTACCGGTTTTGTCTTTGTCGGTGCAGGTCTTTTAGCACTTACACAGGAAAACTTTAAGAAGATCCTCGCTTACTCAACCATTTCCCTTTTAGGTCTTATGATGCTTACTGCCAGTATGGGGAGCTCCATGGCTATTCTTGCTTCTCTTACCCTCATTCTCTTTCACGCCGTTGTTAAAGCCCTTCTCTTTATGGAAGCCGGGGTTATGGAGAAGCTATTTAAAGCCAAGTATATAGAGGATATAAGGAGGCTTGTAGAGAGAGCTCCCATCACAGTTGCCTTCACTTCTATCGGTTTTATGAGCATGACCATTGTTCCCTACGGGATTTTCGTTTCAAAGTGGATGGCCATTGAAGAAGCTTCAAACTTCCTCTCCCACGGGGCTTACGTTGGTTCAATCATCTTTATGGCCACAGGTGGCGTAATCCTCGCCCTTCTCTACTTTAAGGTTATAGGTGTTATGACCAGGAAAAGGGGAGAGTTTTTAAAGTTTCAGTTAGAAAAAGTCCCGTTTGCGTACCTTTTCTCAACCGTTCCCCTGGTTCTTTTCGTTATTGTTGGTTCCATCTTTATAGCCAAGCTCCTCTGTCTTTCAGTTAACCCGGTCGTTGAAGCGGTTATTGGAACTCCAGCTCCCATCATAGCCAAAGGGCTTACTCTGATCACTCCTGTTTCGGAGCTCTACGGGTGGCAGATAATCGGTGCCTTTGTTCTACTTCTCATCGTTCCAATACTTGCATACTTTGTCCACTTTACGGGAACAGACAGGGTTTACGAGTACACCTGTGGCGAAAAACTTGAACTGAACATAGGAACTTACAACTTCTTCTGCATTCAGGTTGTTGAACCCTTTGTTGAGACGGCAGCTGTTGCTCTTTTCATCCTTACCCTTGTTCTCGGGGGAGGTCTCGTATGAGTTACTGGACAGCCTTTATACTGACTCTCTTTTCTCCTGTTATAGGGGGCTTTATCTACGGGCTTGAGAGGATAGTAAGGGCCAGAATGCAGGGACGTGTCGGCCCTCCACTACTTCAGCCCTTCTACGACTTTTTCAAGCTGATGGATAAAAGGAGCATAATAATTCACTCTTTCCACGCTTTTATGGGTGTTATGTACCTGATCGGAACCTGGTTTGCCCTCTTTGTCCTCCTTTCAGGGGGAGACCTCCTGATTGCCATCTTCTTCCACGTCCTCTCTCTGGCCTTTTTAGTTGTTGGCGGTTTCAGCGTCCGTTCTCCCTATTCGGTTATTGGGGCGATGAGGGAACTCCTCCACATGGTTGCATACGAGCCCCTCTACGTTCTGAGTGCCACAGCTCTCTACCTCGTTACGGGAACGTTCCAGGTTTCCGGCATTCTCCACTCAGAGCACGTGCCTTTAATTTACCTGCCTCTCCTCTTTATCGCTGTTCTCTTTTCCCTTCCTGCAATCCTGAAGAAATCACCTTTTGACACAGCAGAAGCTCACCAGGAGATAATCGGTGGGCCTGAAATAGAATACTCTGGAAAGTTCTACGAAGCCGTCTACACTGCAAAGTGGATAGAGTACGTCTATGCCTTCTTCTTCATATTCCTCTTTGCCGGAGGGAACCACATTCTGGGAGCTCTCCTTATCATCTTTGCCTTCTTCTTCTTCAATCTCCTTGATAACGTAACTGCCAGGGTCAACTTCAGGCAGATGGTTGCCTTTCACTGGTACATACTGATTCCCCTTGCTGTAACAAATCTCATGCTTATAGCTCTCTGGAGGAGCTGATGGACTTTAAAAGCTTTAGGAAAAAGTCTCCCTGGATACTCCACTACAACACCGGAAGCTGTAACGGCTGCGACATTGAGATTCTGGCCTGCCTCTCTCCAAAGTACGATGTTGAAAGGTTTGGAATCCTCAACAGAGGAAACCCGAAGCAGTCCGACATCCTTCTTGTAACCGGCCCTGTAACAAAGAGGGCGAAAGAGAGACTTCTGCGTCTTTACTTTGAAATGCCCGAGCCAAAAGTAGTTGTTGCCGTTGGAGCCTGCGCCTGTTCCGGTGGGGTCTTTCGCCACATGTACAACGTGGAGAACGGAGTAGATAAGGTTATTCCCGTTGATGTCTACGTTCCCGGCTGTGCTGCAAGGCCAGAGGCCATAATAGACGGTCTTATAAAGGCCTTAGAGATTCTAAAGTCTAAAGGGAAAGACCTTGAACTACCCAGCTGGTGCAAAGCCGACGTGAAACCCCCCGTTAACAGGGCAAAACTTCTAAACAGCTGTCTGGAGGAGTTCCATGGTTGTAGAAGAGATTAGGGTTCCCTTAAGGGACGTGAGGAGGGCAATAAAGGAATTTTACAACCCAAGTGAGTGGCACTTTATAACTGTGAACGGCGTTGACCTTGGCGGAAAAGTTGAGCTTAAGTGGTTTTTCACGAAATATGGAGAGAAAGAGCACTTTAAGGTAGTTACTACAGAAGCTTCTTACGACGATGAAATTCCAACAATAACCTACCTTATCCCTTCTGCCTGGATTTCGGAGTGGGAACTTGCAGATCTCTTTGGCCTGAACGTTGAGGGCGCAAAGAAGGGTCTCTTCTTAGACCCTGAAAGTCCCCAAGCCCCCTTAAGGAGAGGTTAGTATGGGAAAGAGGATAACCGTTCCTTTTGGAAGTCAGCACGTTGCCCTTCCAGAACCTGTAAGGTTTGTATTCCAGACCGAGAACGAGAAGATTGTTGATGTTGAAGTTGATGTGGGTTACGTCCACAGGGGAATTGAAAAGGCCTGTGCAACAAAATTCAAATACATGCAGGTTGGTTACGTTGTTGCAAGGGTTTGCGGTCTCTGTTCTATTTCCCATACGCTGGGTTACGTTACAGCCGTAGAGAGGCTTATGGGTGTTGAGGTTCCCAAAAGGGCTCTCTACCTGAGGCTTCTCGTCAGTGAGCTTGACCGGATCCACTCTCACCTACTTGCCATGGGACATACGGCTGAAGTTGCCGGGTACGAGAACCTGTTTATGCAGACCTTCCGCCACAGAGAACTTGTTATGGAGATGTTGGAGCTCCTTACCGGCAACAGGGTTCAGTTTGACTACGCCTGTATAGGTGGAGTTAACAGGGATTTAACTTCAGATGTTGAGAAAGTTTTAAGAGGAAAGCTGAAGGTTTTGGAAGAGAAAGCTCAATGGTTAAAAGATGTGTATGAGAACGACTTTTCTCTGAACCTCAGGTGGAAGGGAATAGGCGCTGTTACAGAAGAGATGGCAAAAGAGATGAACGTTGTTGGCCCCCCTGCAAGGGCTGTAGGTCTTAAAACAGACGTTAGAGCTGAGTTTGATTATTTACCTTTTAAGGAAGTTGGCTACAGAATGGTTGTTCTGAAAGGTGGCTCAATTTATGAAAGAAACTTGGTTAGGGCTCTTGAGATTCTCAACTCAATAGAGATGTGTTGGAACATCTTAGACGGCCTTCCGGAGGGAGATATAAAGGTTCCTGTAAAAGGTCTTCCTGAAGGAGAGATGTTCGTCAGGATTGAAGCCCCCAGAGGAGAGCTCTTCTACTACATCAGAGGTTCTAAAAAGCTGATTTTGGACAGGGTAAGGATAAGGGTTCCTACCTTTGCCAACATCCCTGTGATGAAAGAGCTCTTTATTGGAATGGACTACGCCGATGTTCCGGCAACTGTTATAAGCTTTGACCCCTGTCTTTCCTGTACTGCAAGGTAGGAGGGAACGTTGAGAGTTTGGGCTGTTTTAACCACCTTTCTCCTTATGACTTCTCCCGTTCTTGCCTGTAGCAGCGACTGTTATCAGTGCCACTCAAACATACCCAATGATAAAAACCATAAGGTTTTAAAAACCTGTATTCAGTGTCATCCCAACCATTCTGAAAAGGGAATGTCTGGATGCGGTTCAGACTGTTTTGACTGTCACGATTACAGAAAGGTGATGAGTTTGTCTAAAGCCCACAGAGTTTTAGTCAGGTGTATTGGGTGTCATAAAAGGTTTAAAGAGAGGGAGCTCCCGCCTTACTACAGAGAACTGTTGGGAGGTTAGCCTTGAAAGAGATGCTTATAGAGACTATTAAAAACCTCTTTTCAAAGCCTGTAACTGTTAAATATCCGCAAGAGCCCTCACCCCCACCTGCCAACTACAGAGGGTTAATAGTTTACAAAGAGGAGCTCTGTATTTTCTGCACCAAGTGTGAAATGGTCTGCCCACCTGGGGCTATAAGGTTTACCTACGGAGAAGATGGAAGTAAGAAGTACCACTACAACCCCTACCTCTGCATCTACTGTGGAGAGTGTGTAAGGGCTTGTCCCAAACCCGGATGTCTTACTCAAGTTGAGAAGACAGCACCACCAGATAGTTCAATTCCCAACTGGGATGAACTTGAGAGGAGGGCTGAAAAGAGTAAAAAGGCCTTTCTGAAGGCAAAGGCTATTGCGAAGAAGTCGGGTAGTTAGTAGTACCTGTATATTTCAATCAGCTTGATGAGGAGCTCCTTGTTCTCTGTATTGAGCAGGGAGAGCTCCTTTAAATCTTTCCAGCTCTTTTGCAGTTCCAAATTTCCCATGCAGAACAGTTCTTTAAGGAGCGGTTTTTTCCTCTGCTGAATCTCTTTCAGTTCATTCAGTGCGTCTGCAGAGATAAATTTCTCCTTTACCATTTCTTTAAGAAGGCTATTCTCTTTAATCAGCAGCTCTCTGAGGTTTTTCAAGAATTTTTCCATAGCTTCTCCAAGAAGTCTGTTACCCTACCCATACACAATTCTTAATATTAACTAAACCTTACAAGAAGTCTTTGACCGTTATCAATTCCAAACTTAAACGTGTTAAATTCGTGTTAAAATACTTCAACCAAAGGATTAAGGGAGGAAACGTTGGACCGGAAAAAGATAACAATAGTTGGGGCTGGAAACATCGGATCTACCCTTGCACTTCTGCTTGCAAGGCGGGAAACGGCAGATATCACTCTTATAGACATTAATGAAGGCGTTGCTAAAGGAAAAGCCCTTGATATCATGGAAGCTTCTCCGATTTTAGGTTTCAACGCCCACGTTACGGGAACAGGCAACTACGAGGATACAGCAAACTCAGATGTTGTTGTTATAACTGCAGGCTTTCCCAGAAAGCCAGGAATGAGCAGAGACGACCTTCTTTTTAAGAACTTTGAGGTTGTAAAGTCTGTTTCTGAACAAATAAAGAAATATTCTCCTGAAGCTTTTATTATAGTTGTTACAAACCCCTTGGACGCAATGACTTACACTGCTCTTAAAGTTACCGGCTTCCCAAAGGAGAGGGTTATGGGAATGGCCGGAGTTCTTGACTCGGCACGTTTTGCCTACTTTATATCTGAAAAGACGGGAATTTCAGTTGAGAACATTAAGGCCTTCGTAATAGGTGGTCACGGAGATGATATGGTTCCCCTTCCCGAGTACACAACAATCTCCGGCATACCTGTCAGGAAGTTCCTTTCTGAGGAGGAACTCCAGGAGGTTATAGAGAGAACACGTTTTGGGGGTGGTGAGATAGTTCAGCTTCTGAAAACGGGAAGTGCCTTCTACGCTCCAGCAGCTTCAATCCTTGAGATGGTTCTTGCAATCCTCTGGAACAAGAGAAAGATACTATCTGCAAGCGTTTACTTAGACGGGGAAGTTGGAGAGTACTACGGAGCTTCAGGTCTCTGTGTCGGTGTTCCAATAGTTCTTGGGAAGGAAGGCGTTGAGGATATTATTAAACTTGAGCTTACTGATGAGGAGTGGCAGGCCTGGAGAAAGTCTGTTGACTCAGTTAGAAGGCTCGTTGAAAAACTGCCCCTTTAAGGAGAGAAAAGATGAGGGAGATTCACGTAGATAAAGTTAGGGAAACTGTTAAAAGGCTCTGTATGGAGGCCAACTACTACCTTCCTCAGGATGTTCTAAATGCCTTCAAAGAGGGTAAAGAGAAAGAAGTTTCCCCAGTTGGGAAGAACGTTTTTGATATTCTCCAAGAAAACGCAAAGATAGCGGCTACCGAAGAAATTCCCTACTGTCAGGATACCGGGTTTGCCGTTGTTTTTATGGAGATCGGCCAGGACGTCAGGTTTGTAGGCGGAAACCTTGAAGATGCTATAAATCAAGGGGTTGCTGAGGGATACACTGAAGGATACCTGAGAAAGTCAATCGTTTCAGATCCCCTCTTTGACAGGAAGAATACGGGAAATAACACTCCCGCTGTTATTCACTATTCAATCGTTCCCGGCGATAAAGTAAAAATTACCGTTGCTGCTAAGGGCGGCGGAAGTGAGAATATGAGTAGACTTGCAATGCTTAAGCCCGCTGACGGCATTGAGGGAGTTAAAAAGTTTGTTCTTAAAGCTGTTAATGAGGCAGGGCCGAACCCCTGCCCGCCGATTACTGTTGGTGTTGGCATTGGAGGAACTTTTGAAAAAGTGGCCTATCTTGCCAAAAAGGCGATTCTCAGGCCTATTGGACACAGAAATCCAGACCCCCGCTATGCAAAGTTAGAAGAGGAGCTCCTTGAGGAGATAAACAAGTTAGGCATTGGTCCTTCAGGTTTTGGAGGGAAAGTAACCGCTTTAGACGTGAAGATTGAGTGGTATCCCTGTCATATTGCCTCACTTCCCGTTGCTGTCAACATCCAGTGCCACGCTTCAAGGCATAAAGAAGCAGAGATTTAAACTTTCCTTGCCATTAAGAGGAGAACCTTATATTCAACTTTCGGGTTCTCCTCCAATTTCTCTTTAAATCTTTTTGCTTCTTTAAAGGGAGCTCTCCCAAAAGGGTTCCTTGCGCCAACTCCCGTTATCCGTTTCAAGGCTTCCCTTGCCGATTTAAACTTTTTCTTCAGAAACAGCCTTTCAAAGGAGACGATTTCAAACCTCTTTTTAACAGAGTCAAATACCTTTCTCTCTTCTGGAAAATTGAAGAGAGGAAGTGAACCGGAGGCTTTCTTCCAGGCATTAAACACCGTTTCAAGGCTTCCCTTAACGGGAAGAGAAATCACCAGCCAGCCCCCTTTCTTTAAAACTCTTTCCGATTCTGAGATTGCCTTTTCAACGTCTGTCCACTGGAGTGAGAAGTTTGAGAATACGGCGTTAAAAGTTTCATCTCTGAAGGGGAGGAGCTCCCCATCGCCACATACAGACAGGTTTCCCCTCTTCCTGCAGTTTTTCGCCATTTCCAACGAGATGTCTAAGCTGACAACACCACTACCTGATAGTATCTTCCCCGTTCCGGCCCCAACATCAAGGACCGGTTTGGGACTTCCAACGAAAGAGTAGAGTTTTAGGAGCTCCCTTCCAGCCCTCTCCTGAAACTCCGAAAACCTCTCGTAGTTTTTAGCTGCTCTTGAAAAGTTCCTCTTAACCCTATCTTTCATAGGGGTTAAAATATAGCCAATTCCTGAAAGGAGAACTCCTTGAGCTGGATAGAGAGGAGAAAGACGAGAACTGTTTGGGTTGGGAACGTTCCGATTGGGAGCTCCCACCCTATAGTTGTTCAATCTATGACAAACACATTTACAGAAGACGTTGACACGACAGTTGCCCAGATTAAGGAGCTTGAGAGGGTTGGCTGCGAGATTGTGAGGGTTGCAGTTCCATCTGTAAGGGCTGCAGAGGTCCTTCCCGAGATAAAGAAGAGAATATCAGTTCCCCTCATTGCAGACATCCACTTTGACCACAGGCTTGCACTTCTCTCCATTGAAAATGGAGCCGACTGCATCAGGATAAACCCGGGAAACATCGGGGAGTGGTGGAAAGTTAAAGAAATAGCAAAACTTGCAGCTGAAAAGGAAGTTTCAATAAGGGTTGGTGTGAACTCTGGTTCAATTCCCAAAGAAGTTCTTAAAAAGTATGGAGTTCCCACACCGGAAGCTCTGGCCGAAACAGCCCTTGATTACGCTAAGCGGTTTGAAGACATAGGCTTTACAAACCTTAAGTTTTCACTTAAAGGTTCAGAGGTTAGAACTACCGTTATTGCAAACAAACTCTTTGCAGAGAAAACTGATTACCCAATTCACATCGGCATAACGGAGGCTGGAACGTTCATATCCGGGGCCGTTAAATCGGCTGTTGGAGTAGGAATACTGCTGTATGAGGGAATTGGGGATACCGTAAGGATTTCCCTCTCAACTCACCCAAAAGAAGAGGTAAAGATAGCCTACAAAATCCTCTCTTCCTTAGAGCTCAGAAAACGGGGAGTTGAGGTTATCTCCTGCCCTACCTGTGGAAGATGTTTGGTTGACGTTGAGACATTAGCAGAGGAAGTTGAGAGAAGATTGGAGCACATAGACATTCCGCTGAAAGTTGCGGTTATGGGGTGTGCAGTAAACGGCCCCGGAGAGGCAATGTTTGCAGACGTTGGAATAGCAGGTGCCGGCGATTACTTCATCCTTTTCCTCAAGGGAAAGGTGATAGATAAGCTTTCCCAGGAAGAGGCTCTGGAGAGACTTGTAGGGGAGGCAGAGAAAATTGCGGCCGAGAGGAAGAACTGAGAGAAAAGTCTTTATAGAGGGTTTGAAGCTCCACTTGAAGTGTGGGGTTTACCCTGAAGAGAGGAAACTTGGTGTTGAAGTTGAAATGACTGTAGAAGTTTCTTCCGAAGAGTTTGTTGACTATCAAAAACTTTACGAGACAGTTCTAAAAGCTTCTGAGAAAACCTTTACTTACATTGAGGAATTTCAGGATGACTTATTGAATAATATTATTAAACGCTGGAATCCTGATTTTGTTAGAATAAAATCTGTTAAACTTAGTGTGCCCTTTCAGAACAGCTTTAAGGGAGCGGGGGTTGAACTGATATGGAAGAGAGAAAAATAGAGTGTAAACTCCTGAAACAGGTGAGAGAAAAGAAAAAACTCACTCCTTCAGAACTTCAGAGGATAACAGAAATTGCCAAGGAGGAGCTCCGCTTCCTTGCCAGGAACAACATTCCCCTCATACCGGAAAACTACGTCCTCTGGTTTGAGATATTCTGCTACATACTTGAAAACGACCTGAAGCTCTCAGACCTTGAGATAATGGGGCTCTTCAAGGAGAAATACCCAACTACAACGGAAGTAGAGAACGTTCTTATAGAAGTTGAGCCGGAAGAGAAGGAGCTTGTAAAAAAGGTAGCTTCTGAGATAGTTTCCGAAATAGACAGCGTAATAGAGAGCCTTGAAAGACACAACCGGAACCTTTCTGAAAAAGAAGAGTCCTTTAAAGAGATAGAGCAGAGCGTAGAAGACCGCTCCGTTAAAGATATGGTTGGTCAGGTTCTTGTAGAGCTCAAGGAAATAAGGAAACAGAACGAGGAGCTTAAAAAACGGTTAGAGGAGGCCAACAGCCAGATAAAAAAGTTAACTGAAGAGCTTGAGGAAAGGGAAAAAGAAGCAACTATTGACTTCCTTACTCAGGTTGCGAACAGGGCGAGCTTTGATAGAGCTCTCTCAGATATGGTTAACGACTTCTACCGGAGAAACTACCCCTTTGCACTCATAATGATTGACATAGACGACTTCAAAAAGATTAACGACACTTACGGCCATCAGGCCGGCGATTACGTTCTTCAGGAGCTTGCAAGGGTTTTGAAGAGCCAGCTGAGGGCAAGGGATGTAATAGCCCGCTACGGCGGTGAGGAGTTTGCAATTATCCTTCCCGGCGTTACATTCAGTCAGGCCTTAAGAGTTGCTGAAAGGCTCAGGCGTTCTATAGAGAAACACCTTTTTAAGTATAAAGATGTCCAGATTCCCGTAACCATTAGTGTTGGCCTTGCGATGATGAGGGACGGTCTTGACGAAACGGCAATCGTTGAAAAGGCCGATAAAGCCCTCTACCTTGCAAAACGTTCCGGCAAAAATCAGGTAAAAACAGACCTTGACGTGGAGCTTGAGGAGTGAGGGTTCTTCTCCACATCTGCTGCGCTCCCTGTGCCTGTTATCCAATAAAGTGGCTGAAGGAAAGGGGGTATGAAATAGTCGGCCTCTGGTATAACCCCAACATCCACCCCTGCGCAGAGTTTGTTAAGCGGATGGAGACCGTTAAGAAGTTGGAAAAGATTGAAAACATAAAAGTTATCTACTTTGATACCTACGAGCCTGAAAAGTGGTTCAGGGCTGTTGCCTTTAGAGAGGAGAAGCCTGTCAGGTGTCAGATCTGCTATTCAATGCGCTTAGAAATGGCTGCTGCCGTTGCCAAAAAAGGGAAGTTTGATGCCTTCACTTCAACCCTCTTCTACTCAAAGTATCAGAAACGGGAGCTTATGGTTCCCCTTGCAGAAAATGCCGCTAAGAAGTTCGGCGTAAAGTTCTTAAACGTTGATTTCAGAGAGGGCTGGAAAGAGGGGATAGAGATATCTAAGGCAGAAGGTTTATACCGTCAGCAGTACTGCGGTTGCCTCTACTCTGAGAAAGAGCGCTACTGTCCAAAGGGTAAGCCGAAACCTGATTGGGTGATTGACCAGGTTCTTCAGGAAGCCGAGAGGGTAATATCCCACTTTAAGGGTTAACCCGTCCCGCTGTTATAATTCCTTTCAGTTTAAAAATTTTTCAGGAGGTCAACTTGTCTAAAAACCCCTTCTTAGAGTCTGAAAGGATATGGGTTTTGGACGGCGGGATGGGGACGATGCTCATGAAGAAGGGGGTAAATGTAAACTTCGCGCCGGAGCTCCTCAACGTTGAAAAGCCGGAAGTCTTAAAAGAAATACACTCTGAATACATAGAGGCCGGAGCTGACATAATAGAAACCAACACCTTTGGCAGCAACAGGATAAAGCTATCCCACTACGGTTTAGAGGATAGAGTAAAAGAGTTGACTACAGCCGGAGTAAAGGTTGCAAAAGAGGTTGCTAAAGGGAAAGCCTTGGTTGCCCTCTCCGTTGGCCCTACGGGGGTTTTCGTTGAGCCTGTTGGAGACTATACCTTTGATGAAATTGTTGATGTATTTAAGGAGCAGATAGAGGCCGGGGCTGAAGCTGGGGCAGACCTTGTTCTCATTGAAACAATGTCTGACACAAAAGAGGCAAAGGCTGCAGTTGTTGCAGCTCAGGAGGTTTGCGACCTTCCCGTAATGGTCAGTATGACCTATCAGGATGATGGAAGAACCCTCCTTGGAACTCCACCTGAGGTTTCAGCTGCAATCTTTGAGGGCTTTGGAGTTGCAGCGGTGGGAGCAAACTGCTCCTTAGGGCCTGAGAGCTTTGTTGAGCTTGTGAAGAGAATGGCCTCGGTAACAGAAACCCCGATTGTTGTATACGCAAACGCGGGCCTTCCCATTCTGAAAGAGGGGAAGACCATCTATCCTGAACCGCCTGAAACCTTTGGGAAGTATGCTGTTGATTTCGTTAAAGCCGGGGCAAACATAATAGGTGGCTGCTGCGGAACGACACCAGACCACATAAGGGCGATTAAGGAGGCAGTTAAGGACCTGAAACCGGTTGAGAGAAATCCTGTTAAGGGATTGAAAGTTGCAAGCAGAACAAGACTTGTCTTCCTTGGAAGTGGCCACCTTACGAGGATGATAGGGGAGAGGATTAACCCAACCGGCAAAAAGAGGCTTCAGGAAGCCCTAAAAAAGGGTGATTTCTCCATAGTGAAGGAAGAGGCTAAAAAGCAGACGGAAGAGGGTGCAGACCTTTTAGACGTGAACGTTGGCGTTCCCGGGATAGATGAGGCTTCTGCTATGAAAGAGGCCGTTAGGGTAGTTATGGAGACGACGGACCTTCCTTTAGTTATTGACAGTAAAGACCCTGATGCCGTTGAAGAAGCTCTCAAGATGTGCGACGGAAGACCCATAGTCAACTCATGTTCAGGGGAGGAGAAAGATATCAAGAACATACTTCCACTCGTTAAGAAGTATGGGGCGAACGTCCTTCTCCTCGCAATAGACGATGAGGGGTTGAAGGAGAAGGCGGAAGATAGGGTTGCAGTTGTTGAAAAACTCCTGGATGAGTGTGAGAGATTAGGAATATCAAAGGATTCAGTAGTTGCAGACGTTCTGAACCTTGCAGTTAGCGCAATGCCTGAATCAACGGTTGAGACCTTAAAGGCAATAAGGTTGGTCAAAGAAAAATTCGGAGTTGCGACAACTCTTGGTGTTAGCAACGTCTCCTTTGGCCTTCCTGCCCGTTCTCTCATAAACTCGGCCTTTATGGCTATGGCCATTCAGTCTGGACTTGATTCTGGAATAGTAAATACGGGCGACAGCAGGATGGTTGAGACCATCTACGCTTCAGACGTCCTTGTTGGTAAGGATAAGGGATCTCAGAGGTTCCTTGAGAGGTTCCAGAACTACAGGCCTAAGGGAGAGGATAAAGAGTGCAGGGAGCTCCTCAAGAAGATCTGTCAGCTCACCTGTTCGTTCGTTGGAGGGGAGAAGGTCTCCTTTGAGGTTGAACCGAAAGGGGAGAAAAAAGAAGAGAAAGGGGAGTCTAAAGAAGAGGAGGGAGCTCCCCCCGGCGTTTTAGGTGAGATATTCAGGAAAGTTTTAGAAGGAGATAGAGAAGGAATCGTTGAGCCGACAGAGAGAGCCCTAAGGGAATACGAGCCCGTTGAGATAAGCGATAGAGCTTTAATTCCCGCTTTAGACGTTGTGGGAAAGAGGTTTGAGAAGGGAGAGATATTCCTTCCCCAGATGCTCCGGTCAGCTCAGGCTGTCCAGTCTTCCTTTGAGATTCTAAAAAAGGAGATGAAGAAGAAGGGAGGAAACGTAAAGCTCGGTGGAAAGATAGTTATGGCAACAGTCCACGGAGATGTCCACGAGATTGGAAAGAACATAGTGATAACGATGCTTGAGAACAGCGGTTTTGAGGTTATAGACCTTGGAACAAACGTTCCCCCTGAAAAAGTTGTTGAGACAGCAAAGAAAGAGAATGCCGATATAGTTGGTCTCAGCGCCCTTATGACGACAACCCTTCCGGCAATGGAGGAGACAATAAAAGCCATAAGGGAGGCTGGACTTAAAATTCCTGTTATTGTAGGCGGCGCGGTTGTAACTCCCGAATATGCTGAATCCATCGGCGGAATTTACGGAGAGGATGCCCAGGAAGCTGTTAAAATTGTCAAAAAACTGCTTAAGGTGGAGGAGAAATGAGCTTTAACGAAACGGACTTAAACATCCATAAGGAGATAGAGGAACTTAAATCTTTAATCAGAGACGTTCCAGACTTCCCAAAGCCGGGAATAGTCTTTAAAGACATAACTCCTCTTCTCCACAAACCCTGGGCTTTCCAGAAAGTTATTGACTACATAGGGAACAGGTATATCGGTGCTGGGGTTGAGATAGTTGCAGGTATTGAGTCAAGGGGATTCATACTTGCAGCTGCCCTTGCCTACAAGATAGGTGCCGGCCTTGCCATAATCAGAAAGCCCGGAAAACTTCCATACAAAACCATAAGTGCGACCTACACCCTTGAGTATGGAGAGGACAAGATAGAGGTTCATGAGGACGCGATACAGGAAGGAATGAAAGTTGTTCTTATAGACGACGTTCTCGCAACGGGCGGAACTATGAGTGCAGCAATAGACCTTGTTGAAAAGCTCGGTGGAAACATAATCAGCGTTGACTTCCTCTTAGAGCTGACCTTCCTTGGTGGAAGGAAGAAGATAGAGGAGAGAGGCTATCCTGTATTCTCACTTATAAAGTTCTAAAGAAGGAGTAGAGAAATGGGAAGAAGAGTTGTCATTACGGGGTTGGGGGTTGTTTCACCTGTTGGGAGCTCTCTTGAGAAGTTCTGGGAAAACCTTACAGCTGGAAAGTCGGGAATAGGCAGGATTACAAAGTTTGACCCTGAAGGTTTCCCGGTTCAGATAGCCGGAGAGGTGAAAGACTTTGACCCTTTAGAGTACTTTGACAGGAAAGAGGTAAGGAGAACAGACCCTTTTATCCAGTTTGCAGTTGGAGCTGCAGTTCAGGCTGTCAAGAGTTCAGGTTTGGAAGAGTCAGACGTAGATAAAACGAGAGTTGGGGTTCTCATAGGTTCAGGAATTGGTGGTCTTTCAACGATAGAGCAACAGCTGAAAATACTGTGGGAAAAAGGTCCCAGGAGAGTTTCTCCGTTCTGTGTTCCCATGGAGATAATAAACATGGCTTCAGGCCTAGTTTCTATAAGGTTTGGGTATAAAGGGCCTAACATCTCTGTTGTTACAGCCTGCGCAACGGGAACCCACGCGATAGGAGAGGCTTACAGAACGATTCAGTACGGCGATGCCGACGTTATGGTTGCAGGTGGAGCTGAAAGCTGTATTACTCCCTTAGCAGTTGCCGGTTTCGCTGCAGCCAAAGCCCTCTCCACACGCAACGACGAGCCTGAGAAGGCCAGCAGGCCTTTTGAGAAGAACAGAGACGGCTTTGTAATGGGGGAGGGTGCTGGAGTTGTTGTTCTTGAGGAGCTTGAGCACGCAAAGAGGAGAGGAGCAAGGATACTTGCCGAGATTGTAGGCTATGGAACAAGCGGAGATGCCTACCATATGACTGCTCCAGCTCCGGAAGGCGAAGGGGCTGCAAGGGCAATGGAGAACGCCATAAAAGACGCAGGTATAAAGCCGGAAGATATTGACTACATAAACGCCCATGGAACCTCTACGAAGTTCAACGATCTTTTTGAGACCATGGCCATAAAGAAGGTTTTTGGAGAGCACGCCTACAGAGTTAAGATAAGCAGCATAAAGTCAATGATTGGCCACCTCCTTGGAGCTGCCGGAGGAGTTGAAGTCGTCTCCTCTGTTATGACTCTTCAAACAGGGGTTATTCCACCGACTATAAACTATGAGGAGCCTGACCCTGAGTGTGACCTTGACTATACACCTAACAGGGCAGTTAAGGCAGACGTTAAGTACGTTCTTAAAAACTCCTTTGGATTCGGTGGAACAAACGCCTGCCTTGTTCTGAAGAGGTATGAGGATTGATAGGGAGTGAGAAGATAGTTGAGCTTGAGAGAAGGCTTGGCTACTCGTTTAAGGACAAGGGACTGCTGAAGAGAGCTCTCATCCACCGCTCCTTTGCCTTTGAGAAGGAGACGGGGGAGAACTACGAGGTTTTGGAGTTCTTGGGTGATGCCGTTATAGGCCTCATAGTCAGTGAGGAGCTGGTTAAACGGTTTCCCGATAAAACAGAGGGGGAGCTCTCCCAGATTAGGGCCTTCCTTGTCAGCGAGCCCTCACTTTCAGAGCTTGCAAAAACCGTTGATTTAGGGAAGTTTATCTACCTTGGCAGAGGAGAAAAGAGGAGCGGAGGTAGCAGGAAATCCTCTCTCCTCTGCGATGTCTTTGAGGCGGTTTTTGGAGCTCTCTACTTAGACGCCGGTTTTGAAAAGGCAAAAGAGGTATTTAAAAGGAAATTTTTAGATAAGCTCTGGGAAATTTTAGAGAACGCTATTACCTATAAAGATTTTAAGAGCTACCTTCAGGAAGTTACGCAGAGGGAGTTTAGAGAACTTCCCACTTATACCCTCATAAGCTCTGAAGGGCCTGAACACGAGAAAACCTTTACCGTTGAGTGTAGGGTTAAAGACCTTAGAACCGTTGGAACCGGCAGGTCAAAGAAAGCAGCTGAACAGGAAGCGGCTAAGGAGATGCTTAAAGCTCTGGGGGTTATAGATGGTAAGGCCAGAAAGAGTTAAGATTGCCCTCGTCTCATCTTCCCCCCGAAGGAGGGAGATTCTCCAGATGACAGGATTTTCCTTTAGGGTTGTAAAAATTGAGGCTAAGGAAAGAGAGTACTCATCTCCGTATGAAACGGCAGTGAAAAATGCTGAGTCAAAGCTCCTTTCTGCTAAAGATCTTATTGAACCGGAAGAAGTGGGCCTTGCTGCAGATACGGTCGTTGTTTTAGGAGATGAAGTCCTTGGAAAACCGAAATCTGAGGAAGAGGCAGTTGAATTTTTAAAGAGGCTCTCTGGGACATGGCACACAGTAATTACCGGATTTTCTCTTCTGATTGAAGGAAAAGTTGTTTCCTCTTTTGAGGAAAGCAGGGTGAAGTTTAAACGGCTTACCAGAGAAGAGATAGAGTGGTATGTATCAACAGGTGAACCCCTTGATAAGGCTGGAGCTTACGGCATTCAGGGAAAAGGAGCTCTCTTTGTTGAGAGGATAGAAGGAGATTTCTTCAACGTAATGGGACTTCCTATAGGTAAAATTTACGATATACTTAGCTTAGAACTAAAAAAATGAGGATTCTGGAGATGGATTTAGGGGCAGTTACTTTAATTGTTGCTGTAACCTTTTCTGCCATAGGTATTGTTGCTGGCATTCTAATATCAAAATTCCTTTCAGGTGGGGAACAACCCCAACCTGATTTAACTGAAGTCAAAGAGAGGGTAGAGGGGATTTCAGACAGGATAACCCTTTTAGTTGATGAACTGAAAGAAAAACTAAAGAAGCTCCAGTCTGAAAGGATTGAGGAGATAAGGAGGGACGTTGATGACCTTCTTTCAGAAATTGAGAGGTTAAAGAGTTCCCTCCACAAGCTTGACCTTTCGGAAGACTCAATATCGGCTCTGGATAGGGCTGAAAAGCTTTTGCAGGAAGTAGAGTTTAGGTTGCCAAAAATTGACGAATCACTGCTTACCCAGGTAAAAGATAGCCTTCTCATTCTGAGAAACGATGTTGAAACGCTACTCTCCAGAAATAGAGAGAGTCAAACGCAAGAATCTCCTTCTCCTAACATTGATCTGTCTGCGATTGAATCTGTTATTACCTCCCTTGACTCTGCAATCGCTCTTTCAAAACGCCTCAACGCTCTCCTTTTGAAAGGCGAACTTACAGCTCTGGCCGATTCTTTCAAAAATGAGGAGATAGCTTCACTGGTCAGAGAGTTAGATGATCAGGCTCTCAACTCTAAAGAGATAGTTGTTCTACTTGAAGATGTAAGGAAAAAACTGGAAGAGGTGAGGGATGAAGCTTCTCTACGTAGATGATAAGAAAACGTGGCACAAACTGTTTGAGATAGTCCTTTCCCTAAGGGGGGTGGATGTTCTTCATGCCTATACTCCAAAGGAAGCGTTGAACGTCGCTTCTTTAGAGAAACCCGACGTGGCCGTTGTTGATGTTTCCATCTCTAACGGAACGGGCTACGATGTTATTCCAGATCTTATTAGGCTTGGTATTCCGGTTATCCTTATAGGCTATAAGGCTGAAGGTTTTGATAGAGAAAAGGCCCTCTCTATGGGGGCTTACGGAGCCCTTGAGAAACCCTTTACAGTTGAGGAGTTCTTAGACCTGTTAAGAGAGCTTAAGAAGAAAGCTCCTGAGCTAAAAGAACACTTTGAACTTACTGTTCCTCAGGAAGGGGAATTTGAAGTTGTTAACCTTGAACCGGAAACCCACGAGTTGGAGTCAACACAACCGGAACTCCCTGTTATTCCTGTAGAAAGTGAGTTGGAAGAGAAAGTGCCTGTTGTTCCCGTTGAGGTTGAAGAAGAGGAAGAGGAAAAAGTGCCTGTAGAGTCTGTTGAGGAGAAGACAGAATCTACCGAAGAGGAGCTCCCCACACCTGCTCCAGAGCCTGTTGTTGCTGAAGCTAAAGAAGAGGTTAAACGTAAAGCTGAAGAGGTATCTGGAATCACCGTTCCGGAGGAGAAGGTAGAGGAGATAATAAGAGAAATTGCCTGGGAAGTTGTCCCTGAAATAGCGGAAAAAGTTATCAGGGAAGAGATTGAGAAACTGATAAGGAGCCGTCTTGCCTGAATGTTCAGGGTGGGGATAGGATATGACGTTCATGCCCTTGTACCAGGCTACGACCTGATTATTGGTGGCGTCAAAATCCCCCACGATAAAGGTCTTAAAGGCCATTCAGATGCAGACGTTCTCGTTCACGCTATCTGCGATGCCCTTTTGGGAGCTCTCTCCCTTGGAGATATAGGCCGGCATTTTCCCGATACAGATCCCCAGTTTAAAGGGATCTCAAGTCTCAAACTTCTATCCTACGTGTCAGAACTTGTCAGAGAAAACAGCTATACCGTTGTTAACGTTGATTCCGTTGTAGTTGCCCAGAGGCCAAAGCTTTCTCCTTTTATTGAACAGATGAAAAAGAACATTTCGTCAGTTCTTGGTATACTTCCTTCTCAAGTTTCTGTTAAGGCTACCACAACCGAGAAGTTGGGTTTTGAAGGTAGGGAAGAGGGAATTTCTGCACAGGCTGTTGTTCTCTTAAAACGGCTTTAAGGAGGCTTTTGAGGTGATGGATATTGTTGAGATAATGAAGATTATTCCCCACAGGTATCCCTTTCTCTTAGTTGACAAAATTGTAGAGTTTGAGCCGAAGAAGAGGATAGTGGGGATAAAGAACGTTACAATGAACGAGCCTTTCTTCCAGGGCCACTTTCCCGGCCACCCCATTTTCCCGGGAGCTCTCCTTATAGAGGCAATGGCTCAGGTAGGCTGTATTCTCATGTTCAAGTCCTTTGACATCTCCCCCGAAGAGTACGTTGTTTACTTTATGGGAATTGACAAAGCCCGTTTCAGGAAACCTGTAAGGCCTGGAGATACTGTAAAGTTCGTCCTTGAGCCGAAAGTCATAAAGAGCAGAATGTCAAAGATGAAGGGAGAAGCCTTTGTTGGAGAAGATCTTGTTTGCGATGCTGAAATAATGGCGATGATAACGAGGAAGTAATGGTAAATATCCACCCGTTGGCTGTTGTTGAAAAAGGTGCTGAGTTAGACGATGGAGTTATTGTAGAGCCCTTTGCCTATGTGGGAAGTAGGGTAAAAGTTGGAAAGGGAACGGTTATAAGAAAGGGAGCCGTTATTGAAGGAAGGACGACAATAGGTGAGAACTGTGAAATATTTGCTTCCCACATTGGAGTTGTTCCACAGGATTTGAAGTTTAAAGGTGAAGATACAGAAGTTGTAATAGGTAACGGTGTTAGAGTCCGTGAATACGTAACGATACACAAGGGGACTGAGGGAGGTGGAGGCGTAACTTACGTTGGAGATAACGTTCTCCTTATGGCCTACGTTCACGTTGCTCACGATGTCAGAATAGAGAATAACGTTATAGTTGCAAACGCCGTTCAGATTGCAGGGCACGTTGAGATAGGGGAGTTTGCGGTTATAGGCGGTTTAACAGGCATTCATCAGTTCGTTCGAATAGGAAAACATGCAATGGTTGGCGGTGCCTCTGCTGTCCACAGGGACGTTCCTCCTTTTTCTGTCGCTCAGGGAAACAGGGCAAAGCTTGAAGGAATTAACATCATTGGCCTTAAAAGACGTGGTTTCAGCAGGGAGACGATAAGAGCTTTAACTACCGCCTTTGAGATGATTTTTAAGACCGATGAACCACTTCTCGTCTCCCTCGGTAGAGTTGAAGAGGAGTTTAGTGACGTTTCTGAAGTCCTTGAAATGGTTGATTTTATCAGGAAGAGCAGGAGGGGTATCTGCCCGACTTGAAGTTAAACAGAGAAACCCTGAAGGGGAAGCTTGTATTCCTTGGAACAGCAGGTGCCCGTTATGTGGCCTTTGGATTTGAGAGGCAGGCCGGCGGACTCTACTTCGGATTTCCCTCTTTGAACGTCCACGTTGATCCTGGCCCTGGAGCCTTCGTTCATGCCCACAGAAAGGGAATAGAGCCCCACTGGACAGATGTTGTTATTCTCTCTCACCGCCACTTAGACCACTGTGCAGATGTAAATCACGTTTTAGAGTCTATGACCCTTGGAGGTAAGAAGAAAAGGGGTTTACTGCTGTGCCCTTCAGACTGTATAGCAGAAGATCCTGTTGTCCTTGAGTATACGAGGAAGAATATAGAGAAGACAGAGATCGTTAAGGAAGGAATGGAGAGGGAGTTCCTTGCCGACCTTTCCGTTTCTTTTCCCATAAGACACCTTCACGGAGTTGAAACCTACGGTCTTATCTTTAAGTGGAAAGGGACTGTTTACAGCTATATTTCAGATACCAAATTTTTTGAGGAGCTCCTTTCCGCGTATAAAGGTTCAAATCTACTAATTCTGAATACAACACTTTTAAAGCCCAACCCGAGGATTGACCATCTATCTGCAGAAGATGCCAGAGTTATTATCGGAGAGTTGAAACCAGACCTTGCCGTTCTGACCCACTTTGGAAGGACGATGCTCTCTGCAAAGCCGTGGGAGGTCGCCCTCTCAATTTCCCAAGAAACAGGAATTAAAGTAATTGCAGCTTACGATAACATGATACTTGACCTTGAATCCCTCTCTGTTGTGAGGCAGAGGTGAAGGTAGCTCTTACAGGCAGGCCGGGGATAGGGAAAACCACCGCCGTTAAGAGGGCTGTTTCAATTCTGGGCGATAAAGCTAAGGGATTCTGGACTGAGGAGATAAGGAGAAACGGGAAGAGGTGGGGTTTTAAGGTTGTAAGGACGGACGGGAAGGAGGAGCTCCTCGCCTCTACTGAAGCAGATTCCCTCTTCAGAGTTGGGAAGTACAGAGTTCTCGTTGAGCAGTTTGAGAGGTTTGCCGTTCCTTTCGTCTCTGAAGCTATTGATGAGGGGAAAATTGTTGTAGTTGACGAAGTCGGTAAGATGGAGCTCCTCTCAAAATCCTTTCAGCGTGTAGTTTCCCGATTGATTGATGAGGATATTGCCTGCCTTTTAACAATCCCCATAAAAGACGTTCACCCTCTTGTTGCCCGTATCCGGAAAGAGTTTAAAGTCATACATTTAACGGTTGAAAACAGAAACGAAGTTCCTTTTGAAGTTGTTAAGCTGTTGGAGGGAAGAGATGGAGAAAAAGGAAAAGAGAGACTTTAGGCAGATACCTGCAAGGGAGCAGGTTGTAAAAGAGCTTACGTCTGAAGTTAAGGAAGACCTTAAAAACTACTTCCAGGATAGGGATTACGGCGTAATAGCCATAACCAGAGAGGATGCCTTAAGGGCTTTTGTTGTAAAAACGACAAACCTGTGCGAAATAGCAAGACTCAGACATAAACTCTCGCCTATGGCAACGGCCGTTTTAGGTAGAGCCTTAACAGGAGCTATTCTCCTTACTTCACTTCTAAAACACGGAACCGACCAGAGAGTTCTTCTGAGGATAGAGGGAGACGGCCCCGTAGGGCTCGTTGTTGCTGAGGCCAACGCTAAAGGAGAAGTAAGGGGCTTTGTTCAAAACCCGGATGTTCCCCTCTTTGTTAAGGAAGAGAACGGCAGGAAGAAGTTTGACATAGCTAAGGCTGTAGGAAAGGGGACTTTAACCGTTGTAAAGGACCTGGGGTTTGGAACTCCTTACGAGAGCTCCGTTCCCATAGTGTCTGGTGAAATAGCTCAGGACATTGCATACTACCTTTTGAAGTCGGAGCAGATACCTTCTGCCGTTGCCATTGGGGTTCTTGTGGGTGAAAGTGGGAAAGTTGAGGCTGCTGGCGGATTCCTTGCCCAGCCGCTGCCTGGTGCTTCAGAAAACGCCATATCAAAGCTTGAGGAGAACGTTAAATCCCTTCCACCTGTAAGCTCCCTCATAAAGGAAGGGAAGAGGCCTGAAGATATAGCAGAGCTCATTTTCAAAGGGTTTACAACGGAGCTCCTTGCCCTGAAGGAGCTCTCTTTCCGATGCCGATGTTCAAAAGAGGTGGCAGAGAGGGGATTGGTTGCCATGCCGGTTGAGGAACTGAAGCAGCTGAAAGAGGATGGTGGCGTCTCTATTAAGTGCAACTTCTGTGGAGAGGAGTACTTTTTTACGCCTGAGGAGATAGAGGAGATTATAAGAGAAAAAGAGAAAGGTGATAACTGATGGCAATCTGCTCCATTTTCTCGGTAGGGGTATCCCTACCAGCTGTGGAGGAAGAGGCTGAGAAGGTTCTTAAAGAGAAGTTTCGTCTTATTCCCCGGTTTGAAGGGGTTGTCCCGCCAGATGCGAGGGGTTCCAGAGGTTCACAGCTCCTTGCGGAGCTCCAGCTTGAAAACACCTTATCTTTAAAGCCAGAAGATGCCCTTTTCGTTCTCTCCATTACACCTTACGACCTCTACTCCAACGGGCTCAACTTTGTTTTTGGTGTTGCCTATCCCTTTAAAGGATGCATAGTCTCCTACGCCAGGCTCTTTTCTGATGATGAGGAGCTTTTCTTCTCAAGAATTAGGAAAGAAGTTACTCACGAAATGGGGCACGTTTTCGGCCTCTCCCACTGCTTGAACCCAAAGTGTGTTATGCACTTTTCCAACTCCCTTGCCGACACCGACTACAAAAGTGAGGAGTTCTGCCCTTCCTGTAGAGAAAAACTGCTTCTCTCTATGGAAAAACTTGGTTTAATTTGAAAAGTAGGAAGAGAGACTCTTTGCTACTTTACTTTTCGCTTCTGCAAGTAGCTTGAATATCCTGTTTATGCTTTCTGATATTCCAGAGAGTCCCTTTACGCTGTTTGATACCTGCTCCTGTTCTCTGTAGATGTCGCTGAGGGTTTGAGAGATTTTGATTAACTTATCCATTCCTTCTATAAGTTCTGCCGAGGCTTTCTGAAGTTCTGAAACCGTTTCAACGGTTTTTCTAAGAACCGATATCTTTTTATCAATCTCTTTACTCAATTTCTCTATTTCCCACAGAATTCGGAAAGTTTCCTTTGACATCTCTTTTATTTCATTAGCAACTACGGCAAAGCCCCTTCCTGCTTCACCGGCCCTTGCAGCTTCTATTGCGGCATTTATTGCTATAAGTTCCGTATCGGAAGCTATCTTCTCTATCTCAGATAAGTTGTCGTTAATCCTCTCAATTTCCTTTGAGAGGTTGAGTATATCGTTGGAGTTTCGGGAAAGTTCCTCAACTATTGGCGTAAATGTGCTCATAAATTCTTTTAAATTCTCCGCAATCTCTGTCAGCTCGGTTACGTTTTCCTTTATAACTGTATTGTTCTTTATAAAAACTTTGCTGATGTTTTCTGCCAAACTGTTTAACGTCTCTGCCGTTTTCTTCTGAGATAGGTAACATCTTTCTAAAATAGAGAGAGCTCCAGAGAGATCATCTATTTCACAAGGTCTATTCCGCATTTCAGGTTCTCCATAAACTTGATGAAGTAACTGATAAAACTTTCAGGAATTATTGCACCGTGTTGCGGCAAGATAGCCTTAATTTCTAAGTTTTTGATTCTCTCTGCCCAAGTTCGTGTCACTTTATTGCTGGTCATAAGGATTCTGTGAGGAGGATATATGTAGTCAAGGTGTTCTATCCAGTCTTTGACTATTAGGTACTTGAATTCTCCCAGGGCGATTCCAATGTCTCCAGAAAAGAGGAATTTGGATATAGGATCGTACAGGTTGAAGTGGTTCGGAGAGTGCATGTAGTGGGCAGGTATCACCTCTATAGGTGCCTTTCCTAAGTTTATCGTTCCACCGTCTGATGGTATTGGGTAAGCTGATTCTTCTATGTTCTCAACGCCAAAGTGTGGAAGAAATCTTACCCAGAGTTCCCCTATTACAATCTTTGCCTGAGGGCATACGTCTTTCCACATTGGGAGAGAACCGCAAACATCTGGATCCTGATGGCAGAAGTAGATGTACTTTATGTCTTTTAGCTTAATGTACTTTGAAATGTTGTACACCATTTTGGGAAAAAGATGGTAGCCCCCAGGGTCAACAATTATCCCCTCGTTTCCGTTCACTATCAGGTAGGAGAGGACGTCAACGCTTCCCGAGGAGCTCCCCTTACTTCCTAAATAGATGACTCTGTGGTCTCTATCTTCGTAGAGAACTGCGTCCTCAGACGGGTTGAGGTCAGAGTTCAGGTTGTATCCCATATCCCTCCTCCTTTCCCCGAATGGTGATTCATTATATCAGAGAAATTCCGGCTTTTAAAACCCGTCTGAGTTTTTCTCCCCTCTCCTGAGAGATTTTCAGAACCTCTTTGTGGTCTGCTTCAGGCTGTAGGGTGTCGTTTGTAAATAGAGTAAGTGCTACAACTTTCATCCCGTAGAAGTTTGCAGCTATAACATCTGGAACTGTTGACATACTCACGCAGTCTACTCCTAAAATTTCAAGCATTCTCACTTCAGAAAAAGTCTCGTAGTTTGGGCCCAGAGTGGCTGCAAGAACTGTAGGTACGGTTTTAACGTTTTCCTCAAGACCTGCTTTTAAGAATGTTTCAACCAACCGGCGGTCGTAAAACTTCTTACCGTTTACGAAAACCCTACTTCCGTATTCTTTTATAAGACCTGTTAGAGGGTTCCTTCCTGTAAGGTTTATATGGTCGTAAATAACTCCAATTTCAGACTCTACTGCCCGTCTTGAAACAGCTCCCGATGCACAGGTCGGTATGAAGACCTTTACTCCTAAATTGGCAGAGAGCTCAGGTATGAACCTTATTTCCCAATCTTCCCTTCCTTCGTAGTAGTGAAACCTTCCTTCAAAGAAGAGAACCTTTTTGCTTCCTGCTCTGAAAAACTTTAAAACTCCTTTATGTCCGGGAACTGCAGTTTGAGGCATTTCCGGTATCTCTGAGTAGGGTATTTCAACCTCTGCTTTTCCTATATCAATTCCAGAGCCGCCAACTATGGCAACATCAAAGCTCTCCTCTTTCGTAATTTCTTTAACTTTTTCAACGGCTTTTTCCACCATAGCCTCTAAATTTTCGGTTTTATGAACAGGAGTTTGGACTTTGGATTTGTCAGTATGTTTACCTTTGTGAATATTGCTGTAAACAGGTCCTGTTCAGGCAGGTAGTCAAATTCTTCGATACCACCTAAGTTGTATATGGGAGATGTAGCCTCTTCCCAGTCAAAACCGCTTCCGCTTCTGTAGAGGAGCAGGATTCTTCCACCGTCAAATGTGTAGATGTTTCTGAGTATTCCTGGAACTGCATTTTTGTTCTGAGAGAAAAGA
The DNA here is from genome assembly GCA_015488335.1 of Thermovibrio sp. Lineage (GTDB taxonomy): Bacteria > Aquificota > Aquificia > Desulfurobacteriales > Desulfurobacteriaceae > Balnearium. Next base: position 67,782 of record WFNZ01000023.1, read on the forward strand.
ACCTCCTGGTTTCCGTCTCCGTCAATATCTACCGGTTTGGGCTTTGGCGTTATGTAGTAGCTGACCAGCATGTCTTCGTTGTACCAGTAGATTGCGTTGGGAGATGCTCCAATCTGGATAGGTGAGCGCCAGAGGACTTTTTTACCGTCTGAAACGTTAAAGAAGTAGTCAAGGTCGTAATAGGCAAAGAGTTCCTTTCCGTTACTCTTAAACATCTGGGCACTTGTTACCTGAAAGCCTTTGGGAACTTTGATTTCTCCTTCTTTAGCTAGTTTTTTTCCCTTAAGTTCTATTCTGTATACCTTTTTGCCGAAGAATTTGTCACTTTCATCGCTTACTGTCTGACCAAATATTGAATCGTTTATTCCATCTCCATCTGTATCAAAGCAGGAGAGGATGAGGTTTGATGTTGCTACTTTTGTCAGCTTACCATTTTCAACCCTGAATACTCCCGATGAAACGCTCTTTGTATCCTGGTAGAAACCGTCAGTAACTATTTCCACCTTTCCATCTCTGTTTAGATCAACCGGACAGATGTGGAAAAGGTAAGAACCTCTGAATGGGTTTTTAAATTTTTTGACCAGTTTTACTCCGTAAACTGTAGGTTTAAATATGTCTATTCTGTTTTCCTCACTTACAACTATTTCATCACCACGATTTTGAAGGAGATCAGCCACAAATAAGCTGGTTGCGTGGCCTTTAAAGTTGTAAACCTCTTTATAGTTTGTCTCCATAGCTACAGCAATGGAGCTCTGGGGAGCCCCTTCCCACGGGAAGAACCTGAGCAGGTGTTTAGTTGTATCGTAAAGTGCAACCCCCTCTCTTGACACAACCATGTATGCATCGTAGCCTGTAAGTTTGTCAATGGGAACTTTCCTCTTAAAGTCGCTGGGATATCTCAGATGAAATGCCTTTTTAAGCTTTTCCCCTTCACTGTAAGGAGCTAATTTCAGGCTTTTAATCTCTTTTGAAAGTTTTTTGTAGAGCTCTTCTCCCTTTTTTCCTGCAAAGTTTATAAAAGCCACTCTGTTAAAGGTCAATTTCTGAACAGTCTCTCCCACCGTTGGGTTACCCAGAGTTGGCAGGGCTATTGAGTAGTTCTCTTTTACCTCTCTAACCTTTAAAACGGCCCCACTTTCAGAGATGAACCTGTCTCCTACGGAAATGTCTTTATC
>WFNZ01000024.1 GCA_015488335.1 Thermovibrio sp.
CCTTACAGAAGTTAATAAGCGTAACCAGATTGATAAGCTTCAAAAGTTTCGGATCAGGAAAGATATACACATATTTATAACTGAGAAGTTTTTTAAAAGTTTCTACGGGAGAATTCTTAAAAGGGATAGGAACAAAATAGGTTTTCTTTAGGTAAAATTCAGCAATAGGTAACATCTCCTTACTAATAGGTACAGCAACTTTCCCTTTTCTCAAACAAAGTTTTTTTAAAAACCTTTTATAAGTTCTTTCAGGTAGAGGAAAAATTCTCACACCGTAAAAATTTTCCCTGTTCTGAAGACCAAGCTTTTCAGGAAAGAGAATAAAGGTATAAACCCGTTTACAGTTATCGTTTGCATTCAACTCCTTTACAACAGCAGGAGTTCCTATTAGAACTTTTACATTACAACCTGAAGTTACAATCTTATGGTGGTGTTCCTTGAGGAGCTCCCTCACCCTATGCTCCAGCCTTCTCGCAGGTGGAATAGGATAACTGTTAATAATGCATACATCTGCTGCCCAAGTAGAGGCAGATATATCAAAGATAAGAATTAATAAGAATACCGCCACTCTAACCATAAGGTTCTCTCTACCCCCGGAACTCGGCTCTCGTAATAGATCTTCTTATTTAGAAGGTTATCAACCGAAAGGAAGAGTTTCTGGTTATTTGAAAAGTTCCAGGAAAGGTTTAAGTCAACCTTTCCATATCCTGGAATGTCTGAGGATGCCCTCGAATAAGCAACCATAAAAATACTGGCAGACATATTATTCCCCATGTATGAAAGGCCGGCTGTTAGCTTTTTCCGAGGGAAGTTAAAGTACTCACCAGTAAGTCCATGAACTCCGAAGATCCTTTCTCCAGATAGCTCCAGCTCATAGCTGCCAAAGAAAAGCTTTTTAAAAGAGACAACTGCTCCTCTAATTTTCACAGTTGAATCTGCATTATTCCATTTATAAGTAAAAGGAGAAGTAGGTTCTTTGTATATAAAATCTTTAAACCAGTAGACGAACCCCATACCTGAGATAGAAAACGTATCCCCCTTATACTCAAAAGATGGCATAATAGAGTCCGCTTTCTCTCCTTTTAAGTCGGGATTTCCTTCAAGAATAGGATTATTTTTTATGTACATCTCTTCAAATGAGGGAATTCTTACCGCTCTACCTGCATTTAGCTTCAGATTCCACTTATCTATCTTTCTTAAGAGAGAAACAGAATAGCTAAAGTAGTTACCAACATCGTTTGTTCTATTCCACCTACCGTTAAGTAGAAGTGTATAGTTGTTAAGTCTGAGTAAGTACTGGAAATAGGGAGAGAACGTTGTTCTTAAATGAGGAGATAAAAGTCCCTCTTTTTCCGGAAGTTTTCTCTCTTCTCTATAAACAACAAGTTTAGAAAAGTCTTTAAGATTAACAGAGGACGGAAGGAAGCTGGCACGGAGCTCCGTCTTATAGAGGTCAGACTCGTCGTATTCAGCACCTACAAAGAGCTTCCCGTAACTACCGAAATCTCTGGAAATCAGAATTCCAATACCGGGATTTCTAACGTAGCGCTTCTCAACTGCTCTCGGTTCAACTCCCTTTAACAGAGGAAGGTTAGAACAGAAACTGTGGTTGAAAGGGCAGAGGTTATAACCTCTTTCAAGGTAGAAGTAGTTATACTTTGCAAAGAAGTTCATCTTGTAGTTACCGAGATCCTTATCAAACCCAAACCTGTTAACAAATCCTCTTCTATCTGCATACGTATTTCCATCAGTTATTAAATAGGTAAGGGTTAGAGGAAAGTGGTCATCTCTGTTAACCCCGTAGCTTTTAAAGTAGAAACCGGAAGAGTGTTTAAGCTTCAGATAGTAAACTGTACTTTTCTTAAAGGAAGAATAAGGGGCAGAAACCCCAAGAAAATCGGTATAGCTACGGTGGGGAGATCTTTCTTCAGAGTAGTTCAGCGAAATTAGACCGGAAAACCCTTTTCCTTTAAAGCTTTTCATAAAGGAGGTATAGGAATCGTGACCGGTGCTAACCGATGAATCAAGATTCAAAGATTTCTCAGCAGGAGAGTAGGTAACGAGATTAATAACGGCCAGAGAAGCGTTAAAACCGTAAAGGGATGTCATAGGACCGTAGATTATCTCAACCTGTTTAACGTTTGAAAGGGAAAAGATATCATCAACGCTAAAGGAAGAACCGTTAGAAGGATCCGAAATCGGCATTCCATCAACTAGAACCTGGATTTTCTCTGAAAAGTAACTTTGTCTAAGACCAAAAGCACCTACTGCGTTTAAACCGAAGTAACTTCTCCAGTAGTAGAACTCAGGGAGCCTATCAAGAAGATCAAACAGGTTCCTGACGCCCCAACGGTCAATCTGGTCTCTCGTTATAACCCTTGTGTAGCGGGGAACTTCTGAGAGGGGTAATCTTTCCTTCGTTGCCGAAAGAACCTGGAGCTCCCGGCTGAGAAGGTAGTACGAGTAAAGCTCCTGGGACGAAGCTGAAATAGGTATTATCAACGTCAGAATCAGAAAGAGAAAAATCAGAACCATTACCTCTCCAGCTTTAAAAGGTGACCTGCTAACTCTGGTATCTCCCTCTCAAAGACGGTAAACATATCAAGAAGAAAGCTGTCATCTTTAATTCTACCAACAACTGGAGGGTAAAAACTTCTCAGTTTCCTGTCAATTTCTGAGGGAGAAAGGCCTGGCACTTCCACCTTTACACAGTAGGTTGGTAGGGTTTGAAGGGGGAGAGCTCCCCCTCCAACTTCACTCCTTTCTTTCACTATTTTAACTTTCCCTTTAAAACCCTCTTTTTCAAGAATTCTGACGAGCTCTTTCGCCTTAAACTCAACCTGCTCAGGTTTCTGGGACAGTAATTTCCAGGTTGGAACTTCTTTAAGGGCAAGGGATTCATCCAGATAGTAGATAAGGGTAGCTTCAAGGACTGCAAGTGTCATTTTGTCTATTCGGAGGGCCCTGTTAAGGGGGTGTTTCTTTATTTTCTGGAGGAGCTCCCTCTTCCCTAAAATTATCCCGGCTTGAGCACCTCCAAGGAGTTTATCGCCGCTGAAAGAGACAACATCAACGCCACTCTTTAAAACGTCTTGAACCGTAGGCTCGTAAGAAAGACCAAGTTTTGTAACGTCTAAAAAACTACCGCTTCCAAGGTCTTCATAAACAGGAATTCCATATTTACGGCCGATTTCAACTAACTCTTTCGTTGAAACAGACTCGGTAAACCCTAAAACCCTGTAATTGCTGGTGTGGACTTTCATAAGTAGAGCTGTGTTTTCGTTTACTGCGTTCTCGTAGTCCCAGGGATGGGTTTTGTTGGTCGTTCCAACCTCTTTAAGGAGAGCTCCGCTCTGCTCCATAACGTCTGGAATTCTGAAAGAGCCTCCTATCTCTATGAGCTCTCCCCTTGAAACTACTACTTCCTTTCCCTTTGCAAGGGCCGAGAGGACAAGGAGAACTGCACCGGCGTTGTTGTTTACAACGCAAACATCCTCAGCACCTGTTAGCTCTTTTAAAATCCACTCAAGGTTCCTATAACGTAGGCCTCTTTTCCCCTTCTCAAGGTCGTACTCAAGGTTTGAGTAGCCCGTAATTACCTCTTTGAGATGGTCTGCAACAGAGGAAGAGATGGGAGCTCTCCCAAGGTTTGTGTGGAGAACAACACCTGTTGCGTTTATAACCCTGTGTAATTTTGGCTTTAAGAGAATCTGAAGCTCCTCTTTCACCCTTTCTTTCAGGGCATCATAGGAAATCTCTTCAACTTTCCCTGTTGAAATCTTCTCTCTTAACTCCGAAAGAACTGTATCAACTGCTTTCTTGAGGAAAAACTTGGGTTTAGTATCAAGAAGTTCAAGGAGTTCCTTGTCTTGAAGGAATCTGTCAACTTTAGGGATTTTACGGTAGAGCTCCCTCAAATCATCCCCCTCAGAAAGGAGCTAAGGGCAAAGAGTGAAACTTGAGAAATGAGCTCTGGGAACAGGCCAAAGACGATTAAGAAGAAAACCGTAACAACAACTGCCCCAAACTCAAAAGGTTCAACGGGTGGAAGAACAGCCTCTCCCTCTTTCATAAAGGCGTAAACAACAGGCCTTAAGTAGAAGTAGAGGGAGATAGCACTGGCAACAAGTATGGCAACGGCAACTCCCACCTTTCCTGCCTTAACGAGGGCAACAAGAATGTAGAACTTGGCCCAGAACCCAAAGAGTGGCGGGATTCCCGCAAGGGACATAAAAATCACGACCAAGGAGAGGGCAAGAAACGGAGATCTGCTGTACAGATTTCTCCAATCTGAAATGTTTTCCCCGCTGAAACCTTTTCCGGTCAAGAGTGAGATAAAGCCAAAAGCCGCAACGGTCATGAAGGCATAGGCAAAAAGGTAGAAGAGAACTGAAAAAATTGCAACGGCTGGAAGAGAAACAAGAGCTGCAAGGACAACTCCCGTATGGGAAATTGCAGAGTAGGCAAGCATTCTCTTAACATTTTCCTGGCGGAGCGCCATGAGAGCTCCAGCAAAGGCGGAAACAACGCCTATAACAGCAAAGACCTCTCCCCACTCAGAGACAAGCGGAAGGAAAACCGGATAGAAGAGTTTAAGAAGAGCGACAAAGGCAGCAATTTTGACAACAGCTCCCATAAAGAGGGTTACGGGAGTGGGAGCTCCGTGGTAAACGTCAGGCGTCCAGCCGTGAAAGGGAACGGCTCCAAGTTTAAAGAGAAATCCTGAGATAACAAGGGCTAAAGAGAGAAGAACTGGAAAAGAGAGCGTAGAAATCGCTCTACCAACCTCTTCATAAACCGTTGAACCTGAAAGACCGTAGAGGAGTGCAAAGCCATAAACAACAACAGCTGCTCCCACAGAACCCATTATAAAGTACTTAAGGGCAACCTCTTTACCTCTATAATCCTTTTTAAAAAGGGCAGAAAGTATGTAAACGGAAATTGACATCACTTCAAGAGAAACAAAAAGAGTGGCCAGTTCGTTTGCAGAGACCATAAGCATTGCACCAAAAACGGCAAAGAGAAGCGTATAGTAGAACTCCCCTATGTAATCTGTATCAAACTTTTTCAGGAATCCATAACTAACGAAAACAGCAATGAGTGATGAGAATAAAATCAGAACCTGAGAAAGCCCGGTCAGGAGATCCTTCTTAACAAAACTGTTAAAAGCCGTTTCTGGAACAAAAGGAGACGAAAAGATCACTAAAAAGACAGAAACAAAAAGAATAAAAACTGAAAACGTAGCAAAGAAACCGTTTTTTACCCGTTTGGGAAGAAAAAGGTCAATCAGTATTCCCACAATAGCAGACGCAAGGACAAAGAACTCAGGAAAGAGCAGTTTAAGGTTAAGCCCCATCTAAACTCCCCCAAGAAGCGAAGCTGTATAACCGTGAACGAACTTCATAATAAACTCCGGGTTGAACCCCCACCATACAACAAGAACTGCTAAAAATCCAAGGGCTAAAAACTCCCTTAAGTCAAGATCTCTAAATGACAAAACTTTAGGTTCAAGGAAAAAGACATTTCTATACATGTAGAGCATGTAAGCCGCCCCGAAGATAACACCAAGAGCCATCAGGTAACCTACCCAGTGTGCAGCTCTGTACCCTCCCAAAATCGTCAAAAATTCCCCTATGAAGGAGCTCGTTCCGGGAAGACCCACAGAGGCCATAGTAAATAGCATTCCAAGCGTTGCAAGTTTTGGGGCAAATGAGGCGATCCCACCCATCTTCTCAACTTTTCTGGTATGGAGCCTTTCATAAATAGCACCTACTATAAAAAAGAGAGCAGCAGAGACAAGGCCGTGGTTAAGCATCTGGAAGATTGCCCCCTCAATTCCCTGAACGTTCAGAGAAAAAAGACCGATCATCACAAATCCCATGTGGGAAACGGAGCTGTAGGCAACAATCTTTTTAACATCTTCCTGAACGAGGGCAACAAGGGCTGTATAGATAACGGCTACAATTCCCAGAATAAAGATAACGGGAGCATAGAGTTTGTAGGCATCGGGGAAGAAGGGAAGTGAAAACCTTATAAAGCCGTAGGTTCCCATTTTAAGGAGAACTCCGGCAAGGATGACACTGCCGGGAGTGGGAGCTTCAACGTGAGCATCTGGAAGCCATGTATGGAAGGGAAAGACAGGAACCTTAACGGCAAAGGCTATGAAGAACGCCCAGAAAAGCCACTTCTGGAGCTCCATAGGAAGTCTAAACTGGGAAAGCTGAATAAGGTCAAATGTGAAGTTGCCAGTAACGGAGCCGTAAACAATTACGAGGACAATCATTCCAACAAGAAGGAAGATGCTTCCTGCAAAGGTATAGATAAAGAACTTTAAGGCTGAATAAATCCTCCTTTCCCCTCCCCAAACACCGATTATAAGGCTCATAGGGATTAGCATGGCTTCCCAGAAGATGTAAAAGAGAAGAAGGTCTAAGGAGACAAAAACCCCTATCATCGCTGTTTCTAGCAAGAGTAAAAGACCGTAAAAGAGTTTCTTCCTCTGCTCTATATAATTCCAGGCAGAGGGAACGGCGATGAAGGAGATAAGGGTTGTCATTATAAGCATTATAAGGCTTAAGCCATCCACGCCAACTTTATACTTTATTGAGAAGCTGGGAAGCCACGAGCCGTAGTCTATGAACTGAAAACCGCCCTTAGAGATGTTGTAGTTAAAGAGGATATAGAGGGAAAGGAGAAACGTTAAACCTGTTGTGAGGAGGGCTATCCACTTTACCCTTTCCTCACTCCGGCAGAAAGTTACAAGGAGAGCTCCCAGAAGCGGCAACAGTAGTATAACGCTAACCATTTACACACCCCTAAACAAGCAGTAAAAGTAAGATAACCGTAACAACGCCTATGCCAAAGTAGGCAACGTAGTTATTAACAACGCCAGTCTGGGTAAGCCTTAAAACCTCTCCGCACCAAGAGGTGAAGTAGGCAACGCCGTTGACGATTCCGTCTATTACGTACTTATCAAAAAAGGCGTAGATCCTGCCAAGACCAAAAGCAACACCACGAACAAAAACAAAGTTATAGATTTCATCAAAGTAGTACTTGTTGTATAGGAGAAGATAAATTGGCCTGAGAACCGGGCTCTCTGTAAAAACCTCGGGAGAAATCTTCTTCCAGTAGTAAATAACGGCAGCGATGAGAAGGCCTAAAAGTGCAAGTGAAACGGTTATCGTGATGAGAAGGAGCTCCGCTGAGTGGGAAATCTCCCTCACGTGGTTTGGAATAGAAGACTTTAAGAACTCCTCAAACCAACCCCCTAAAAAGCCGGCAAAAATTGAAGGAACTGCAAGGAAAATAAGTGGAACTGTCATAACGGCTGGAGACTCGTGGAGATGTTTCATCTCTCTGGTGTCAAACCTCTCCTCACCAAAAAAGACCATAAAGACCAACCTTCCCATATAGAGAGCTGTGAGGAGAGCTCCTCCAACAAGGAAGAACCAGAAGACCAGATGGCCGTTGGCATAAGCAGCTGAAATAATCTTATCCTTGCTAAAAAACCCCGCAAAGGGTGGAATTCCCACGAGGGCAAGGGTTCCAATTATGAAACAGGCAGCAGTTATCTTCATGTACTTATAAAGGCCACCCATTTTCCTTATATCCTGCTCGCCGCTCATTGCGTGAATAACATTTCCGGAGCCTAAAAAGAGCAGTGCTTTAAAGAAAGCGTGAGTAAAGAGGTGGAACATAGCGTAAACGTAAGCTCCAATCCCAAGGGCTGCAAACATGTATCCGAGCTGGGAAAGGGTTGAGTAGGCAAGAACCCTCTTAATATCAAACTGAGTCAAGCCCACAGTTGCTGCGCCAAAAGCTGTTATTACTCCTATGGCTCCAACAATCGGCAGAATGTATCCGCCGTCAAATATTGGAGAACAGCGGGCAACCATAAAAACACCGGCAGCAACCATTGTGGCAGCATGGATAAGAGCAGAAATAGGTGTTGGACCTTCCATGGCGTCTGGAAGCCAGGTATGGAGAGGAAACTGTGCAGACTTACCTACAGCACCACCAAGCAAGAGAAAACTTATTAAGGAAAGAGTTGCAGCGCTTACAGCTCCAGCCTGAGAGAAAACTTTGTGGAAGTCAAGACTACCAAAGACCCAGAAAACGGCAACAACTCCCAATATAAAGAGAAAATCGCCAATTCTGTTCATTATAAAGGCCTTTATTGCAGCGTCTGCAGCCCTTTTCCTCTTAAACCAGAAACCGATTAAGAGATAGGAAGAGAGACCTACTGCTTCCCAGCCGAAAAAGAGCTGGAGGAAGTTTGGAGAGAGAACAAGAACAAGCATTGAGAAGGTAAAAAGCCCCAAGTAGGCGAAGAACCTGTCGTATCCCGGGTCTTCGTGCATATAGCCTATTGAATACATGTGAACGAAAAAGGAAACAAAAGTTACAACAACTAACATTATGGCAGTTAATGAGTCTATGTAAGCTCCAAAGGAGGCTGAAAGTCCTCCAGATATTACCCAATTGAACCACTCTTCAGTGAGAACTACCCCTTTCGTTACCTTAAAGAGGACGTAGAAGGAAAGAAACAGTGAAGTTCCAACGGTAACAAGGCCAAAGTAGTGGGAACGGCGCTTAAAAGATTTCCAGCCGAAGAGAACGCCAAAACCGGCAAGGAGAAAGGAAACCAAGGGCAAAACAGCTATTAGAAATCCCACTCCCATACTACCACCTCAAAAGGGAAAAATCTTCAGTATTAACGCTCTTCCTGTACCTGTAAAGGGCAACGACAATGGCAAGGCCAACTGCAGCTTCTGCTGCTGCAACAGCCAGAACGAAAAAGACGAAAACCTCTCCAAACAGATTTCCGTGGAGCTTTGAGAAACCGACGAGGAGGACGTTTGCACTGTTAAGAAGGAGCTCTAAAGAAAAAAAGAGAGAGATAACGTTCCTCCTGACTATCACTCCAAAAAGCCCAACGGTAAACAGAAGCCCACTTAATACGAAAAAATCAAACGGCGTCATTCCTCCCTCCTTCCAACAGCTACTGCTCCAACAGTTGCCACAAGGAGCAGAACAGATACAACTTCAAAGGGTAGAAGGAACCTGTAAAAGAGCGGCAAAGCTATCTCTTCAGCCCCCGAAATTCCAGCTGTAATCCCACTACTGTAGAACTTATACCCCGCGTAGAGAATAGAAGCAAAAAGGATAAGTGAAATTGCTCCTCCTACAGCTACAGAGAGTGTTCTTAACGGCTCCTTTCCAAAACTCTTTAAATCCATAGTCATAAGGGCAAAGAGGTAAAGAACAACGATTGCTCCACCGTAAACTATAACCTGAACGATTCCTATAAACTCAGCTCCAGCTGTAAAGTAGACAGCTCCAAGGGAAACAAAAGAGGCAAGAAGGGAAACACCACCTTTTATTACGTTCTTATGGGTTACAGATATAACTGCAAAAGCTACAGAGAGAAACGCAAACAAGTAGAAGAAAACCTCCCTCATCTCCTCTTCCTCTCCCACTCCTGGTAGTAACGCCCCAACTCCATTAAATCTTTCTTATGAAGTATAAGTTTATCAACGGTATACTGTGAAAACTCGTAAATATCAGTCATAACTATCGCATCTCTCGGGCAGGCCTCAACACAGAGACCGCAGAAGAGACATCTTGTTAGGTCAACGGTGAAATCAACCAGTTCCTTTTTCCCATCTTTCCCTTCAGTCATCTCCATATCTATAACATTACTGGGACACATTTCGGCACATAGGTAACAGGCCTCACATCTGTAGGAACCGTCCGGGTTGAGTTTAAGGGCATGAATACCTCTAAAACGTTTCCTCGGTGGAACCTTCTCAAAAGGGTAGTGGACGGTAACTGTAGGCTTAAACATTGTTTTAAGGGTTATTGACATCCCTTTTAAAAGGTCAACAAGAGCAACTTTTTTGATAACGCTCATCATCTACCCCACAAGTAGAGCTTCCGCTGCCGCAACGAATAGGTTTAGAATAGATATGGGCAGCAGAATCTTCCACATAATTGAGAGCATCTGGTCAAACCTGTAACGGGGAAACGTAGCCCTGAGCCAGAAAGTCAGAAAGATGAAGAAGGCTGCCTTACCTAAATGGTAGAGAACTCCCAAAACAGGATACTTATCGGCAAGTGGACCACTCCATCCGCCTAAGAAGAGAAGTGAAACAACAAGAGAGAGAACTATAATGTTTATGTATTCGCCAAAGAAGAAGGCAGCAAACCTCATTCCTGAATACTCTGTGTGGAAACCGCCAACAAGCTCACTCTCACCTTCTGGAAGGTCAAAAGGTGGCCTTCCCACCTCTGCGGCCATTACAAAGAGGAAGAGGAGAAAGGCTATCGGCTGGTAGAGAATTCCCCACCCGTGTTGAGACTGCCACTTAACGATTTCGTTAAAGTCAAAGCTCCCGTAGAGAATAACGGCAGCCATAAGTGCAAAGCCCATGGGAAGCTCATAACCGAGAACCTGAGCAGCAGCCCTCATTCCGGCCAGGAAGGAATACTTGTCGTTTGAAGAGTATCCAGCAAGGATAAGGGCATAGATGGAAATTGCACTCATTGCCATAACGAAGAGAAGGGCCGACTTCATGGGAACTGCCTGAATGAAGCCGATTGGAACTACAGAAGCTGCAAGGAGAGCAGCAAATATGCTGAAGGAAGGAGCAAACATAAAGAGAAGCTTATCTGCCCCTTTGGGGATAATGTCTTCTTTAAATATGAGCTTTATCGCATCCGCCAGTGGCTGAAGGAGACCATGAAAACCAACGACCATAGGACCCGGGCGCTGCTGCATGTGACCCAAAACCTTTCTTTCCAGATAGGTTATAGGTGGAACAGCAACCAGCATCAGGCCTACTATAAAAGCCATACTGAGAAGGTTATTTATCACTTCTTGGGCCCTCCCCAGATGAAACAGGTTGTATCAACGAACTTCTTGTTCATCTCCTTGAGCCTTTCGGCTATTACCCTTGCAAGTGCTTCAAGGAGCTTTATTGCCAGTTTAGGGTCTTCTTCTTTCAACTTTTCGTAACCTTCCCGGGTCAGTATAAGGACGTGGGTCTCCTTCTGAGCAACCCCCTTTGAGGAGTGGAAGTGGTTACTGAAGAAGGAGAGCTCCCCCAAAGGCGTTCCCTCTTCGCTGACTGCAACCTTTACAGGATTACCGAAAGGATCTGGCCTGTAGAGGCCCACCCTTCCCTTAACTATGAAGAAAATCTTATCTCCAGGGTCTCCCTCCTCAAAGAGGACTTCACCCTTCGGGTAAACCTTGTAGTCAAGGTATTGGGATATTTCCTGAAGTTCCTTCTCTGAGAAACTCTCAAAGAGTGGAAACTGCTTTGCAAGCTCAACCTTTACCATTTAAGCCTCCGCTATCTGACACCTTATTCCTGAAAGGTTGGGAAACTGCCCCCTAAGGAACTCCGAAACGTCCCTCGTAAATCTCTCAACCCTCAAAACGGCATGGCCTTTAGGAATAGAGGAATCCTTCCTAAAGGAGATGAGGAGCTCCCCGTTTCCAACCTTCAGCTTAACCATTTCAGAGTCTGGAGCATCCTCAGGGTTTAGGAGCAAAACTCTCTCGCCGGCAACCCCTGCAACGTTTTTAGAGTAGTAGCTTACCGAGTTCCAGCCGGTTCTGTTTGAAAGAACCGTTAAGAGGAGCTCTCCTTTTTCCCTCTCAAGGAGCCTCTGCCCCGGCTCGTTAACCCTTTCAACCTCAGCCTCTTTACTCTCTGCACCTGTATTCCTGACCGGAAGCTGAGAGAGGACTTCAAGGAGTGAAAACTCCTTTTCCAGAACGGTCTTCACTTCCAGCTTACCATCTACGCCGTCAACCGTTCCATTCTTCTCAAGCCACACCTCTACAGGGATAACGAGGTCTGCGCCGGAAACGTCTGGAGTGTAGAAAGGAGTAAAGAGAACTGTGAATTCAGCTTTGGGGAGCTCCACCCCAGGGAAGTCCCTTTCAAGCTCACCGTTTACAACAACGTTCACATCTCCATCAAGCTCTTCGGGGTGCTTCAGTCTAAAAAGGTTAACAACTTTGAGTGAATTAGCCTTAGGCGGAACTGCAACAACTTTTCCGCCAACAACTCTATCTGAAAGGTATGCAACGGTCTTTCCTATCTCCTCAGCCTCTGGAGAGAAGAAGACCGTTCCAGCTACAACAAAGCTAACCTTCTTACCCCTTAAAGACTTAATAAATGTGTCAATTTTCCTGTTCCCAGATGAGTAGGAAGTGTCAATCATTCCAAGTATTACGTGTTTAAGCGTGTCTATGATTTCTGTCTGGTCAACTAAGAGCTTAGAAAAGGCTACAGAGTCAAGCTTTTTAGACGGGAATACACCTACCCTCAGAAGCCTTTTCCCCTTCTGTAAAACTGCAAGTCTTAAGAGCATAGAAACAACGGGGTTTATCTCCTCAATGAAATCCCCGATAACAACGACAGCGTCGGCATCGTATATAGAGGAAAATTTATCTGTTTCTCTCGTTCCTTTAACTTTCTCAAACCCTTTCAGGAAGTTGTAAAAGCCTAAAGAGTCTGAGGTTGCATTTTCCGTTCCGAAAACGGCGGCAATCTTCTCAAGCTCCTCGTTTGTGAGGGAGCTCTCAAGGAACAGGTTAATTTTCCTACCCTCTATCTTCTCCTTAAGAACTTTCAAGGCCTCTTCAAGGAGAATTCTGCGGAGCTCCCCATCAACCCTTAAAAGGGGCTCCTTCAGCCTCTTATCTGAGTAGATAACATCCCATCCCCATTTACCTCTTACGCAGAGGTATCCCCTGTTATGGCCGTCGTTTATCCCGATTCTTCCAACAGCCCTTTTAACCTTTCCGTGGTAGGAGTCTATTTCAACTTTACAGCCTGAACCGCAGAAGAGGCAGGTAGTCCAGGTCTTGTCCATCCTCCAGGGACGGTCTTTATACTTGAAAGCCCTGTCTAAGAGGGAACCTACAGGGCAGACGTCAACACAGCTCCCGCAGTGCTCACAGCCGCTCTCCATAAAGTCTCCGTTAAAGGGGGAGATGTAAGCCCTGTATCCCCTGTTAAGAATCCCGAGAACTCTGTTCCCCATATTCTCGCCGCACATCCTGATACACCGGCGGCAGAGGATGCACCTGTCGTTGTCTATCTCAATGAGAGGCCCCTGGATGACGATGTCCTTTTCACGCCTTGGCTCTTTATACCTTGATTTTTTGGGGCCGTGGCGGAAGCCGGTCATCTGGAGTTCACACTCGCCAGACTTATCGCAGATGGGACACTCAAGGGTGTGGTTGTTGAGAATCAGCTCAATAACCCCAGCCCTCGCACGCCGGACCCTTTCAGTGTTTGTCTTAACAACCATGTCGGGCATTGCTTTCAGCGTGCAGGCAGTAACAAGACGGGGAGCTCCCTCAACTTCAACAAGGCACACCCTGCAGGCACCTTCCGGGCGGAGCTCCCTGTGGTAGCAGAAAACGGGAATCGTAATCCCGTTCCTCTCTGCAACCTCCAAAACGGTCTCTCCGGGGTATGCTTCACACTCCTTTCCATCTATAACAACCTTGAAACTCTCCATCTACCCTCTCCTATAAGGGCATCTGCCAAGCTCAATGTGGGTAAGGAACTCCTCTCTGAACTTCCTGACAGAGGAAGCAACCGGATTGTGGGCTGCCATTCCCAAACCGCAGAAAGAGTTTTCCATCGTTTCAGAAACAGAGAGGATAACGTCTAAATCCTCCTCACTTCCTTCCCCTTCCTCAATTCTTCTGACAAGCCTTACAAGCCAGTCCGTTCCCTCTCTACATGGAGTGCACTTCCCGCAGGATTCATGCCTGAAGAACTCTATAAGCCTTAAAGCGGCCCTCACTATGCAGTCTGTCTCGTCAAGAACCATAATCGCGCCGGAACCCAGCATCGTTCCGGCCTTTGCAAGGGACGGAAAGTCCATTGGAACGTCTATCTCATCGGCAGTAAGAACTGAACTTGAAGCACCGCCGGGAAAAACGGCCTTAAGCTTCCTGTCCTGAACAATTCCTCCTGCGTGCTCGTAGATAATCTCAGATAGGGGCGTTCCCATAGGAAGCTCGTAAACTCCTGGCCTTTTAACCTTACCACTGACGGGATAGAGCTTTGGCCCGGGGCAGTCTGGAGAACCGATTCCCGAGTACCACTTCCCGCCCCTCTCAATGATGAGGGGAATGTTTGCAAGGGTCTCAACGTTGTTTACAACAGTAGGCTTCCAGAGGTATCCTGCGTTAACAGGGAAAGGGGGCTTAATCCGTGGCTCTCCCCTCTTCCCCTCCAAGGATTCAATGAGGGCAGTCTCCTCGCCGCAGATGTAGGCTCCTGCACCGCTGTGGACGTATAGGTCAAAGGAGAAGTCCGTTCCGAGGATGTTTTCTCCCAAAAATCCCTTTTCGTAGGCCTCTCCAATTGCCCTCTCTAAAATCTTCCTTCCGATGGGGTATTCACCCCTTAAGTAGATGTAACCGTAGCGGCAGCCCGTTGCGTAGGCACCTATCAGCATCCCCTCTATGAGGGCGTGGGGGTCTTTCTCAAAGATTACTCTGTCTTTAAAGGTGCAGGGCTCGCCCTCATCTGCGTTGCAGACGAAAAACTTGGGCTCTTTTACATCGGCGGCGGCAAACTCCCACTTTAAGCCCGTAGGAAAGCCTGCCCCTCCACGCCCCCTGAGGCCACTGAGCTTCACCTCCTCAACAACGTCCTCAGGGGACATCTCCTTCAAGGCCTTCCTGAGGGACTGGTAGCCGCCGTTTTTCAGGTAAACATCTATCGTATGGGAGTTCTCTTTATCAACGTTTCTAAGGAGCAGTTTCTCCATCTTAACCCTTCCAGCCATATTTCCTGAGGATTTCGGGGAGCTCCTCCAACCTAACGTTCGTGTAGCGGTCTTCGTTTACCGTTACAGCGGGAGCTCCGTCACACAGCCCCATACACTCGTACTCCTCAACGGTAAAGAGTCCGTCTGGTGTCGTCTCACCAGGCTTTACATTTAGTAGCCTGCAGAGTTCAGAGAGAACTTCCTCTCCACCCCTCAGCATGCAGGAGAGGTTCGTGCAAACCCTTATTACAAACTTCCCCTTCTTCTCCGTATGGAACATTGCGTAGAACCTTGCAACCTCCTCAACCTCAACCAACGGAACCGAAAGCTCCTCTGAAACCACCCTCATAACGTCGTGGGTTATGGCGGGAAAGTTCTTCTCGGCCATCCAGAGGGCAGGAAGCAGGTAAGACTTGAGCTCCGGGTATTTATTGCTCTCCTTAAGCTTTCTAACTTCCTCTCTAAACTCAGTTAAGGTCATCTGTCAACCTCTCCCATGAGGGGGTCTAAGCTTCCAATTATCGCAATTACGTCGGCAACGTAGTGGTCTTTGAGGAGCTCCGGCAGGATCGCAATGTTTATGAGAGACGGCGGTCTGATTCTCAGTCTGTAGGGTTTGTTTGAGCCGTCGCTTACTATGTAGTAGCCGAGCTCTCCCCTAGGGCCTTCAACCGCAGCGTAAACTTCACCTGGTGGAGGGGTTAAACCGTGGATAACAAGCTCAAAGTGTTGAATGAGGCCAACCATAGTGTTGTAGACCTCTTCCTTAGGAGGGAGAATAATCGTCGTATCCTCTATCTGGACGGGGCCTTCAGGCATTTTGTCCAAACACTGCCTGATAATCTTTACAGACTCCCTCATCTCGTCCATTCTCACCCTGTAACGGGCGTAGACGTCCCCCTCTGTGTAGACGGGAACGTTGAAGTCAAACCGGCCGTAAACGCAGTAGGGGTAGTACTTCCTCACGTCGTAGTCGCAGCCAGCAGCCCTGAGAGTCGGCCCCGTAATTCCCCAGTTTACTGCAGTTTCTCTATCTATAACTCCAACTCCCTTTGTCCTTGAGAGCCATATCCTGTTTTCCGTTAAAAGGTCTTCATACTCGTCAAGTTTGTGGGGGAATATCTCAAGGAACTCCTCAAGCTCCTCTGTGAACCTATCGGTTGTATCGTAGGCAACGCCGCCAATTCTCATGTAGCCCGTGTGGAGCCTGCCACCTGCAATCTCCTCAAAGAGGTCTAAAACCTTCTCCCTCTCTCTAAAGGCGTAAAGGAAGACGCTCATTGCTCCAAGCTCTAAGGCGTGGGTTCCCAACCAGATGAGGTGGGAAGAGATACGGGTGAGCTCCGCCATTATGACTCTAAGAAACTGAGCCCTCTCGGGGATTTTATCCTCTATTCCTAAGAGCTTTTCAACGGCAAGAACGAAACCTAACTCGTTTGTGTTTGCAGAGACGTAATCAACCCTGTCAAAAACGGGGAGAATCTGCATGTATTTCCTCGTTTCTGCAAGCTTCTCAACGCCCCTGTGGACGTAACCGATTATGGCGTCTGAACCGACAATTTTCTCCCCTTTAAGCTCCAAAACCAGCCTCAAAACGCCGTGGGTTGATGGGTGCTGAGGCCCCATGTTGAGAATAAGGTCTGCCTTCTCCCTTTCCATCAACTACTCCCAGTCCCAGAGTTCACAGGGCTCTTCATAACCTTCAAGGGGGAAGTCTTTACGGAGCGGGTGGTAAGGGTACTTCTGGGGAAGGAGGAGTTTGCGGAGCTCCCTCCCGGTAAATCTTACGCCGAACATCTCGTAGACTTCTCTTTCTGTCCAGTCTGCCGTTTTCCAGAGGTCTAAAACCGTTGGAACTTCATCATTTTCAGCCCAACATTTCACCCTGAGGTTGTGCTTCATTGGAATTGATCTAAGGTGGTAGACAACCTGAAACCGTGGGTTGTGCTCTGGGTAGTCAACGGCCGTAACGTCAACAAGCATATCCATCTGGAAACGGTCGTCGTGCTTGAGAAATCCCATAAGCTCTTTCAGAGCAGACTTCTTAACAACTACAGTAACCTCGCCCCTAAAGGTTCCAATCTCCTCTATCTTATCCTTAAAGTGCTCTTTCAAAACATCTATCAAGTTCTCATTAATAAACTTCATCACTCTTCACCCACTATTATGGGTCTATCCCTCTTTATCTTCTCCTGAAGCATTATGAGGGCTTCGTAAAAGGCCTCAGGTTTTGGAGCACAGCCGGGAACGTAAACGTCAACAGGAACTATACAGTCAAGCCCCCTCAGTGTTGAGTAGGTCTGAAAGATGTTTCCGCTTATGGCACAGCTACCAATGGCTATTGCCCACTTAGGATCCGGCATCTGGTCCCAGAGTCTTTTTATTATCGGAGCCATTTTCCTGCTTATGGTTCCGCACATTATCAGAAGGTCGCACTGCCTTGGGGTGTTCCTGAAGATGACGCCGAACCTGTCAAAGTCGTAGCGGGAAGCGGCTGCCGCCATCATCTCTATACCGCAGCAGGCTGTAGCAAAGGCTAAAGGCCACAGGGCCCCCTTCCTTCCCCAGTTTATTAAGTCCTGAAGTTTTGTTAAGAAAACGCCGTTTTTCATTCCCATTTGAGAGCTCCCTTGAAAATAGCGTAGACAAACCCGACAAGGAGAATTCCCACAAAGAGGAAAACTTCAACTATTCCAAGAACTCCAAGCTCTCTAAAGGCAACAGCCCAGGGAAAGAGGAAAACGGTCTCAAGGTCAAAGAGGAGGAAAATAAGAGCAACAATGTAGAAGAAGGCAAAGTAGTGGCCGGTTAAAGGTTTTATCTTTGGGATTCCACACTCGTAGGGTTCAAACTTCTCAGGATTGCTCCTGTCAATCCTTAAAAACCTGTTTGTTATGAGGTTAACGTTTGGAACTAAAAGGGCTACTGCAAGGGCTACAAGGAAGAAGAGGAAAAGAACTATGTAAACCTTCAAGGGCAACTCCTTGCAGTGGAATCTCTAATATTCTCAAAACTGCATAACGATTTTAACAAAATTTTAACACCTGTAGAGCTCAGGGTCCTCAATCTCCATATACTTACACTTGCCTATCCTGTAGAGGTCGTTGCCGTAGATGTCGTTCACAACAAAAGCTGGAAAATCAACAACAACCAACCGCCTTACCGCTTCAGGCCCCAGGTCCTCATAAGCTATTACTTCGGCTTCCTTAACACACCTTGCAAGGTAGGCTGCAGCTCCACCTACCGCTCCAAAGTAAACACCTTTATACTTAACTATGGCGTCAATAACCTCTTTACTCCTGGTTCCCTTTCCAATCATCCCCTTAAGGCCTACCTCTAAAAGCCTCGGAGCGTAAGGATCCATCCTGTAACTGGTGGTAGGGCCAACAGATCCTATAGGCCTTCCAGGTTTTGCAGGAGCAGGCCCTGCGTAGTAGATTATCTGTCCCTTAAGGTCAAAAGGGAGAGTCTCTCCCCTATCAAGGGCTTCAACTATCCTCTTATGGGCTGCATCCCTTGCCGTATAGATAACGCCAGAAATAAGAACCAAGTCTCCAGCTTTCAGGTTTTCTATTACGGAATCATCCGTTATCGGAGCTGTAATCTTGATTGCAGACATGCAAAACCTCCAGTTCTTTTTTAAGCAAAGTATAGCAAACGGAATATATTTGCAGCAGGAAAAATTAGGAGGTGCTAATGACGAAAAGCCTCGGCAGGCTAATTGTCATAGTTCTGGCCTTTGTAAGTGGGATTATTGCCAACTCGCTGTTTAAGATAGAGCAGCCTGCAGAAAGTTTAACAACTGCTTCCATTATTAACGATCAACTGTTGAAAATTGTAAAGTATCCGAGCCACATAAGTCTGAAAGGACTGCCCGTTGAAGAGAGGAAAAAGCGGTTTATCCAGCTGTTGGTTCCTCTGATAAAACAGGCAAACAGAGAAGTACTCTCTGAAAGAGCTTTTATACTGAAAGTAAAGGATAAAAAGGATAAAAAAGAGCTGACCGAAAAAGAGAAACAGGAACTTTCCTACCTTAAGAAGAAGTACAGGGCTAAGAGTTTAAAGGAGCTCCTTTTAAAGGTTAACTCCGTTCCGGTAAGCCTGATTCTGGCTCAGGGAGCCATTGAGAGCGGATGGGGAACTTCAAGGTTTTTCACAGAGGCCAACAACATTTTTGGAATCTACTCTTTCAAGGGAGCAAAATGCCTTAAGGCTAAAAATTCTAAAGCGTGCCTGAAGGTTTACGACAACCTCTACAGCTCTGTTAAAGACTACATCTACAACCTGAACGTGGGTTGGGCTTACAGGAGGTTCAGGGAGCTCCGTGCTAAAGGAGCAGACATTTTTACTCTGGCAGAGAGCTTAGACCTATACTCAACAAGGAAAAAAGAGTATGTGGAGCTTGTTAAAAATGTGGTTAAGAAGAACCATCTTGAGCGCTTTGACGAGCCTGAGCTTGCTTCAAACGGCATGGGCACAGAGCAGTAACGGTTACGCAACAGTATTTATCTACCACCGTTTTGGAGATAAACGCTACCCCACAACCTCTGTAAGCATGGAAGACTTTAAAAGAGAGATGCTCTACCTGAAAAAGAACAACTACAACGTGATAAGCCTGAGGGAGCTCTATAAACTGGTAGAAGAGAATAGACCAATTCCTCCCAAAACTGTAGTAATAACCATAGACGACGGCTACAAAACCACTATGAAAGCCTACAGAATTCTCAAAAAGATGAACTTTCCCTTTACCGTTTTCCTCTACATGGAAGCTATTAACAGATACCCCGATTTTTTAACAGAAAAACAGATAAGAGAGATGGAAAAATCCGGACTTGCCGAGTTTGAAAACCACCTCTACAGCCACCCAAACCTGGCAAAATGGCGGTTAACACTAACAAAATCTGAGTATCTTAAAAAACTCAAAAAAGAAAAAGAGCTGTCAGAGGAAAAGTTCTTTAAGCTTTTTGGAAGAAAACCGGAATTTCTGGCCTTTCCATACGGAGATTACGACAAGATAAACGTGAAGTTCTTTAAAAAAAGCGGATACAAACTACTACTGACCCAGGACAGGGGAACTTACTCTGGAAGAGGTGTTTTAATTCCGCGAATGGCAGTTGTTGGAAGCCAATCCGGTTTTAGAAAGTTCGTCTCTGATCTGAAAATTGAACCACTACCAGTTATTAAACACTATCCAGACTATGGAGTTTATAAAGAGAACACCGTTAAGCCTGTATTCTATATTGAGAATCCTGAAAGGTATAAGAACTGCTGGATATACGCAACAAAAAACGGCTGGGTTAGGGGAATTAAGAAAGGGAATAGGGTAGAGAGCTCCGTCCCACTAAAAATAAAAAACCACACAACAAGAATAGGAATAAAATGCTGGGATACAAAGAATAGACAGAAGGCAGAATACTTCTTCCTCCTCCTGCACTAAGTTCTTAATGAAATTTAATGTTATTATAGGAAATATTCCTTACCATAAAAGAACAAAAATTAAACAAACTGATTGAGGAGGAAGGTATGGCAGTTTCTCTCCAAAAAGCGAAAAAACTAACACCTGAACTTATCGTTATCAGTCAGCTCTTTCCACAAAAACTGGGGCGGGAGTTCTACTACCAGCACCTAACCTTGTGCATAATTGATGCTGTTTTCTCAATAGGGATACGGTATTCTACAGTTCAAAAAGTTGTTCAGAACTTCTGCCAATATACGAACTGGAACTGCTACAGAAATCAGAAAACTTTTCCTCCTGTTTCACAGCAGAGATCTGTAAGCGATTTACTAAACATCTTCAACCAATTTAAAACAGGTAGAGGAATTAACTTCCAAGGTGTAGCAACAACTGTTTTTAAGAACAGGTGCAGAACAGTTCCAAGGAGAAACGGACTATTAAAAGCCGAGGCTGTTTACCGTTTTGCTCAAATTCTTCAAAGAAACGGAATAGACTACTTTCAAGATTTAGGCAACAGACTAAACACACCAGGCTTTATCAATTCTCTAAAAAATCAGATACGAACTATACCCGGGCTGAGAAGCGGAATAGCCTTTGATTACTTTCTAATGCTGGCTGGAGATTGCAACACCGTAAAACCTGACAGAATGGTAAAGAGATACCTTGCCTGGCTCTACTGCTACTACGAAAATATGGCTGATAACATAGCTGTAATGTTAATGACAGATCTACTCAACAGACTCAAAAAATTCATACCGACCTTGACACTAAGGCAGTTAGACTACGCAATCTGGAACTTCCAGAGAAATACTCTCAAGTTCAGCTGCAGAAGTAATGTAATGACCCTACATCCGCACAAAACAGGCGGTTTAATAACAGTTCAGATACACACCAACAACCAGAAAGAAGTTGATAGATGTATCAAAAAACTGTCTGACTTCCTTAAGAAGAATAGCTGGAGAATTTCAGATTTAAAGGTAAAAGGACTGGTATTCAAAGCTTGCCCTTATGGGTCAATTAAAATTCCTCTGAGTTCGTTAAACGGTGATATCTATATTTTAGGAAACGAAAATTCTGCTGAATTTCCACCTTCAGTAGAAGAACTACCTAAAAATTTTCCCGATTCTGTATGGATTTTCAGCGATGCTAAAGATGTTTTTAACGAGGGAAAGCTACTTTCAGAAATTGAAAAAGCCATAGCTGAACAGATGAGAGAAGAGAAAAAAGGGGGACAGATGCCCCCTTCTTAAGAGAGAATCTCGTCTATGGTGATAACCTCTCCAACCCTTCCTGTAATTTCCGGGCCTGGCTTGAGTGTCTTCTTGCCGGGTCTCCAGTTTGCAGGGCAAGCCTCGTCTGGATGTTCGTAAACGTACTTCCAGGCGTCAAGCTGGCGGAGGAGTTCGTTTACGTTCCTTCCAACAGGTGGGTTGAGAACCTCCTCAGCTACAATAATGCCGTCTGGGTTAATGATGAACCTTCCCCTTCTTGCAATTCCAGCCTCTTCAATGTAAACGCCGTAAGTTCTTGATACTGCTCCTGTTGGGTCTGCTCCAAGGAGGAACTTTACATCCTTCATTAAAGGTTCTACTTCACAGAAAATCTGGTGGCTGAAGACTGTGTCTGTGGAGATTGCAAGGACTTCAGCTCCCCTTGCCTTAATTTCGTCGTATTTAGCTGCGACCGCAGCCAGTTCGGTAGGTCAGACGTAGGTAAAGTCTGCCGGGTAGAAACAGAGGACTAAGAACTTTCCCTCGTTGTTTGGAACAAAATCTGAGAGCTGAACGTCCACATACTTTTTCTGCACCGGGTCGTAAGCCTGAACTTTAAAATCCGGAGCTTTCTGGCCTACAAGTGCCATCTCTTCCCTCCTAAAAAAAGTTTTCAGTTTCTCTGTTAATATATTAAAGCTCAAGCAATTCAAGGTTCAACTATTCTTTAAATAGAGGTTTTCTATGGAATACTGGCGAATCTATGTAAAGCAGGAATACAAACTGATAGACGTAGTAGCCCACGTAACCGGAACAAGGAAAAAGGCAAAAAAGCTGATAGATGAGGGGCTTGTTAGTGTTTATGGAAAGAAGGAGCTCCGCTACAGGGAAATCTTGAAACCGGGAAGTTCCGTTGAATTCTGTCTCAATTCGCTACTCTTTAAACCTGAAAAGCCGGAAGTTCTTTACAGGGAAGAGGAAGTATGGGTCGTCAATAAACCGCCGTTTATAAACAGCAACAGGGATAAACCCAACCTTGAAGAAGTTATCAAGAAGTTTTATGGGAAACAGGTTAAAGTCGTTCATAGGCTTGATAAACAAACATCAGGAGTTATTGTAGCCGTTGAAAATAAAAAGCTATTTGAGAAGTTTAAGGAAACATTCCGAAAAAAGGAAATTGAAAAAGAGTATCTGGCAGTAGTACCATCCGCTCCCAGGTGGAACAGAAAAAGGGTTGACTTCAGGCTTGATGGAAAGGAAGCAATAACGGAAATTTCCGTTTTAGAAAGGTTTGAAAGGGGAGCTCTCCTACTTGTAAAAATCCCAACGGGAAGAAAACACCAGATAAGAAGGCACCTTGCCGGAATTGGACTTCCCGTTGCCGGAGAGTTTATCTACTGGAAAAGGCCTTTCCCGTTTCCCTTTAACTTCTCCCCCAGGATACTTCTCCACAGCTACAGAATAGTTTTTAAACACCCAGAAACAGGGAAGAAGGTAAGAGTAGAAGCCCCCCTGCCGGAGGACTTCCGGTCTTTCCTGAAATCACTCAGAGAATTCAAGTTCAAAGTAAATGAACTAACGCTCTAAGAAAATAGAAAGGTCAATATCAAGACCGGAATTCCTCAGCTTCCTCAAAGCTTTAGATTCTATTTGCCTTATTCTCTCCCTTGTAACTTTAAGCTCCTTTCCAACCTGCTCTAAGGTGTGTTCGGGGTAGCCGTCTAAACCGAAACGTAGTTTTATAACGAGGGCTTCCCTCTCACTGAGCTGTGAGAGGAGCTGTGAAACTTTTTCCTGAAGGTCTTTCTTAATAACCTCATACTCAGGGATGGGGCTTTTTGTGTCTTCAATGAAGTCCCTTAAAGTGCTGTCTTCATCGTCCCCTATAGGCGTTTCAAGTGAAACGGGCTCCTGGGCAAGCTGAAGGATTGAACGTACCTTACTGGCAGGCATTTTCAAACGCTCTGCGATCTCTTCAGGCTTTGGCTCCCTTCCCATTTCCAGGAACATCTGACGGGAGACCTTAATGACCTTGTTTATGGTCTCTATCATGTGAACGGGAATTCTTATAGTTCTTGCCTGATCAGCTATCGCCCTTGTTATGGCCTGGCGTATCCACCAGGTTGCGTAGGTGCTGAACTTGTAGCCTCTCCTGTACTCAAACTTATCAACGGCCTTCATAAGGCCGATGTTCCCCTCCTGAATGAGGTCTAAGAAGTGTAGCCCCCTGTTTATGTACTTCTTGGCTATGCTTACAACCAACCTCAGGTTTGAACGGACTAAAATCTGCTTGGCTTCCTGCGAATCTTTCTTGTAGAAGTAAATCCTCTCAGCCAATTTGTAAAAGGTGTTTCTGGGCATTCCTATAGTGCTGAGAACCTGCCTGTAGGTCTCTTTACTGTCAAGGTATTTTTTAACCATCTTCTTGATCTCTCTGGTCGTGTAGGGTGAGGCATCTATCTTTTCCCTTATCTCGTCATCATCTATACGGCTGCAGATTTCGTCAATGGGAATTCCGAGGAAGGAGAGTTTTCCGCTGAGCTTCTGAATACTTTTCTCGCTTCTCTTTAAAACCTTGTATTTCCTGTAAATGTCTTCGGCCAGCTTTTCGTAGATGGAGTAAGAGAGGGGAAGCTGCCTCAGTAAACTGTTTATTTTTGCCCATGTTCTGAGGAATTCTCTTCTTACCTCCTGGTCTTTCTTGTTCCTCTGGTGCTGTTTCTGAAGTTTCTCAAGTTTGGGAAGGAGCTCTTTCACCTCTTCAACGATGGCAAAAAACTTTTTCTTCCTCTGGCTCTCTCCACCCTCCGCAAAGTCGTCGGGGGAGCGCATTATGTCCCTTACTTTCAGTTCTCCGTTCTTTATCTTCTCTTCAACCTCAAGAACGTAATCTAAAATCGCTCTGGTTTTGAGAAGGTAACGAACGAGGGCTTTCCTTCCAAGCTCCACCCTCTTTGCAAGGGCAATCTCTTCGTGGCGCTTTAAAAGAGAGATATCGCTCATCTCTCTGAGGTAGAGCCTTATGGGATCATCGGAACGGGGAAGGGTATCGGGAGCTATGGTTATCTGGAGTTTGGAAAGGTCTACGTGGTCTTCGCCCTCTTTTGGTATAATCTGGATATCGTACTCATCTAACTGGGTTATCAGCTCTTCTATCAGTTCTGGTGTGAGCACCTCCTCGTCCAGGTGCTCCATCAGTTCGTCAAATGTGATGTAGCCCTTGTCTTTCCCGAGAGCTATGATCTCGTCAAAGTTCAGCCGCTCCAAGGCCGCCTCCTTTAATTTATAGTTTGGAGTTGCTCAACTATCTCAAAGTTTCCTTTTTTAAGCTCAAAGACCAGTTTTTTGAGGGTAACCTTCTCAGAAATGTCGGAAACTCTTTTAAGCCTTCTCTCAAGCTCTTTAACGAGAACTCTGCAGACGTAACGGCGGAGCTCCTCTTCAGAAATCTCCATAAAGAGAACGTCTGAGATGAGGGCTGAAAGTTCCGGGTAGAGGGTCTGGAGAGCTGTAGCGTCCCTCTCTCCGGTCTGAGAGATTAAGGAATAAAGCTTTGCAACCTTCTGGGAAACGAAGATGTTTGGAGAGACCTCTACGGGGAGAGCCACTCCCTCAAGAAGGGCTCTCAGGAAGGCCTTTTCATAAATCGGGATCGGTTCTTCACTTAAACCGGATTCCTCTCTTCTACGAACCCTTGGAAGCTGCGACTTTAACCAGGTTTCATCTATACCGAACTCAGCAGAAAGCCTTGACAGGTAATCCTTAAACAGGAAAGGGTTAATATCCCTCAGTTCAGCAACGGCAAGGGCTACCTGCCTGAGGAGCTCTGGCCGCTCAACAGAAGGTAGCGACTTAACCGTTTCAACAGCCCAGTCTATAAAAGGAATCGGACGGGAGAGGAGCTCTTTCAGAAGGTCTGGGGAGCTCCGTGCCATTGAATCCGGATCTTCACCGTCGGGAAGTTGAACAACTAAAGGTTCAGCTCCAAACTTAAAGAGGATTCCAGCAGACCTGATGGTGGCTTTCCTTCCTGCAGAGTCTCCGTCAAACATGAGAATGGGAGAGTGGGTGTATCGCTTTAGAAAACGAACGTGGTTTTCGGTTAGCGAAGTTCCCATTGGAGCAACCACGCCGTAGACACTTAATCTGAAGAGTGAAATGACATCAAAGTAGCCCTCAACGATAATCGCTTTTCGCTTCTTAAGGATAAACTCCTTTGACTGGTAGAAGCCGTAGAGGGTGGAGTTCTTCTTGAAGAGGGAACTCTCCGGGCTGTTTATGTATTTTGGTTCCTGACCCTCTTTGAGGGCTCTTCCTGCAAAGGCCACAACTTTCCCAGAATGGTTGAAGATGGGAATTATCAGCCTCTCACGGAAGAACTCTCTGCCCTTGGAACTCTTAAGCCCCAACTGGGTAAGGGCTTCATCCTTTATCTTGAGCTCTCTCAGGTATCCCGGCGGAGCGTAGCCAAGGAGGAACTTCTCTGCCGTTTTCCTGTCAACTCCTCTCTCAAGGAGGTAGTCTTCAACTCTTTCATAGTGGCTGTAGAAGTATCTGGCGGCCTTAAGGCCGGCCTCTTCAACTTCTACCGTAGAGCTATCTTCAGAGAAGGCTTCACGGGGGAGCTCCACTCCGGCAATCTCAGCAACCCTCTTTACAGCTTCAAAGAACGAGAGGTTCTCATACTGCTGGACAAAGGTTATTGCGTTTCCACCAACGCCGCAGCCGAAACACTTGAATATCTGCTTTTCGGGGCTTACAACGAAGGAAGGAGTCTTTTCCGGGTGGAAGGGACAGAGGGCGACAAAGTTCCTTCCAGACTGTTTTAGTGTTAAGTAGTGTGATATGATATCTACGATGTCTATCCGGGACAGCAGCTCCTGGACGAAAGAGTGGGAGACCTTGGAGCTCCCCAATTATATCACCTCATTCTCTTTATATGGCCTTTCTAAAATTATTCGGGGAGAAAACAAAGTCAACTTCTCCTGTAGAAAAAGATTAGGAGAACAGTTCCTATAAAAACTCCAACGTCTGCAACGTTGAAGGTGGGGTAGTGGTAGTTTTTAAAGTAAAAATCAATAAAGTCAACCACCTTACCGTTGAAAAACCTATCGTAGAGGTTACCGAGAGCTCCCCCAGCTATGAGCCCTAAAGATACTGAAAGAACAGGGGTTAACTTCTCTCTTTTAAAAACGTAGTAGAAAATCCCCAAAACGACAAAAACGGGAATTAAGAGGAGAAAGAGTTTTCTGATAAACTCGTTTCCGCCTGAAAAGAGGCTGAAGGCCGCCCCCCTGTTCTCTGCAAGCCTCAGTGAGAAAAGGCCGGGGACTACTGAAATAGGATGGTGGAGTTCCTTAAGTGCCCAGAGCTTGGTAATCCTATCTAAAAGAAAGGTTAAAAGGGTAGTTATCAGAAACAGTGTTCTCATCACAACCTCGCAAACTGGAAAGTGAGGTCTGACAGGAAGTGGAAGAGGATGGGAGCTCCTATGGAGCCGCTCCTCTCGTAGAGGAATCCCATAACTAACGAAGGGAAGAAGACGATAAACCGGGAAGGGTCGTAGTAGACAAGGGCGTGGGCAACGCCGAAGAGAATACTTGAGAGAAGGTTGTTCTTTGTGAGGAGCCAGAAGAGCTTTTCATTCTCAAAAACGGAGTAGAAGAACCCCCTGAAGAAGGTCTCTTCTCCCACTGCAACCCCCAAGTAGAAAGGAGCAACGGAGGTGAGCTTCTGGAGGTCAGGGGGGAGTTTGTGGGGAGCTCCCACGTAGTAAAGGGGCAGAACAACAGCAGAGGCAAGAACTCCCCAGAGAATCCCCTTCAGGAAGTTCCTGTAGCCAAGCTCGTAAGGAGTTTTCTTAAAGAGAAGAACGGGAACGGCAACCAGAACTAAAGGGAGGAGGAGGCCGGAATACTGAGGGAAAAACCTGACAGAGAAGGCGGCAAAGAGGATAACTCCAAAGTAAGCCCTGAAGAAAGAACACGATTTACAGCTCAGCATAGCGCTCCCTATGGTCTATAATTCAACTGCTACAAAATTATGCCGGGAGAGAAAAATGGCGACCTACTCTGTAAAGGTGTTTATATCCTACAGGAAAGGAGTTCTGGACCCCCAGGGAGTAGCCGTTGAGAAGGCCGCACACCAGTTGGGGTTTACAAAGGTCAGAAACGTTCGGGTAGGCAAATACATAACGATGGAGATTGAGGCAGATAGCCCGGAAGAGGTTAAGAGGGAAGTTGAGGAGATGGCAAAGAAGTTCTTAGTCAACCCGGTAATTGAGGAGTATACCTA
>WFNZ01000025.1 GCA_015488335.1 Thermovibrio sp.
GAGTAAACATTATTGACTTCTCTGGGGTAATCTGTAATAAATTTCCAGCTTCTATTAAGAAAATTTATTTTAAAAAGGGCAACATATCCATTAGAAGCGCAAAAATTAAACTTAATAAGAAAAGCTACATCAGAATAGAAAATCTAACAGCACAAAAAGTAAGGAATATTTGTAGCTTTATTGAGAAGGTTAAAATCGCTTATGCTACAATAACGGAGTCTAAACTCCCTGAGGAATAGACCTATGCGGAATCTGAGCTTTCTGAAGCTGCCTCAAGCTGGTGTAGATACTGTTATTACTTTCATCCTCATTCTTGCTGTCCTTATTCTGAGCTTGATTTTAATAGGCCTAATAAGGGAATACCTAAGAGGAAAGAAGCTAAAGGATTACTTCTTTAAAGAAGCGTATGAGAGAGGGCTATCTGAAAAAGAGGCTCAGATAATATGGGAGTACTCACTGAAGTTGGGAAGAGATCCTTTCCTTGCACTGGAGTTTAAAGCCCCCTTTGAAAAAGTGGTTGATCTATACCTTAAAACAGACCCAAACGCAGACGAAAAGCTGATTCAGGATATGAGGTCAAAATTAGGGTTTGATTACGTCCCCTACTTTGTCCCTCTCGTTTCAACAAAAGATATAGAACTCTTCCAACCTGCAAAGCTTTACACCCAAACCAAAGAAGGTTTTGAAGTTGCCCTTTTTGACAAAGATGAAAAGTTTATGTACTGGGCAGTTATTGATAAAAAGAGCATTCCAAATTTAGTAGGTCAGAATGTAACCATTTCTTTCGTCAGACGGGGAGACGGTATCTACAAGTTTGAAGGTGTTGTTGAGGACATGTTTACAGAAAATGGAAAAACTATTCTCAAAATTCCACACACTTTTGAACTTACCCGGTATCAGAGAAGGGAGTACACAAGAGTGGAAGTTGAAGTTCCCGTTAAAGTTGGAATCAGAATCGGCGAAGAAGTTAAATGGATTAAAGGGGAAATCGTTGACATATCTGCTGGTGGAGCTAAGGTTTGTATCTCTCTAAGCGAGTACCAGTCTGAAATTCAACCAACAACTGATTTAATGTTAAGTTTTATCCTGTCAGGAAAACAGTTAAACTTTAAAGCTACTGTCGTTAACGTTTACCCCAGAAGACATGCCACCTGCTACGGCGTAAAATTTGAAAAGATCAAGCCGGAAGAACAGAAGTTTATACACGACTTCGTTAAGAAAGAACAGCAGAAACTGGCACAGCTGATGGTGAAACACAGAGGATGAAAGGAATTGAAACCGTTTTAAGGGTGAAGAAGAGGGAGCTCTCTGATGAAGAGAGAAAACTGAAGGAGCTCCTCTCAAAAGCCGAAGAGGTGAAGTTAAAGAAAAAAGGGCTCCAGGAAAAACTCAACTCTCTCAATAAGCTTACTGTAAAAAGCCCCGTTGAGTTGGGTTTCTGGAATGAAACTGGAAAGGCACTTTTGAAAGAGCTGAGGAAAGTTAAAGAAGAGTTAGAATTCCTAAGAAAGGAAATAGACAAGCAGAGAGACAAAGTAGCAGTTAAAAGTGGAGAGGTTAAAGCGGTAGAGAAATTTATTGAGAAGAGGGAAAGGGAGAAAGAAAGGAGAGAGGAGCTCCTTTTAGAGAGGTTTATCCATGAGGTTCTTAGTAGCCGCTATACTGATTAGCCTGCTGGTTCCCAACGCACTGGGACAGGAACAGGTAGAGAAGAAAGAGACCCAGAAAGAGATAGAGAAACTCCTGTCCTTGAAGAAAGAGGTTGAATCACTGATAGAGAAAAACCAAGAGCTTTTGCAGAAGATAGAACAGGAGAGGAAAGCCTTAAAACGGGAAAGAGAAGAGTTCCAGAAAGAGATTCGGAGAGTTCAGTCTGAAAGGTATAAAAAACTTGCACAGATGTTTTCGAAGATGGATCCAGAAATGGCAGGCCAGAAGATATCTGCAATGACAGACCCGAAAGAGGCAGCCTACATACTCTACAACATGAAGAGCAGAATAGCAGGAGAGATACTGAACTACGTAGATCCGAAAATGGTTGACCAGATAGTTAAGATACTGACGAACCTTAAGGCTTCATCCCCCTCTGGCGGTAAATCTTAGCCAGAATCCTGGCAACTGCCCTGTAGAGCTCCTCCGGTATGTAATCTCCAACTTCACAGGTTTCGTAAAGAGTTCTGGCAAGTTCTGGATTCTCTTCTATCGGAACACCATTTTCAAGGGCAATCTCCCTTATCTTAAGAGCTACAGAGTCGGCTCCCTTAGCAACAACTTTTGGAGCGTGCATCTTACCCCTCTCATACTTCAGGGCAACGGCGTAGTGGGTTGGGTTCGTAATAACAACGTCTGCCTTTGGAACCTCCGCCATCATCCGTTTCATTGCTATCTCTCTCTGGCGGCGCCTTATGGCAGACTTGATAAGGGGATGTCCCTCCTGTTGCTTCCTCTCCTCTTTAACCTCCTGCTTGCTCATCTTCAGGTTCTCTTCGTACTCCCAACGCCTGAAAAGGTAGTCAACTCCGGCAATCGGAATAGAGAGAAGACCAAATGCAAAGAAGAGGAGAACAGAATCCTTTACAAGGAAGTAGACTTCATCTCCGAAAGAGATAAAGGAGAGGGAACTGAAGCCTGAGAGGGTATGAACCACAGTGTAGTATCCCAGAGCAACGGCAACTGTTAGTTTTAGAGAGCTCTTTAACGTTTCAAACAGAGTCTTGAAAGAGAAAACCCTCTGAATTCCCGTAATAGGGTTAACGTTAGATAGTTTGGGAACCAAAGGTTTAAGCGTAAAAATGAACCCAAACTGAACAACGTTTCCGAAAATACCAACTATAAGAAGAACTGTAAAAACGGGAAGGATCAAAAAGAAGAAAACATACACAGATGTTAACAGTAGAGGGGAGAGATCTAAGTAGGCCGATTGGGAAAATACATAGTAAACGTAATCTTTGAGTTTTTTAAAAGCAAAAGGTATGTAAAAAATAAGAATAATAGAAACAGCAATTAGAGATAAAGCTATAGGAACGTCCTGACTCTTTAAAACCTGACCTTCTTCCCGTGCCTTCTGACGCCGCCGCGGAGTCGCCTTTTCGGTTTTTGAAGGGTCTTTTGCCACTTATCCTCCTAAAATTCTGAAAACGGTCAGAAATTCCTCAATAAATCTTTCAACCAGCCCTCTGGTGAAGTAGATTAGAGCGGAAAATCCGACAGTAAGGAGAAAAAGCCCTACAAAGAGCTGAACAGGAAGACCAACTATAAAAACGTTTATTTGAGGAATAAGCCTGTTTATCAGAGCAAGTGCAAGGTTTGTTATAAAGAGCGCTAATAGAAACGGAAAGGCCATTTTGAAAGAGAGGAAAAAGAGGAGAGCTCCCTCTTTCAGGAAAAACCGGTATAGAGGCTCAGAGAGATTGAAAGCACCTACTGGAACGACTTTAAAACTCTCAAAGAGAGCTCCGATAAATACCCTGTAGGCACCGGTGGAGAAGAAAACTGCGTAAAAAAGAAGAACGAAGAAGCGCCCCAGAACGGAGACCATACCGAAAGTCGGGTCAAACATATTGACAACGGTAAGACCCATCATGTAGGAGATAAGCTCTGCGGCGTATATGGTTATACTGTAGAAGATAAAGGCAACAAGGGAGAGGAAAATGCCAACGAGAACCTCTTTTAAAACTAAAAGAGCAAGCTCTAAGAGCGGAAGCTGTGTAAGGTCAACAGAGCCGTTAACGTAGGGAAGTATGAAGAAAGAGAGGGCAAGGATCAGGAGAACTTTCACATTTGGCGGAATAAAAGGAGTTGAGAAGAAGGGAAAGGAAATAAAAAGGGAAGAGAGCCTTACAAGAACCAGAAGGAAAATGCCGAAGTGGGCAGAGAGGTAGCCAACAAGCTCACTCATCTCACCATCTGAAGAAGGTACTGGAAGTTCTCTTTGGTGTACTCAACAAGCTTTATAAACATCCAGCCGCCGAAGATAAAGACAGAGATGAGAGCGGCTAGAATTTTGGGAATGAAAGTTAAGGTCATTTCGTGGATCTGGGTTGCAGCCTGAAAAACGCTAATAAGAACGCCAACAATGAAGGTAATTACGAGGACGGGAGCTCCCACAACAAGAGCCACCTCCATCATCTTCTGTCCCAAAAAGATAACCTGGTCAACCGTCATCTGTAGCTCAGTATAATGGATTTAACGAGAAGTTCCCATCCACCGGAAACGACAAAGAGTATAAGCTTAAAAGGAAGAGAGAGCATCATAGGTGGAATCATCATCATTCCCATAGACATCAGAATACTGGCAACTAAAAGGTCTATAACGATAAATGGAAGGTAGATCACAAAGACAAACTCAAAGGCCGTTTTTATCTCACTGACCATAAATGCCGGGATTAAAGTTATCATTGAAATTTCCTGAGGGGATGAAGGTTTCTCTCCTCTTATGTCTAAAAAGAGTTTCAGATCTTCCTTTCTGGTATTCCTTAACATAAACTCCTTCAGCGGAACAGTGGCTCTTTCAACGGCCGCAACGTCTGAGAGCTCCCCCCTCAGGTAGGGCTGAAGCGCAACCTCATCTATTTTCTTAAAAGTGGGAGCCATTGTGAAAAGGGTGAGAAAGAGCGAAAGGGCGATGATTACCTGGTTGGGCGGAGTTTGAGGAGTTCCAAGGGCATGGCGGAGAAGGGACAGGATTATTACTATCCTCGTAAAGCTCGTAACAGTTATGAGAATTGAAGGAGCAAGGGCGAGAACGGTTATCAGGAAAAGGATCTTCAGAGTTATGTCAACGTGGCCTAAAGAGCTGGCAATTTCAGAGACAGTTTGACCATAAGCGTTAATCGGAAGAAGAACTATCGGAAGAAGTCTCAGAGCTTTCTTCATCTTTCCACTCTCTCAGAACTTTAACCTCCCCTCTACTGTGACAGCAGAGGAACGTGGTTCCCCTTACCTTAAAGAGGATTAGGGAGCTTTCCCTGTCTATCGGGTACCTATCCAGAACCTCAATCTCCCTCCGGCCGCCCCTCCTCAAGTTCGGATTAAACTTCACAACGAAAAAGTAAACTGCTAAGAGGCCTAAGATAACAAAGAGTGAATTAAAGAGAAACTTCAAGGCCTCGTCAGACAAGGTCAACCAACCTCAGGCTTATTTTATCGTTTATGACTATTATCTCCCCTATTCCAAAATCCTGATCGTTGAGTTTAACGTCAAGGTAGTCCTCAAGTTTCTTGTCAAAGACGATAAGATCCCCCTCCTTCAGTTTGAGAACCTTTGAGAGGGGGAGCTCCTTATTTCCCAGAACAAGGGAAATTTTAAGCTTTATATCTCCAAACTTCTCAATTTCCTCTACACTATCCTGTCTGGATGATGAACTCTGTGAAGTAGACATTCTTCACTCCACCAAGGGGAAGAATTGCGTTAACTCTCTTTGCTATCTCTTCCTTCAAAAACTCTATCCCTTCAGGGGTTCTTATGTCGGAGCTCCTTTTAGTAAGGAGAAGAGTGGTAATAGCATCCTTTATCTCCGGAAGCCTTTTCTGAGCTTCCTGCTGAACCTTCTGGTCTTTAAGCTCTAAAACTATTGAAACTTTCAAGTATCTTTCTATGTCCGGATCTGCCAGATTAACAACAAAAGTGCCTAAGTCAAACATTACCCCCACGTTCTCGGTAGCCTTTATCTCCTCTATTATCTTCTCGGCCTGTTTCTCTTTCGTCTCGGCCGCTTTTTTCTTATCAAGAACTAAAAACTTATAGGCAGCACCACCACCGGCAGCAACAAGAAGAACTATTAAGAGCAGGAAGATGAGCTTCTTCTTACCACCACCCTTCTCTTCCTGCTCCTGATTTACCTTTTCCTCCTCAGCCATCTACTACCTCTTGATGTTCATAGTCTCCTGGAGTATCTGGTCGTCTGTTGTGATAACTCTGGCATTTGCCTGGTAAGAACGCTGGGCAGTTATAAGCTTAATAAACTCGTTGGCTATGTCAACGTTAGACATCTCAAGCATACCGCTCCTTATCTTTGAAACAACTCCTCCGGGCATAATAACCGGCGTATAGGTTTGAACATTTGGAACGTAGAGCCAGCTACCCTTTCTGACGAGCATCTCTTTATCCTTAAAGTTTGCAACAGCAAGCCTTGCAATATTTCTAACTCTTCCGTTTGTATAAGAGGCCTTAATAATCCCATCTTCACTTACAGAAACAGACATCAGATCTCCTTTACTGTTTCCGTCTTGTTCTGCGTAGAACATAAAGTCAGAAGCAAGCTGCCTCAGGTTAAGGATGTTGAAAGAAAGGGAAATGGGAGCAGCTCCGTTGTTCAGGTCAACCGGTGCCGTAGCTATTCGCTTGGGATCTAAGGCATTGGTTGACTCAGAGGTGTCGTAAGTCTGATAGCCTGAAACGGTAATTGAATCGCTGTTTCCGTTGTGGGCAAGCTCAGATATGTAAATCTTACCGTTTGAGTAGTCTATCGTTCCCCTGACATCTCCTGTTTCCTTGTCTATAAGCTTTCCCTTTCCGTTGTCTATCAGTGTTCTGGTGATGTTGCCTACGGTATAGGTAATTTCCCCTATACTACCGGGAACAACGGGAGTGTTTGAAAGGGTAAAAGTTCCATCGTCGTTTGCATCTTCTGTATCGGTTTCCGTTCCCTGAGTGGTTACAGCACCGTAGCCTTTTATGGCAGTATCGTCTATTGTTCCATCTGTTTTAAACTTTACCTTCAAAAAGGCATAGTTCTGATTATCTTTCGGAATCTCTACCGGCTTCCCGTCAATCATCGCAAAGATAAGCCAGTAAGCTTCACCGTTATCGTTTTTGTGAATGAAGTAGTAGTCAAGCTCGTGGGGGTTTCCTAAAGAGTCGTAGATAGTAACAGCGTTAACGTAATTGTAGGTATCTGAGTTTGCAGGGTTGAAGATTGACTCGTCAACATCTGCAGTGTTGGGGTTGTCTACTATAAACTGAGCCCTTGAATCAAGGTTGCTCGGGTCTTTAAAGGCAACGTAGGTTGTAGCTTTCGGATCCATACTCATAGGAACGTTTATGTTGCCAATAGCCCCCGCCACGTTGCCGTTTTCATCAAGCATCCAGCCCTGAACTTTCATGCCAAGCATGTTTATTATGTCACCGTTGGCGTCAAGTCTGAACTGGCCGTTTCTCGTGTAGTAGGTAGCCCCGGCCTTGTCTTTAACCATAAAGAAGCCTTCCCCGTCTAATGCAAGGTCAAGGGGGTTGTTTGTATTCTTAAAGGTTCCCTGACTGAAGTCTTTAACAGTTGCGCTTATGAACGTTCCACCGCCTATTTCCTGATTGACGGGAGCTCCGTTTTTAAAAGTGGTCAAGCTCCTTGCGAGAAGGTCCTCAAAAACTGCGTTCTCTGCTTTATAACCTACAGTATTAACGTTGGCAATGTTGTCTGAGATAACAGAGAGCCACTTCTTATCGGCAGAGAGACCTGTAAACGCAGTGTAGAAAGACTGCAGCATCTCAACCTCCTATTCCAATTACGTTTTCAAGAGGTATTTCCTCAACAGAGGTAGTAAGGTAAACGCCACTCTCTTTTTTCCTAACACCATCAACTAAGGCAAAACTTTCAAGGTCAACGTCAACAGGGTTTCCATTGCTGTCTTTTGCCAGAACCGAGACCGTATAGTATCCGTTCTGTAAAGAAGGGTTATCTATCTCCACAGGATAACTGCCAGAGGAAAGATCTGTAAACTCTTTCCTGTCAACAACGTTTCCTTTAGAGTCTTTAACAACAACCTCAACGTAAGAAGCCGGTTTTTTCAGCTCAAAGTAGAACTTTCCTTTTCCATCTTTAACGTAAGTTTTATCACCCTGATAGAGAACTTCTTTTCCTATAAATGAAGTCGCATAGAAGAGCTCCGTGGATTTTAAAGAATTTTTCAGGTCATCTACGCTGTTCTCAAAGGAGTTTAAAACCTCCATCTCCCTGAGCTTAACAGAGTTGTTGATGAAGTCGGAGATGTTCTCCGCCTGCAACGGATCCTGCCACTCTATCGTTGCAAGGAGAACTTTCAAAAACTGCTCTTTTGTCATTTTTGAGTTGTCGTAATCGGGCCCTACAACTTTTACCTGTGATTCATTATTCAAGAAGATGCCGTCCACACCCATGGAGTTCTCCCTCCTTGAGTATAGAGTCTACCAAATTCTGAAGCTGAAGAAGGGACTCGTTGAAAGGAACTTTCTCATCTATTCCCTGTCTTACAAAGTTTTCCAGTCTCCTGTGGGCAGAAATGGAGAGGTCTATTAAAGGAGATGACCCTGCCTTGTAAAGGCCTAACTGAATGAGCTCCCTGTTTTCCCTGTAGATGCTCTCTAACTTAAAAACAACCGCTTGCTCTTTAAGAACTTCCTCAGGTAGAAGCTGAGGGGTTAAACGGCTTACGCTCTTTAAAATATCAACTGCAGGAAAGAGCCTTCTGTTTGCCATCTCCCTTGAGAGAACTATGTGTCCGTCTAAAAGACCAACAGAGGCGTCTGCCACAGGGTCAAGGGAGATATCATCACCTTCAACCAAAACTGTAAAGATACCGGTTATGCTCCCACCCTTAGAGAAATTCCCTGCCCTCTCTATAAGCCTTGCAAGGCTGGAAAATACAGAAGGGGTATAGCCCTTTGAAGTTGGGGGCTCTCCTACAGAAAGACCTATCTCCCTCTGCGCCATGGCAAACCTTGTAAGTGAATCAAGGAGAAGAAGAACATCTTTACCCTGCGATGAGAAGTACTCAGCAACGGCAAGTGCAGTGTGGGCAGCCCGTATCTTGGCAAGAGGTGGCATATCAGACGTTGCAACAACAACCACTGAGCGGGCAAGCCCTTCTTTTCCCAAACAGTCCTCTAAAAACTCTTTTACCTCTCTTCCTCTCTCCCCTATAAGAGCGACAACGTTGACGTCTGCAGAAGTGTAGCGGGCAACCATTCCAAGGAGAGTGCTTTTCCCAACTCCAGCTCCAGCAAATATTCCTAACCTCTGCCCTTTACCTACCGTTAAGAGGGAGTTTATTACTCTGATTCCCAGGTCAAGGGGTTCCTTTATCCTTTCCCTTTCTAACGGATTAACGGGAACAGGCTTAAGGGGAACAAAGTCTGTTGGGATAAACTCCTTCCCGTTGAGAACGTTGCCAAACGGGTCAACAACGGCTCCTAATAGGGAGTCTCCAACGGGAAACTTCAAACCTGAGAGTTTAGCTTCAACTTCTGACCCTAGGGTAACACCACTGGGGTCATCGTAGGCCATAAGGAGAGTCTTTCCTTCCTTAAAACCAACGACTTCTGCTTCTAAGGAGCCGTTAACGGTGCAGAAGTCCCCTATACGAACCTTTGGAAGCTTTGCCTCTATAACGGCACCCTTAACGCCTAAAACCTTTCCCTTTACTCTGTACTTAGGTAAGTTTCTTAACCTCTCTTTCAAGCTCTTCCCTCAGAAGGTTCAGCTTCTCTTTCAGTTTTGACTCAAGTGTAAACTCTTTAAAGGTTAAACGAAAGTCGTTCTCTCCAAGCTCTTCGTTTACTTTTACGTGCTCGCCGGTAAGCAGTTTTCCAAGCTCTTTGCCCACTTCAACGGAGAGAAGCTCCTCAGAGGAGAACGTTGAGAGGAGCTCCTCTAAACTCCTCTTAACAAAGGGAGCATTCTCTGGGGAGATATAGAGGAACTCTAAGATTTCCATCAACGAATCGGCAACAGACTTGAGAAAATCTGATATAACGGCGTTTCCTTTTTCTTCAATTTGGAAAACTAAACTGTCAAGGTTTTTCTTGAGAACAGAGAGTTTTTCGTTGTATGATTTCTCCATCTCCTCTAAAGAGGATTTCATTTTAGTTTCAAGTTCTGAACGGGCTTTCTCTACTCCTTCCCGAAAGCCTTTTCTGTAGGCTTCTTCTTTCGCCTTCTCCATCTCTCTCCTGTAGTGTTCCTGAAGTTTAAGGAGCTCCTCCCTGTAAAAAGCTTCCAGCTCCTCAAGGCTTCTCTCCTCTCCCTCTTTCTCCTTAGCTTCCGTTTTCTTATTAACTTCAAGGAAGGGAGAGAAATCTTCAAGGTCTATCATCTGAGCCCCTCCTCCTTCAGCCACTTGCTTATAACGTTTGTGAGGAGCTCCGGGTAGTCTTTCCCGATCTCAACAATCTTGAGGTAGATGGGATCCTGCTCTAGTTTAATCTCCTCAAGCTCTTCCTCGTGCTTCTTGCGAGCTTCCATTTCTGCCATAAGGGCTTCAGGGAGCTGAGTTTCAGTCGGAATCTCCTCTTTACCCTTCCCTTTCAGGAGTTTAAAGGCCAGAGCTCCCAAAATCAGCAATCCTAAAACACCGCCGGCAAGGGCGTAGTAGAGCCACTTCGTCTCCTCTCTGGCTTTAGGATGGCCCATAAGGAGTTTGGCCTCAAAGGGAACACTGGCAACGGTTACAACGTCTCCCCTCTTCGGATCGTAACCTATCGCACTTTTAACTATCTGCTCGTAAGTTTTTATCTCCTGTGGAGACCTGGGAACAAATTTGTACTCAATAGTTCCATCTTTTGTCTTAACTTTTTCGTACTTCCCGTCAACCAAAACTCCTACAGTTATCCTCTTTATCTTGAAAACGGGAGTAAATGACTCTTCAATCGTTTTTGAAACATCATAGTTGGTTGTTACATCTTTCTTCTCTTTTTTAACAACCTGTTGATTGGCCTCCAGGTTCACTACAGGTGGAACGTTGGTTGTTGTGCCGGGAGCCCCCTGAGGTTTCTTCTTCACTCCCGTTTCTCTCTCTTGAACCTTCCTCTGGCTTACAACTGCAGTCATATCCGGGTTGTAGATCTCTTTCTTTGTCTGAACTTTACCGGTTTCAATCTCTACAGAGGCCCTTACCACAACCTTACTTCCACCAAGAACCTGAGAGAGCATAGACTGAACTTTTCTTTCAATCTCCCTTTCAAGTTTTTGCTTTATCTGGAGCTCCTTACTTGCACCGGTCTCATCCTCACTTCCAGATAGGAGATCGGTCAGAACTCTTCCCCTATCGTCAACAACGGTAACGTTTTCCGGTTTTAAGCCGGGAACAGCGTGGGAAACCAAAAAGACAATGGCTTTAACTTGCTCAGGAGTTAAGTCTCTGCCAGGCCAGAGTTCCACAAGAACAGAAGCTTTAGGTTCCTGAGAAGGCCTCACAAAGATGGAATCCTTAGGAAGAGCTATGTTTACTTTAACGTCCTTTACTGCGTCTATACGCCTTATAGTCCTCTCAAGCTCTCCCTCTAAAGCCCTCAGGTATTCAACGTCCTGCTGAAACTGGGTTATCCCTAACTTCGTCTGATCAAATATCTCAAAACCGACAACCTTACCGTGTGGAATCCCCTTTGCAGCGAGTTTAAGCCTGATGTCGTAAACCTTATCCCTAGGAACGAGAATTATGGAACCGTCTCCTACAACTTTGTAAGGAATGTGCTCCTGCTGGAGAACGGAAAGTATCTCGCCAGCGTCATCAGGACTCAGGTGGGTGTAGAGAACGGCATATCCCTGGGAAGAATGCCTGCTTGCAACGATAAAGGTCAAAAAGGAGAGGAGAGTGAGCGCTCCCAGAACAAGGGCAATATTCTTCAGGTTAGCCTTTTCCCTTAAAAAGGCCTCTGCTTTTCCTCTTATCTCGTCAAACTTCAAGGAACCCTCTCTCTGTTAGACCTGCATTCTCATTATTTCCTGATAGCTCTCAAGCGCTTTATTTCTTATCTCGGTCAAAAGGCGCAGAGAAAGGTCTGCCTTTTCTATCGTGAACATGGCTTCTTCTATGTTTTTAACCTTTCCCTCAGAGAGAGCTCTCTCAATTTCCCTTGCAGAGAGCTGCTGAGAGTTAACTTCTTTCAGGAAATCTTCCAAAATACGAGAAAAAGAGCTGTTATTATCTTTCTTCCTATTCTCTAAAGAAATCAAATCCGGAAAATTAACGTTAAGCTCTATTTTCATAATACCCCCTAAGCCCTTAGTATTTCAACAGCATTGAGGATACTGTTCTTATAGGTATTAAAGGCCGTCAGATTGGCCTCGTAGCTTCTCATCGCAGATATCATATCTACCATCTCTTTAACGGGATCAACGTTGGGAAGCTTCACATAACCGTTCTTATCGGCCAAAGGACTTGAAGGATCATACTTGAGACGAAAAGGGGACGGATCTTCAACAACTTTCTTTACCTTCACTCTGTAAACAGACACATCTCCTGAACTGTCCAAAACTGCTTCAAATATGGGAACCTTTCTCCTGTAAGGTCTTCCATTTTCGTCTACAGAATTGGCATTTGCAAGGTTACTTGAAGCTATGTCCATCCTCACCCGTTGAACCAGCATTCCTGTAAGGGAGACCTCAAGTCCTTTGAATATCACTTCTACCTCCCCTGAATAACCAGCTTAAGTTTCCCTATCTCTTTCCTCAAAGCTTCGTTTATCAACCTTATCATCAGGTTAGACTCTGCAAGTTTCGCCAGCTCTTTATCAAGGTTGACTTTG
This sequence comes from Thermovibrio sp., assembly GCA_015488335.1. Classification (GTDB taxonomy): domain Bacteria; phylum Aquificota; class Aquificia; order Desulfurobacteriales; family Desulfurobacteriaceae; genus Balnearium. The sequence goes on from WFNZ01000025.1 coordinate 12,499, forward strand.
TTGTTGTCGTAACCTGAATAGTCTGGAGAGTCAATCATCTTAAACTGAGAACGGGGCTGCTGAGGGTCTATGTGGCGGGGGTCTGTCCTCTTCAGTTGGAGCTCCTTTTCAAGCTCCCTTTCAAAGATCAGGTCTTTTGGTCTGTAGTTTGGAGTATCTACGTTTGCAATGTTCCCCTGTATCACTTCAGAGCGGCGGAAGAAGTAAGAAGCTCCTACCTCAAGCTCACTTAACGGTTTGAAAAGTCCCAAGGCTCTCCTCCCCTAAAAGGGCATCTTCATAAGTAGTTCTGGCAAGCAGAGATAGACTGTCAACACAGCCTTTTATCTCCCTGTAACTTCTCTTTGCCACGTTCAGCTTTCCCAACCTCACAGCCGAAATAGTTAAATAGCTGTCAACGAAACAGTTTCTATAACCAGCCCTATCAAGGTCTTCGGCCAACCGAAGGGCAATACTGTAACTCTCCTTCAAAAGAGCCGTTTGAAGAAGGTTGTCTAAAGCTGCCCTAACAACAGGGTCATTACCGTAACCCTTCAGAAGGCCGTCCCTGTTTTCCAGGTAAATCCTGAACGCAGAGTCAACATTTCCCCGTTTAGAGTAACCGGCCAAAACTACTGCCAATAATTTTACCCTCTTTTTCTCCCCACATACGTTTATAAGCTCCTCAGGAGGCAGAGGTGTTCTACCGGCAACAAGCTGAATCTCTGAGTAGATGAGTTTATAGCGGCAGGAGTTCCTGTTCTTAACCTTTTGCAGAACCTTCAAAGCTTCTGAAAAGTCCTTATCGTCAAAGAGGGCCTCTGCCATGAGAAGCCTGCTCTCATCGTCTCTCCAGCGGTTGACCATGTAGGAGAGGAGCTCCACTCTCAACTTCCGCTGGTTGCACACCTTCAGGTCTGAGGCAAACTTCAGGAGGACTTCTTTTCCAAATATCTCCTGAAAGAACCGGGGATTTGCTCTGTAAAGCTTACATCCTTTCTTAGGAGGAAGCTTGAGAAGGTAAGGTTCCCAGAGGTATCTCAGGAACTCTCTCTGCTCGTACTTTACCTGTTGTGGAAAGACCAGAGAAACCTCCCAGAGGAGCCGGCGGAAAACGTTGGGGGGAGCTCCTATGTCAAAAATCAGATAACCTAAATCTGCAAGGGCATATATGCCCACGTACGTTGTTCTGTAGTTAACCAAAAGATTTACTATGTAGTTTATGGGGTCTTTAAACGCTTTATCACCAGTGAGGAGAGCTCTGTACTTTATGTCTGGATCCTTCATCATAGGGATGATTTTGAGCCTTGCAACGAAACTCTCTGTAGATTTTGGATAGTCACGGATAACTGAGTAGTAGTACACAAATGATAGCTTCTTATTTCCCCGTTTTAGCTCTATATCCCCCAAACGGAGAACAGCTTTCCTGACAACGGCAGGATCTTTTGTGAGTGAAGCTATCCTCCTAAAAACCTGTTCTGCAAGGGTCAAATTTCCGGTTCTGTATATATCCTCAGCAACTAACAGGTAGTACTCGGGATTGTCTATCAGGAAATCCTCAAACTCTTTGTAGAGTTTAAAAAAGTAGGGAAGGGCATATCTATACTTGCCCTGCGAAAAGAGAATAAGCCCCTTTAAGAACTCTACCTCTTTTTCTTCTTGAGGGTTGAGTTTTGAAGTAGAAACCAGAATGAAGTACTCATCTACAATGTCGTTCCTTCTACTCCAGACAGCAGTTCTGACAATTCCTATCGTTGTATCTATTTTCTGCTGCGGAGTTTTGGCTGACAAGAACGCAACTCTGTAAACGGCAAGGGCCTGCTCATAGAAAGAGAGAGCTTCGTATATCTTTGCCTTCGTGTAGTAGTAATCCCAGGGGAGCTCCCTGTTTCCCACAGATATAAAGTAGAGCTGAAGGTAATTAAGGGCCTGCCAGAAAAACTTTTTGTTTCCCGTTTTTCTGCCTATAGCGTAATAGGTTTTTGCAAGCATGAGAAGACTTTTAGAGTAGTACTTTGAGCCAGGCTTGAGAAGCTTCAGAAAATAGTCAAGAGCTGTGGAGTAAGAACCTATCCTAAACTGCTGAACACCCTTTTTATACAGAACGGCATCCTTATCTACAGTAATAGCCTCTACTCTTTGGAAGGTAAAAAGAAGAAAAAAGCAAAAAATGATAAACCACCTCAAACCTTCAGCTCCAGCTTTTTAGAAGCTTCTTCAGGAGACAGCGTATAGCGTCCCTTCCTCTGCTTAAGAGTAATTTTACCCGGAATAAAGCCGGAGTTCTCAATAACAGCAGTAATGTCCCTTAAAGTTGAAGGGTCAAGTTGCATATTACCCAAAAGATTTAGATTTAAATTCAGAACTTTCCCCTTAACAGTAGCAAGTAGTTTTAAATTCCTATCAACGTAGGAAACCTGAAAGTCTGTATCCCCTCTTAAATCCTGAAAGTGAAAGGAGTGGTTCAACCCATCCGAGAAACCGGAGCTGGAGTCAGACCTACCATCTGAAGAGTGCTCTGGCAAATAGGAAAAGGAAACAGTAGAAAGAGAAGTGTCGTGCAAGGTATTAATTTCACTTGAATGAAAACGGTGTTGAAACTGAGAGCCTTTATCCGATAATAGAGGTTGAGGGTTTTCAAAACTAACAGAAAAAAGGTGGACAGGAGCGGGGAAACTCCTGTCCACTACCGCCCTCTTAAGAGCGGGGTACTTGCCGGGGGGAAAGGATGATTTGGTATCTCCTATTATCCTAAATTTTCTATCAGATTTAAAAGCAAAATTGTTAATTCCAACTCTATATTTTGCCTTCATAAATGATGTCTTCCTTTCAAACCGGAGAAATGAGCCACTACTTTCAGATTCAATATAAAATTTAGGAGCAGTAACAGGAACAAAGTTTTTATTCTGGTTCCTATCAAAAAAAGATGTAGACACTTTGAACGGAAGACTTTTCTTTAACTTAGGAAGTTTTCCAACTAAAACCCCATTTTCAAAAGCAAATAATGGAGGATTTACATCTATAAGTCGCTCATTAGTAGAGAAGCTCCTCACATCAATTACACTTCTTTGGTAAACAGAGAAATAGAT
>WFNZ01000026.1 GCA_015488335.1 Thermovibrio sp.
ATGGGAAAATCAAATCCATAAAAAATCAGAGAAAATTTGCTTCTAAGAGAAGTTACCGAGAAGTTAGAGAATCAAAACAGAAAAAATTTTCTAAATCTGAGAATGGTAATCTGACTAAAGTGTTGGTAAAAAAGAGTTTTTCTGATAGAGCAGTTGCAGGTTTAAGGACAAGAAGTGTTAATAACAGTAATGTTAGAGCAAGGTTAAAAGAGGGAAAGTGGAGCTCCCCTCTTCTCCATAGAGAGCAGACGCCGGTAGAAAAGGTGGGAAATATGGTTTCTGGAAGTCCGATTTCCGGTGGTTTGGCGGGAGCTCCGCAAAAAACAAAAGAAAACGGAGAGAACAGGGCGGATAAAAAAGATAGGGAAAACTATCTAAGGTTTGTTCTTCAGGAAGTTGAAAAAAACAAGTTCTACCCGCTGATTGCAAGGAGGATGGGAATAGAGGGTAGGGTAAAGTTAAAGATTGTTATAGGGAGTAAAGGAGAGCTCCTCTCCGTTTCTGTTCTCTCATCAGATTCTGAAATCCTTAAAAAGGCGGCTGTTAAAACTCTTAAAAAGTGCCACTTCCTGCCCCCACCAAGAGGGAAATTTGAGACGGATTTAACCATTCGCTACAAACTAAAGTAGTTACTCCCTCAGGTCTCCAACGAGCTCAGAGATGTGGGAGTATCCCATTTCATTCAGGTAACTCTCAAGTCCCTCAACTATCTCTTCAACAGCTTTAGGGTTGAAGAAGTTTGCTGTTCCAACCTGAACTGCTGATGCCCCTGCAAGGAAGAACTCAACGGCATCTTCCCAGGTTGAGATTCCCCCGATTCCAATTACAGGAATAGAAACGGCCTTTGAAACCTGATAAACCATTCTTACGGCAACGGGCTTAATCGCAGGGCCAGAGAGTCCCCCGAATCTATTTTTAATCCTCGGTTTTCTCTTCCTTATGTCTATTGCCATTCCAAGGAGCGTATTGATGGCAGAGAGGGCGTCTGCTCCGGCAGATTCTATCGCCTTTGCTATCTCAACGATGTCTGTAACGTTTGGAGAGAGCTTAACAATTACCGGTTTATCTGTTGCCTTTTTCACAGCCTCTGTAAGTCTTGCAGCCTCAACCGGGTCAACGCCAAAGGCCAGCCCTCCCTTCTTAACGTTTGGGCAGGAGATGTTGAGCTCTATGGCATCAACGCCATCAACTCCCTTTAAGGCCTTCGCTACAGCTGCATATTCCTCAACCGTTGAGCCGTAGATGTTTGCAACAACTCTACACCGGTATTTTTGGAGCTCCGGCACAATCTTCTCAACAAAGTACTCAACCCCCGGGTTCTGGAGGCCTATGGCGTTTAACATTCCGCAGGGAGTTTCCCATATCCTCGGCGGCTCGTTCCCTTCCCTCGGTTTTATTGAAAGACCCTTAACGCAAACGGCTCCAACCCTGTTTAAGTCTACATATGGAGCGTACTCAAGGCCGAAGCCGAACGTTCCGGAAGCAGTCCAGACAGGGTTCTCAAACTCAACTCCAAAGAGCTCCGTCTTTAGCATCACCGAACCTTCCTCAAGTAGGCTATTGTCTCAACGTGGAACGTTTGAGGGAACATGTCTATAACTTTTGCCCTCTCCATATTTATACCGTAGCGGTGGAACGTTGCTATGTCCCTTGCCAGGGTTGAAGGGTTGCACGATACGTAAACAACCTTTTTAAGCCTTGAAAGATTAGCTATTGTTTTTATTATCTTCTCATTAAGCCCGCTCCGTGGCGGGTCAACGATTACAAGGTCTGGGTTGTGCTCTTTTAGTATGGGAAGCCCCTCTTCCGTCTCCCTGCAGTAGAAACTGACGTTTCTCAGGCCGTTTATATCCTTGTTGTAGAGGGCGTCGCTGACTGCCGAGAAGTTTGCCTCTATACCAAAAGCCCTGTGGACGTACCTGCCCACCGGAATCGTCAGTGTTCCAACCCCGCAGTAGAGGTCTCCTGCCAGCATGTACTGGTGCTCCATTGCAACTTTTGAAACCCTGTTTATCAGGTTCTCAAGCTGGAACCTGTTTACCTGGAAGAAAGAGTCGGCACTTACCCTGAACTTGAACTTCTCCGTGAACTCGTATGAGAAGTCCTTTCCGAAAAACCTTACCCTTTCAGGAAATCCGTTTGACTGCCTGTAGATTCCGTAGCCCGCAAGGTTAACATTCAGGATTTCCCTTACCTTCTCAACTGGAATCTCAAACCGCTTGAACCTTCCCTGAAATACGATTTTCAGGAGAACCTCACCTTTCCCCGAGGAGTAGACGTGGAACTCTGAAGGCTCAGATGGTAGGAACTTGAGGAGCTCCTTGAGCTTTGGAAAAATTCCAGCTATATCCTCTTTAAGAAGTGGGCATCTGTCTATGTCAACAATCTGATGGGAGTTCTTTGCGAAAAACCCCACTTTCCCGTTTCTTACCTTAATCTGAGCCCTGTTCCTGTAGTGCCACGGAGAGGGCGAAGGAATTACCTCGTCTATGTTGGGTTTCTTAATCTTTCCTATCTTCTGAAGGTTCTCTTCTAAGATTGCCCTCTTATACTCAACCTGCTTTTCGTACTTTATGTGCTGCCAGTCGCACCCTCCACACCTTCCAAAGTATGGGCAGACCGGTTCTATCCTGTCCTGGCTCTTCTCCAGAATTTTTACAACTTCAGCTTCGCTGTATCCGCTCTTTCTGCTCTTTTCTTCTACTAAGACAAGGTCTCCAGGAGCTGTAAAAGGAACAAAAACCGCCCTTCCGTTGAGCCTTCCCAATCCTCTACCGCCGTAGACCAGCTTCTCTATTTTCAGCTTGAACCGTTTGCCCAAAGGAAACCTCCTTCTTTAAGCTCTTGAATTATACGAATTTGTTGCGATAATAGACTTTAAGTATTAACCAATCGGAAAACTTGTGGAGAGGAGAGAGGATATGAGGATTAAAACCAAACTTGTTGTATCTCTTATCGTTGAAGTCTTAATAATCCTTCTTTTAACTGAATTCGCCTACCATAAGATTGAAGACTATCGGAGTAAGTATAAGTTCGGAGAGACTGTTGCTCAGCTTGAAAAAGAGCTTCTGAATGCTGAATCATTAATAATGTCTGGTGATAGGAAACGGGCAGCAGCAGAACTTGAAAAAGCGGCTCTGAAGGTGAGCAGTTACTCAGACCCTCAGGCCACTAAAGTTTACTCTCTCCTCCTTTCAGCTGCTTCTTCTGTAACCGGACAGAAGAGCTCTGATGAGCTGATAAAGGAGCTCCGTCAGAAAGAGTCTGAACTTGAAAGGCTTGAAAGTAAAATAAAGGAAGAGGCTAATACCACTCTCACTTCCGCTGAAGATGTTGTTCGGATAATTCCTCTTTTCAGTTTGATCATCATAGGAATTGGAGCTTTAAGCACTTACAGGGCTATAGTTGCTCCTTTAAGTGAAATGTCAAGAACTATGAGAGATATTGAGAGAGGAGACCTTACGAAGGAACTTCAGGTTAAGAGGAACGATGAATTGGGAGAGCTTGCCAAAGAGTTCAACAAGTTCCTCGGTTGGATAAGGGAGACCTTTAAGGAACTTGAGGAGCTCTCTGCAAAGGTTTCAACAGAGGCAAGTATGCTGGTTGCCGAGCTTTTCAACACAGACCTGAAGAACAAAGATGTCAAAGACAAGTTTATGGAGCTCTCCGTCTCCTCTGAAGTTCTTGCAAGCTCCATTGCAGATGTGAACAGGCTTATAAATGTTTCCTCAGAAGAGGTTAAAAGGGTAGATAAAGAAACGGAGAAAGGTGCCAACATTGTTTCAAGGTCTGTTAACGACGTTCAGGAGCTTGCAGACAAGGTTATTTCTCTGAGGAATCAGATAGAGGAGCTCCAGCAGAGTTCTGTAAAAATCCAGAACGTTGTTGAGACCATTAAGAGCATTGCTGATCAGACGAACCTTCTTGCACTTAACGCTGCCATAGAGGCCGCAAGGGCTGGAGAGGCAGGAAGGGGATTTGCCGTAGTTGCTGAAGAGGTCAGGAAACTTGCTGCAAGGACGGTAACCTCTGCTGAGGAGATCGGCCATATAGTTGGAAATATAATCACTCAAATAGAGGATTTCTCTAAGAACCTTGAGGAAAGGGCTACCGAAGCTATCAGCGTTAAGTCTGAAATGGCGAAAACGGAAGAAGTTCTTAAGGCTATAAGGGAGTCTGTTGAGTCTCTTATAGAGGTTACGAACAATGTTCTCTTTTCAATTAACCAGCAGGTCAGTGCTCTTGATACAGTTAGAGATAACATCTCATCTATTAATACGGAAATAACGGGATTCCAGGAGATATTCAGAAAACTTCAGAACAGGATCTTCTCAACCCGCTCTTCAATAAAAACTGTTCATGAGAACCTTTCTTACTTCAACATCGGAGAACTCTCCGTAGTTATAAAAGGAATGGAGCTCTTCTCCGACTGGCTTGCGAAACTCCCATCCTCACTTGAGAATCCACTTCTCTTAGAGTTTGACCAGTCCCCTTTAAAGGAGTGGTTGGATAAAGAACTCCGCCAGCTTAAGAGGGTTGACCTGTCAGATGTTATAAATCTTTTAGAGGAGAACCTTGAATCTGCGTTTAGGGTTGCAAAAGAAGTGGTTGAACAGGCAAGGAAAGGCAAGGTTGACAATAAGCTCTTTGAGGAGTTTGAGGGTTACGCTGAAAAAGTTGCCGATGCCTTTGAAAAATTAGTTGAACGGATGAAGCTTCAATGAGATACGACGGAATACTCTTTGAGAAGATAAGGTGTTCAAAGTTTAAAGATGCTCTGGAGCTCCCTATCCTTTTTAGCTTTAAAACTCGGAAAGTTTCAGAGAAGGAGATGATTGCCTACTCCTTCCTTCCCCCTGAGATAGAGAAACTTCTTGAGGGAAGGGAGTTTTTAATACTTGAGCCCTTCAACGGTGGGCGTTTTAACATAGTGAAGGCCTACGCCCAGGAGCTAAAGGATGGGGAGTGTAAAATCGTTATAGAGGAAGACTCATCAAAGGATAGAAGACTCTTTGAGCGTTTCTCTTTCTGCCCTGAAGAGGTGGGGGAGTTTAAACTTCAGAGGAAGGATAGGGTTATCAGACAGGTTTACATTTTTGATATGAGTTTGAAAGGAATAAAACTTTTCCTTAAAGGGCAGAGAAAGGGAGTTGTTAAGAGAGGAGAGTTCCTTACTCTCATTCAGGAGAAGAAGGTTATTACGGTAAAGGTTCTTTGGGATGAGGAGCGAAGAGATGGCCTCCTGGCCGGCTGCGAAGTCGTTAAGACCAACTTTAACATTATGAAGTTTATAATGGACCACTACGTTAGCCACGTTAAGGAGTTACTTCTTCAAAACGCCTGAGTTTTCTGTACAGTGTATCCCTCTGAACGGGAACGTAGCCGGCGTCTCTTATGAGTCTCAAAATCTCCGATAGGGGCATTCTGAACTTCACACCTGCTGCTGCAACAACGTTCTCCTCTATCATCAATGAGCCAAAGTCGTTTGCTCCAAATTTCAGTGCCACCTGCGCCATTTTTCCACCCTGAGTAACCCACGAGGCCTGAACGTTCTGGAAGTTGTCAAGGTAAATTCTGGAAACTGCAAGAACCCTTAAATACCTTTCTCCGCTGGCCTTTTCCTTTACCTCTTTTCCAAGCTCTGTGTTGTCTGGCTGGTAGCTCCACGGGATAAAGGCCGTGAAGCCGCCGGTTTCGTCCTGGAGCTCCCTTATGACCCTCAGGTGCTCCACAATGTCCTCGTCTGTGTCCAGACTGCCGAACATCATCGTTGCCGTGGTTTTAAGACCCAATCTGTGGGCAGTTCTGTGAACTTCTAACCACTCCTTTGTTTTTGCCTTGTTGGGGGCAATTCTCATCCTTACCCTGTCAACTAAAATTTCAGCTCCCCCGCCGGGAATTGAGCCAAGGCCCGCCTCTTTCAGCCGCCTTATAACCTCCTCAACGGAGAGGCCTGAAACTCTTGAAATGTGAACAATCTCAGGGGCAGAAAAGCCGTGGACGTGAATCTGGGGAAACTCACTCTTTATGAATGAGAGGAGCTCCTCGTAGTATTCAATTCCTAAATCGGGGTGGAGTCCTCCCTGAATGAGGATTGCTGTCCCTCCAAGGTCTATGGTCTCCTGAATTTTCTTCCTCAGTGTTTCCTTGTCTATAACGTAGGCGTCGGGAGCTCCCTTTTCCCTATAGAAGGCACAGAACCTGCACCTGCAGACACACACGTTTGTGTAGTTTATATTCCTGTCTATAACAAAAGTCACTTCTCTTTCCGGATGAATCCTGTTCCTGATGAAGTTTGCAAGCTGCCCCAAGGTTAGCAGGTCTTCATTCCTTAAAAGCCTTAGAGCCTCGTCTTCTGTTATTCTCTCCCCGGAAATTATCTTCTCCTTTAAGTCCATTTCACCTCTCCGGACTATAATTAGATTAAGCCAACAGTTGAAGTCTAAGGGGTAAAACTTGGAGTGTCAAATATGCCGGGGAACCGGCTGGATTATTGAAGAGATAGATGGCCGGCGGATTGCAAAGAGGTGCCGCTGTCAGTTTGAAAGGCTCAGTAAAGTCTATCTGAAAGAAGCCGGCATTCCGGTCCGCTACAGGAACTGCCGTTTTAAGAACTTTAACCCAGAAACCCCTTACCAGCTAAAGGCTTTAAAAACGTGTATCAACTTTTTTTCCCGTTTTCCCTACGTTAATAGAGGAATTCTCCTCTACGGTCCTCCCGGAACGGGAAAGACACATCTGGCAGTTGCCACCCTAAGGAACGTGGTTGAGTACAAGGGTTTAAAGGGAATCTTCTGCGATTTTCGAGGACTTCTGATAGACCTTAAGAGCTCCTACGAGGGGAAAGCATCAGCCTCTGAGATACTTGACTCTGTAAGGAAGGTGCACCTGCTGGTTTTGGACGATGTTGGAGCCGAGAGAAATACAGACTGGGCAAAAGACATCCTATCCGAGATAGTGAACTACAGGTATACCCAGAGTCTTCCGACGATAATTACTACCAACCTCCGTTTTGACGACATTTCGGGGGAAACTTTTGTTGAGAAGTTTGATGAAAGGACAGAATCCCGCATCTACGATATGTGCCAAATAGTTAAGGTGGAAGGTCATGACAGGAGAAAGGTTGGCGTATAAGAGGGTTGGAGTTGTTGCAAACCCTACAAAACCTGAAAGCGGAGAGGGTTTTAAGAAAGTTGTCAAGAAGCTCCTTGAGAAGGGAGTTAAGGTTTATACAGACGAAGAGTCGTGCCGCCTTGTGGGAAAGGAGTGGTGCGGTAGTGAAGTGAAAGTTCTTGACAGGCTTCTTCTTCCAGATAAGGTAGACGTTATACTGGTTTTAGGAGGTGATGGAACCTTTTTAACTGTTGCAAAACTTATAGATAAGAGGCCCGTTCCTCTTTTAGGTATAAACTTTGGAACTCTTGGTTTTTTAACGGAAATTTCAATAGATGAAATTGACCAGTGTATAGAAAGACTCCTTAAAGGAGAGTTTATAGTTGAGAACAGGCCAGTTCTGAGGGTTAAAGTTGTAAGGAAAAACGGCCACGTCTCAATCTACAGGTGCGTCAACGAGGTTGCCATAAAGAGGGATACACTTGCCAGAATCATAGAGGTAGAGGTAAAGGCGGACGGAGATTACGTTACCACCTTTAGAGGAGACGGAGTTATAGTTGCAACACCAACAGGTTCAACAGCCTACTCCCTCTCTGCCGGTGGACCGATAATTTATCCAACCTTAAATGCGATGCTCTTAACGCCTATCTGCCCCCACACACTTACACTAAGACCTTTAGTTTTAAAGGGGGAAGTTTGCCTTACTGCCAGCTTGAAGACGGAGAGTGAGAACGTTATGGTTGTATTTGACGGTCAGGAGGGGATAGAGCTCCGCCTCGGCGACCTGATAGAGATAACCCGTTCTCCTTACGACCTTTTGATTCTCAGAGATCCTAAGAAGTCCTACTACCAAACTTTAAGGGAGAAACTGAAATGGGGATAGTGGCAGGAGTTACAGCCCTTTTTGCCGCAGTTGTTTTCCTCTTCAACATCAATCAGGGGCTTAAAACCCCTGAGAGTGCACAGGAGTTTAACGGCAAGCTCTACATCTCAAACATCGGCGGCCTGCCACCGGACAGAAAAGATGGCGACGGCTACATTACGCTTGCAGACCTTAACGGGAAGATTCTGAAAGATAAGCTCATAACAGGCCTTAACGCCCCAAAGGGGATAACATTCTGCAGGGGAAAGCTCTTCGTTGCAGACATAGACAGAGTTGTTGTTGCAGACCCCGAAACGGGGAAGGTTCTGAGAGTAATTAACGTTCCCGGAGCGAAGTTCCTCAACGATACAGCTTCCTACAAGGGGAAAGTTTACGTTTCGGACACCCAGACAAACACGATCTACCAGGTAGATGCCGATAACTGCTCCGTTAAGGTTTACGTTAAAAGCCCTAAACTTCAGGGGCCCAACGGTATAGCCTTTATTCCTGGCGGAAAAATGATTGTTGTCAGCTGGGGTGGTGGAAAAGTCCTTGAGGTTGACGGCGGGATAAAGACCCTCGCTTCAGGTTTTGAGAACCTTGACGGCGTTGTTGTAGCTGAAGATGGTACAATCATTTTCTCAGACTTCTCTGCCGGTAAGATTTACGCTCTGAAGAACGGTAAAGTTTCACTTGTTGCCAAAAACCTCATCTCCCCTGCAGATATAGGCTACTACAGAGGAAAGCTCTTCGTTCCCGAGTTTATGATGAACGACGTTAAGGTTCTGGAGATTAAGAGGTGAAGAAGGTCCTCATAATAACTGGAGAGGCTGGAGCTGGGAAGTCAAGTGCAGTAAAGCACTTAGAGGACTTTGGGTTTTACTGTATAGACAACGTTCCGCCGGCTCTTGTTCCGGAGCTCCTCTCCCTCATAGAGAGGAATCCGGAAATTGAGAGGGCTGCCCTGGTTGCAGACGTTAGGAACCCGGAGTTTAAAGAGTCTGCCGGGGAGCTCTTCAAGCAGGTAAAGGAGGAGTTCCCGGGAGTTGAAATCTGGTACTTCACCGCAGATAAGGATACTCTGATAAACAGGTTTAAGGAGACGAGGCGTCCCCATCCGTTCCAGCGGTACTACCCCGGCGAAAGCCTGGAAAGGCTGATAGAGAGGGAAAAGGAGTTCTACGAGAGGCTGAAAGACTCCTTTGACAGGGTTATAGATACGAGCAACCTGACCTACCACGACCTAAAAAGGCTCATTAAGGAGCTCCTTGAGACGGGAAAGCCTCAGCTTCAGGTCAACTTCCTCTCATTCGGTTTCAAATATGGCATTCCTCACACGGCCGACAACGTCTTTGACGTCCGGTTTCTCCCCAACCCCCACTTCGTCCCACACCTGAAAGAGAAGACCGGTATGGAGTCTGACGTTGAAGAGTTTGTTATGGGCTACGAGGAGTCAAGGAAGACCCTTGATGCGATTCTGAACTTTGTTCGCCTTACACTTCCCCTTTATGAAAAGGAGGGGAAAGCTTACATAACCTACGCCGTTGGCTGCACAGGTGGCCAGCACAGGTCTGTGGTTTTTGCCGAAGCCCTTGCAAACAGAGTGGCAGAGGAGTTTCCCCAATACGAAATTTACGTTGAGCACAGGGAACAGAAGGTTAGGAAGAAGGTGAGTAGAGAACAGTGAGGTGGTCTTTTTCGGGGTAAACCGTCAGTTTTGCATTCTTTAATCCCTTGAAAACGGAGAGAGCTCCCTTAACTCCCGTAATTGAGTCTTCCTCTCCGACCGCTATCTCCACCGGCACTTCAACCTTTTTCAGGTAAGGAGAGAGGTCAAATCGGGCGAAACTCTCAAGGAGCTCCGTTGCAGTTTCAGGGTTGAGCTCTGGAATCGGGAGCTCCCTTTTTGAACAGAGAGCTCTAAACTCAAGAACGGTTTTCTGAAAGTTCCTTCTTAACTTTTTAAGGAAACGCTCAACGACAGGTTCGGGCTGAGAGATGCCTGAAAACCGGATAGTTGGGGCGAAAAGGATAAGCTTTTCCACCTTTTCCGGGTAGAGAGCTCCCACAAGTAGAGAAACGGTTGCACCTAAAGACCAGCCAACAAGAACAGTTTTCTCGGGAAGAGCTTTTCCGATTTCCTTAGAGAGTTCCAAAAGGTCTGTTGATTTAAAGGGAGACTCCCCGTGGCCGGGGAGCTCTATGTGATTCCCACCTTCAAAGGGTGTGCCTCTCCAAACTCGTCTGTCAAAACTCCAGCCGTGGAGGGTAAATATCACGCCGCCTTTTTCCCCTCCTCAGCCTTTCCTGTCAGGACTTTAAAAAGGTGGAACTCCTTGATAACTTCCATAGCCCTTTTTAGCTGGTTGTCTATCCTCTTTTCCTGCTTCTTCCTTATCTCTTCAGTCTTTTCCGGGTGCTCTTCCATCTCCTTAAACTCTTTCTTGAGGGTCTCAATGTCCTCTTTAGAGAGTTTCACAACAATGTCTGGCTCAATTCCTTTACCGTCTATGCACTTGTGGTTTGGCATGTAGTACTTGGCCGTTGTTATCTTAACGGCGTATCCCATGTCTAACGGGTAGAGGGTCTGAACGGAGCCCTTACCAAAGGTCTTCTCTCCAACTACAACTGCCCTGTCGTTGTAGCGTAGAGCTCCCGTCAGAATCTCAGCAGCGCTTGCCGTTCCGCCGTTTACAAGCATAACAACAGGAATGTCCGTTGGAACTATTGGGTCGTGGAGAGAGTAGTACTTCTTAATACTCTCTGGAATCCTTCCTTTTGTGTAAACGATGAGTTTTCCTTTTGGCAGGAAGAAGTCGCTTATTGCAACGGCTGAATCTAAAAGTCCTCCCGGGTTGTTCCTAACATCAACAATAATTCCCTGGAGTTTCTTATCCTTCTCAAGGGCTTCAAGGGCTTTCTTAAACTCATCAACGGACGTCCTCTGGAACATTATAAACCTTATGTAGCCGATATCTCCAGGCAGAATCCTGTATTTAACGCTCTTAATCTTTATTATCGCCCTTGTAATTGTGAAAGGTTTGGGCTCAGCCCAGCCCTTTCTCCATATCCAGATCGTTATTTTGGTTCCCGGCTTGCCCCTCATCAGTTTAACGGCTTCAGAGAGGGTCATATCGGGAGTGACTTTCTTCCCGTCTATCTTGACTATTATGTCTCCAGGCTTTATTCCTGCCCTGTAGGCCGGGGTATCCTCTATCGGCGTGATTATCAGGAGTTTTCCATCTTTCGTTTTTGTTATCTGGATTCCAAGCCCTCCAAACTCACCGCTGGTCTCTATCTGAAACTCTTTGAGCTGGTCGGGGGTAAAGAGAGTACAGTGGGGGTCTAATTTGTTCAGCATCCCCTGAATTGCCCCCTCAAACAGGACTTTTGGGCTCTTTTTCTCTACGTATCGTTCCTTTACGAGCTGGTATGCCTCCATAAAGAGCCTTATGTACTTCAGTTCACTTTCAGACGCGTTCTGTTTAACAGTTGCGGAGATGGAGCTTTTACCAACGAGGAAGATAAAAAGAAAAAGAGTTAGGAAGAAGAGAGCCTTTTTAAGTCCTGTTCTCATCTTTTCCTCTCAAGAACTTTTTTGATTTTTTCTTCTATTCCCTTCTCGTCAAGGCCGAAGTAGTGGAGGAGCTCCCATCCCTTTCCAGAACGGCCAAAAACATCAGGAGTTCCAAGCCTTTCCATCGGGACAGGATAGTTTTCTACCAGAACTTCAGCCACTGCCGAACCCAATCCCCCTATTATTGAGTGCTCCTCAGCCGTTACAACGGCTCCCGTTTTACTTGCCGATTTTACTATAAGCTCGGTATCTATCGGTTTAACAGTTGGCATATGTATCACTTCTACGGAAATTCCCTCCCTCTCAAGGTTCTCGGCTGTAAGTAGGGCAAATGAGGTTATAACACCGTTTGCTACTACAGTAACGTCCTCTCCCTCAACTAATACGTGCCCCTTCCCAACTTCAAATCTGTAGCTCTCATCAAATATCCTTGGAAATTTCTCCCTGGTTAACCTTACGTAGAACGGACCGTCTGTATAAGCGATCTTTCTTATTACCTGCCTTGTCTCAATATCGTCAGCGGGAACAATAACCCTCATATTTGGAATGTTTCTCATATTGGCTACATCTTCAAGTGCCTGGTGGGTAGCGCCATCCTCTCCTACAGTTATTCCACCGTGGGTACAAACGATCTTTACGTTCAAGTTTGGATAACATATTGTCTGTCTAACAGCTTCCCATGCCCTTCCAGTTCCAAATATTGCAAAAGTGCTTACAAACGGAATTTTCCCGGTTGTTGCAAGGCCTGCAGCTGCGTTCATCATATCAATTTCTGCAATTCCGAAGTTAAAAAACCTTTCAGGAAAGGCTTTTGCGAACTTGGCTGTTTTCGTTGAACCCGAGAGGTCTGCATCAAGAACAACGATTCTCTCGTCCTCTTTCCCAAGCTCAACCAGTGTCTCTCCGTAGGCATCCCTCAGGCTAACCTTTTTCATCTCTTCCTCCTTAAACAATCTCTCCCAGCTCTTTCAGTGCTTCTTTAAGTAAGTCTGGCGAGAGAGCCTTTCCGTGCCACTCTGCCCTGTTCTCCATAAACGAAACACCTTTACCCTTAACAGTTTTTGCAACTATCATTGTGGGCTTGAACTTAACACTGTCTGCCTCGTCTAAAGCTGCTTTTATTTCTTTAAAGTCGTGGCCATTTATCTCAATAACGTGCCAGCCAAAGGCTTTCCACTTCTCAACTGCCGGGTAGATAGACATTACATCGTCAACAGGGCCGTCTATCTGGAGGTTGTTGTTATCAAGGATTACAACAAGGTTGTCTAAGTTGTAGTGGGAAGCTGCCATGCTTGCCTCCCAAACGCTTCCCTCCTGTGCCTCTCCGTCTCCAATCATGCAGTAAACTCTGCTATCGCTCTTATCAAGCTTCAGTCCTAAGGCCATTCCAACGGCTGCTCCGATTCCGTGGCCTAAAGAGCCTGTACTTATTTCTATACCCGGTGTTTTGTGCATGTCCGGGTGTCCCTGTAAATCTCCGTTAAGTTTCCTGAACTCGTGGAGCTTTTCTAATGGGAAGTAGCCAGTTCTTGCGAGAACTGAGTACAGGGCCGGGCAGACGTGTCCTTTTGAGAGAACGAACCTGTCCCTCTTTTCCCATTTTGGATTTTCAGGGTTGTGTCTCATTTTGTAGTAGTAAAGAGTAACTATGATATCGGCTGCAGACATTGCTCCGCCGGGGTGCCCAGACTGAGCTTCGGAGGTCATCTTCAGAATGTCTTTCCTGACTTCCCTCGCTATTGCCCTGAGTGTAACTTCGTCTATATCCCTGTTCCTCTCTAAAAAAAAGGAGGGCTCAAACCTTATCATTTCAAACCTCCGAGTAGATTCTAATACCTTTTTTAACCTCTGATTCAACAAATCCAAGCTCATCAGATGGAGTGAAGATTAACGGTTCTATCCTGATATCTATTTTTCTGGCAAACATTCTTACTTTTGCTTCAATCTCAATCAAACTTTCAAAATCAAGGTCCCTATCTGTGATAACTGCTATGTCAATATCGCTCCATTCATCGGGGGTTCCGTGAGCGTAGGAGCCGTATAGGTAAATCTCTTTAACCGGTATAAAGCCAGACTCTATCAATTTTCTGGCAAACGTTTTTGCTAAATCTACCACTTTATTTCTTTTAAGAACCTGTGACACAAATCCTCCGTAAATTTTAAAAATTTCTCAGCACTGTAACGGGATATCTCCTCGTCTGGAAAATATCTAATACGAAGATATAGGGAGGAAAGTTTTTCCAGCATTAAAAGTTCTTCCTCTTTAAACTCTAATTTTGCAAGTTCTGCTAACCTTACGAGGTCATGAATGCGCGGAGGAAATGAATTTTCGGTGATTAAACCTTTAAAGAGTTTATCTATAGCCTGCTGGCACATAAATTGAACGTATCTAAATCTATCCGTCTCATACATCGCTTTAGCAGTTTCAAGATCATACTTTGCAAGCTTAAACCACGCCTGCTTCTTACTCAAAGCCTTCTTCCTCTCTAATTCGCTCTATCTCCTTCTCTACCTGTTCCCTTGCGGTTCCGCCAGTTATGTTTCTGCTGTTTATGGAACCTTCAACGCTCATAAGGTCTAAAACGTCTTTATCAAACTTGTCTGAGAACTGTCTGAACTCATTTAAAGAGAGGTCTTCAAGTCCTTTTCCTTTGTCTAAGCAGTAAGCAACAAGCTCTCCGACAATCCTGTGGGCTTCTCTGAACGGAACACCCTTTTTGGCAAGGTAGTCTGCAAGGTCTGTTGCCAATGAGAAACCCTTTCTGGCCTGTTCTCTCATCCTCTCTTTCTTGGGCTTCATTCCCTCAACAATTAAAGCGTTGACTTTGAGAGAGAGTTTTACTGTGTCTATTGCGTCAAAGAGGGGCTCTTTGTCTTCCTGGAGGTCTCTGTTGTAGGTTAACGGAAGCCCTTTGAGAACGGTGAGAATTGCGACCAGGTCTCCGTAAACTCTTCCGGTTTTACCCCTTGTGAGCTCTGAAACGTCGGGGTTTTTCTTCTGGGGCATTATTGAACTTCCGGTGCAGAAAGCGTCGGGGAGCTCCACAAACCCAAATTCCTCTGTTGACCAAAGAACAAGCTCCTCAGAGAGCCTTGAGAGGTGCATCATAACCATTGCGCAGTTGAAAATTGTCTCAGCTACAAAATCTCTGTCGCTTACTGCATCCATGCTGTTTCTTGTTACTCCTTCAAACCCCAGGAGCTTAGCTGTAAATTCTCTATCCAGCAGGTAGCTCGTTCCTGCAAGGGCTGCAGAGCCTAAGGGTGAAATGTTTACCCTCTTTAGAGTATCCCTGAACCTCTCTTCATCCCTCTTAAACATCTGATAGTAGGCCAGCATGTGGTGGGAGTAGAGAACCGGCTGGGCTATCTGGAGATGGGTGTATCCCGGCATAACAACGTCTAAGTTCTCCTTAGCCTGCTTCCAGAAGGCCCTGCGGAGAGCCTTTAATAGGTCTAAAATCTCCTCAATCTCTTTCCTTACGTAGAGCCTGACATCTGTTGCAACCTGGTCGTTCCTTGACCTTCCAGTGTGGAGCTTCCCACCAACCGGGCCAACAATTTCAGTCAGCCTCTTCTCAACGTTCATATGGACGTCTTCAAGCTCTCTCTTCCACTGAAAATTCCCTTCCTCAATCTCTTTGAGAACCTGGTTTAACCCTTTAATTATCTTTTCAGCCTCTTCAGGCTTTAATATTCCCTGTTTCTCAAGCATCTTTACGTGGGCAATGCTTCCTGCTATGTCAAAGGGAGCTAACCTCTTATCGTAAGAAACAGACTCAGTAAACTCCTCAACAAGCTCGTTCGTGCTCTCTTTGAACCGACCGCCCCAGAGCTTCTTCTCAGACAAACTCCACCTCCTACTTGCCCTATTCTATCAGCAAAACTATAATTCCCTAAAGTTTTCAAGGAGGAAAATATGCTCGGCAGAGAGGTTAAGGAAGCCCTTACGTTTGACGACGTTCTCTTGGTTCCAAACTACTCTGAAGTCCTGCCAACCCAGGTGGATGTAAGAACAAAGCTAACAAAGAAGATTACCCTCAACATTCCGATAATGAGTGCCGCAATGGACACAGTTACAGAGGCCGAGCTTGCCATAGCAATAGCCCGTGAGGGTGGCATTGGGATAATCCATAAGAACATGTCTATAGAGGAGCAGGCAGAAGAGGTTGACAGGGTTAAAAGATCTGAGAGCGGAATGATTGTAAAGCCTGTAACAGTTCGGCCTGACCAGACAATATCTGAAGCAGAAGCCTTGATGAGAAAATATAAAATCTCCGGACTTCCCGTTGTTGATGAGTCAGGGAAGCTCCTTGGAATAATAACCAACAGGGATATCAGGTTCGTTAAGGACTTCAGCAAAAAAATTGCAGAAGTAATGACCAGAGAAAACCTGATAACCGTTCCAGTTGGAACGACCCTTGAAGAGGCTAAGGAGATTCTCCACAAACACAAAATAGAGAAACTCCCCGTAGTTGACGAGAACGGCTACCTGAAAGGGCTTATAACCATAAAAGATATAGAAAAGCGGGAAAAATACCCCAACGCCTGTAAGGACGAGCTTGGAAGACTCAGGGTAGGAGCCGCAATTGGCGTAGGTCCTGAGGCCATTAGAAGGGCTGAGGCACTAATAGAGGCCGGAGCTGACGTTATTGTTGTTGACACAGCCCACGGCCACTCTAAAGGTGTCCTTGAAACTGTTGAGAAGCTTAAAGGCCATTTCCCAGACGTTGACGTAATTGCCGGAAACGTTGCGACTCCAGAGGCTACAGAAGCTCTTATAAAGGCCGGAGCAGACGCCGTTAAGGTTGGAATTGGCCCCGGTTCAATCTGCACAACGAGGATTGTTGCAGGAGTAGGAGTTCCACAGCTAACGGCAGTTGCTCAGTGTGCAGAGATTGCCGATAAATACGACATCTCAATCATTGCCGACGGCGGTATAAAGTTCTCTGGAGACATTGCAAAGGCAATCGGTGCCGGTGCAAGGGTTGTGATGATTGGAAGCCTCTTTGCAGGAACAAAAGAGGCTCCGGGAGAGGTTATCCTCTACCAGGGTAGAAGCTACAAGGTTTACAGGGGAATGGGCTCTTTAGGAGCTATGAAGAAGGGAAGCAAAGACAGGTACTTCCAGTCTGACGTTGAGGAGAAGAAGTTGGTTCCTGAGGGAATTGAGGGAATGGTTCCCTACAGAGGACCCCTTGCAGATACCATTCACCAGTTAGTCGGCGGCTTAAGGGCTGGAATGGGATACTGCGGGGCTGCAAACATTGAGGAGATGAGGAAAAAGGCAAGGTTTGTAAAGATAACCTCTGCAGGGCTGAAGGAATCCCACGTCCACGACGTAATCATCACAAAAGAGGCTCCAAACTACTGGATTGAGAGGTGAACCCCGGCGGCTCCCCGCCGCTTTATTTTAAATTCCCGCGATTTTAAGGATTTCGGCGATTCTTTCTTTAACCGATTTCTCTCTTTTTCCAAGTCCATTTAGACTGTCACTTGATGGAACTAACTTATAGCGGCTGAAGTGAGGAAAGCCAAGAATTAATAAGGGTTTATCAAATAGTCTTCTATTAACAGCTGCTCTTATTTCCCAGTTACTCCATTCCGCAGGAAAGAAAAATCCTAAATCGTAGGATAATTTCCCTAAAACGAAATAAAATGTTTCAAGACCAAAAGCTATGATTATCTGAGGTTTTACTATTTCATTTATTATCTTTTGGTGAATCTTCCAGTGTTTTTCTGCTGTTTCTTTCCAGTTTCCTAACTCAGACTCATTTTTGCTTCTTATAAAGATTAGGTTACTGGCACAAACTTCATTAATAGGAAGGTTAAACACATCTTCTACTAAAAACCTTATACTCCGTTGTAAAGGATCTTTTCCTGGTTCGTAGTTGCCCCACTTTTGAGTATATTCACTGTAGTTTCTGTCCCATTTTTCTGGGCTTTCTAAATCCTTATCTATAGTTTGATCCTTTAAGATTTCACTATTTGGATCTCCTCCTGGATTAAATCCAAGGATATACAATTTTCCAGGCTTAAGAGTGTAGTAATTGCTGTATAAGACAGTTCCGGATTTATTTAAATCTTCTTTGAGAGTTTCTCTTACTAAGTTTTCAAAATCCTTGACTTGATTAAGGTTTTTATGTTCAACTTTCCCATCTCCTTGATATTATTACTTTGGAAAATTTTATCATTGAGGAAACGATGATTGAAGCTTTGATGGCGTTCTTTATAGTTCTCGTTCTTTTACTGGCGCTTGCCATTCCAGCTTTAAGAGAGGCTCACTAAATGGCCTCTACGTTGCGGATGCCGTAGAGGGAGAGAGCTCCCAGAAACTCCTCGTTAAACCTGTTTTTCCACCTGTTGAGAGATATCTGGAAATTTGACGGTTTTTTAGGTTTAAAGAGGAGCTCCATCCCGGCCTCTTTGGGCGTTTTGTTCCCCTTTTTCTGGTTGCACTCTGAACAGCAGGTTACAAGGTTCTCCCACTGCCACTTTCCGCCCCTGCTCTTTGGGACTATGTGGTCTATAGTTGCTTCGTTATCTTTAACAGTTTTTCCGCAGTAGGCACAGGTGAAGTTGTCCCTGATAAATACAGCCCTGCGGGTTGGGGAGCTCTCCCAGTGGCGGATGAGAACGGGAATTCTGATAACGAGGGGCGCAGGGTAGTCTCTACTTGGAGAGTGGAGTGAAATGGTTTTGTAGTGTTCTAAAACTTCGCACTTATTAAGGAGCTCTAAGAGAAACGCCTTTTTGTGTGAGAAGATAGAGACCGGCAGGTAGGTCTTATCAAGAACCAGCGTAGGGTATAGAACCAACAGAAACTCCGAAAATGGTTCCCTCTATTTTTATTTCTTTTCTTCTTAATCTTCAAGGTTTGTCTGTTAATACTACCTCTTTCGCTTTGAGCATTGTGTAAAGTTTTGTTCCAAGGAAATTCTCAAACTTTCCTCTCCTTTTCGCTATTCTTGCCGCTTCTCTCATATAGTCTTCACGAAGGTTGAGTTTTGAGAAATCTCTGGAGTGTTTTTTCTTAATTTTTTCAATCTCTTTTTTCAGTCTGGTTTCAAACTCCGGTTTTCCGTAAAAGGCAGAAAGTTTTTCGGCTGTTTCAACGAGAGTTCTGTAAAGTGAAATCATTTTTTCAAGCCTTTCACGTTTTTTCTGGCGGAGCTCCCTGTTTAAAACGGCAGAGAAGATGTCATCCGACTTTCCCTGCAAAAATAAGTTAAAGAGCTTGTGGTCTGGTATGTTGTGAAGGTAGGTAAATGCGTAGTGGTGTTTGTGATACCAGGGAGATTTGAGTTTTACAAAGAGTGGAAAGGGCTCTTTTACTGAAAAGTCTTTGAGGACATATCCCTCTACCATCTCGGCATCTTCTATTTTTCTCTTTAGATGGTGAAGTTTTCCTGTGAATTTGGGCGGGGTTTTGAAACCAAGCTCTTTCAGTTCATTTTCTCTTTCTTCCAACAGGTATTTCCCCGTTCTGTTTTCACGGAGCTCCGTCAGTATCAGCTCTTCTCTGTCGTATGGAATCACTAATTGAAACTCCGGAGAGATAAGCTCAAATACGGGGGTGTAGCCTTTCTGCAGGAGCTCTTTTACCGCTTTATAGAGTCTTTCATTTTTCCTGAGGATTTCCTCTCCCTTTTCCGTTTGAGGGTTTGAAAAAGCTTTCTGAGTTAAGAGTTTAACCTCTCCGTCTAAGAGAATTGGGTGGAGCATTGTTCCGTCAAGCTTTTCACGGGCTACAAACTCTCTGCCTGAAAGTTTTTCTTCTTCTGTTTCTCCGTGTTCCCCCACGTTGAAGAACTTGTGGAACGGCCGAGAGACTACTTCTCCCGTTTCTTGGCTAAAAGTTATGCCCCGGAACTCCCTCTTAACCGGCGTGTCAAAAACTGATGGAGCGTTGAATCTGTAGGAGATTTTGACGAGGTCTCCGTCTTCAAGAACTTTGAAGAACCTGTTTCCCTCTATCTCTTTTAGAGCTCTGCCGAGTTTTAACTTCAAGGTTTGAGGAGCTCCAGAGCTTCTTTCAGGTTAACAGTCCCCTCGTAGATAGCTTTTCCGACAATCGCTCCGGCAACATTTTCAATCTGTGAGAGTTTTACCAAATCCTCTACCCTTGCAACGCCGCCGGAGGCGATTACAGGGTGAGAGACGGCAGATGCGAACCTCTCAACCTCTTTAAAGTTTGGGCTTGTCAATGTTCCATCTCTTGAGATGTCTGTATAGACAAACCCCCATATGTCTAAATCGTCGCTCCTCTTTGCAAGCTCAACGGCAGGAATACCAGAAACCTCAGTCCAGCCCTTTGTTGTTGCTATTCCGTTTTTGGCGTCTATTCCAACAACTAACTTCCCGGGAAAAGCTTTTACCATCTCTTTAAAGAGCTCCGGCTCCTCAACTACAACCGTTCCGAGGATTACCCTGTCAACTCCGGCCTTAAAGAGCTCTTCTAAAGCTTTCATAGTTCTTACGCCGCCGCCAAACTGGACGGGAATGGAGAGCTCTTCAACTATCTCCTTTACAATCGGCAGATTTTTGGGAACCCCCTCAAAGGCTCCGTCAAGGTCAACAACGTGGAGGCGGGGAGCTCCCATCTCTTCCCACATTTTTGCCACTTCAACAGGATTCTCGTAGTAAACCTTTTCCTGATCAGCCCTTCCCTGGTAGAGCCTTACACACTTTCCGCCCTTTATGTCAACGGCAGGAATTACCTCAAACACATTTCCTCCCTACTTTTCAGCAAGTGGATCGTTGAAGTATGCAAAGAGTATTGCCAGAATAAAAGGAAGTATTAAAAATACAGCAAATAGAACCTCTTTCACTTTTCAACCTCTTTCAAGCGGTTAATGAGCCTCTTTATTTGAAGCCACACCAGTATGTAGCCTATAAGTAAAAGGTATGCGCCGGAGATAACCCACTTGTCAACTACTCCGACTTTTACTGCTCTTGCAGCAGTTCCCGTTATATCAATGACGAACAGGTATACAACGGCCTTTAAGTTCTCTTTCCAGACGCCGATTTCCTCTTTTAGGGCCTCTTTCATCTAAATTCCCAGAACGTCAAACATCGTGTAAAGGCCTGCCCTTTTGCCGGCTACCCACTTCGCGGCTGTGAGAGCTCCCCTTGCAAATGTCTCCCTGCTCGTTGCCCTGTGGGTGAGCTCCAACCTCTCTCCGAGGGTTGCAAAGTAGACCGTGTGGTCCCCTACAACGTCTCCCATCCTTGCTGAGAAAATACCTATCTCATCTGGTTTTCTCTCTCCAACAATTCCCTTTCTCCCGTAAACGGCAGACTTCTCAAGGTCAACTCCCAGGTTTTCTGCAACTATCTCCGCAAGTTTCACTGCCGTTCCAGATGGGGCGTCTTTTTTAAACCTGTGGTGGATCTCAAATATCTCAACGTCGTATCCCTTATCTTTCAAGGCCTTTGCTGCTTCAGAAACCAGTTTAAAGAGAAGGTTTACTCCAAGGCTCATATTGGGGGAGAAGACTATGGGAACATACTTTGCTGTTTCCTCTATCAGTTTTTTCTGCTTCTCTGTAAGGCCCGTCGTTCCGATGACTAAAGCTACTCCAAGCTCTTTTGCCTCTTTAAGGAGCTTCTCTGTGGCTTCAGGAGTTGTGAAGTCAATTACTACGTCTGGCCTTTCAGGAATTTCAGAGATTGACGGGTAGAACTTTACTCCCGGAGAAAACTCTTTTCCTATCAGCTCTGAGTCTGGTCTCTCAGTGACTCCAACCAGTTTGAACTCTTTATCCTCAAGGGCTAACTTCCCTATCAAACTTCCCATTCTTCCTGCTGCACCTGTTACTGCAAGCTTTACCATTTCCTACCCCTAACTGAGCTTTTTCCTCTGTTTTATCTCAAACCACTTAACGATTCCGTAAACGATGCCAAGGATAAGGATGAGAGCTCCAATCCCTAACTTGAACTCTATCGGCTTTCCGTGTTCAAGTGAAACAACCAGAGCTTCCCTGATTGTTGCAGCCAATGCAACGCTGACAAAGGCCGATACTGCAAGCTCTCCGCCCAGCATGAACTTGATTTCGCTGTTGAGGAGCTCCAAAACAGTCCAGAGAATTAAGAGGTCGCCCATCGCAGCTATCAGGCTGTGGGCAAGGTCTCCGTGGAAGAAGTGGACAACGTCCGTTCCGAAGAGGAAGATAACGAAAACGGCAAGTGCCATAAGGCCTAATAGGATTGCTATGTCCATAAATACGGCAAACTTCTTGCTGAGCTTTATGGCAGTCCTTTCAAGTTTTCCAGCTTCAAAGAATGTGCGGAGCTCCGCATCAACGTAGTAGGAGATGAGAACGTCCTCGTTGAGTGCAAGTATTTTCCTTAACGACCTGTTTAAGTCCTCAAGCCTTTCAAAGACCTCTTCTAAAACAAATCCCTCAAGGATTTCAGCCTTTGATGGGTCGCAGAACTTTCTCTGCTCCTCTTTGAAATTCTCAAAGAAAACTTTTGCCTTTTCTGAGAAGAACTGGGCAATTCTCCTACTACAGAAACGGCTGACAAAGTTCATTGCAACGATGATGTAGTGGGGAGGAATCCCCTCTTCAACGTGAATTTTTGCGATTTTTAACAGGTAAAGCAGGTATTCAGAGTCGTATTTACCGCTAAAGAGTTTTTCATACCAAACCTGAATTGTTCTTTTGAGCCTCTGAAGTTTGCTCTCAGGTATATACTCCTTTACATCCTCAAACTTCATTAAATTATCGTAAAAAGCATTGGCGAACTCTTCCTTATATGGAAGAAGAATATTCCCCAGGAATCTCAGGTTTTTTATGTCTTTTTCCCTTATCTCAAAGTAGTCTAAAAGCCTCTCTAAATCCCTGTAGTCAACTCCTAAGTGCATTACAGAACTCCGAATTCTTTTAAGGTTTTCTCAATTACTGCCTCTTTTTCAGGCGTTGTTGGGCATAAGGGGAGCCTGAACTCTTTTTCCATTCTTCCCATCATAGCAAGGGCAGTTTTTACAGGAATGGGGTTTGTATCTATGAAGAGGACTTTCGTCAGCGGGTAGATTTCCCTGTGAGTCTCAGATGCCCTCTTAAAGTCTCCGGAGGTGAAGGATTTATACATCTCAACCATCTTCTCCGGAATAACGTTTGCGGTAACGGAAATTACGCCCTTTGCTCCAACTGAGAGGAGTGGGAAGAATGTAAGGTCGTCTCCGGATAAAACCTCCATCTTGTCACCGCAGAGGTTGATTATCTCCGTTGCAACGTTTGTGCTTCCCGTTGCCTCCTTTATTGCCACTATGTTGTCAATCTCAGAGAGTCTTGCAACTGTTTCTGGAAGCATGTTTACACCGGTTCTTCCAGGAACGTTGTAGAGGACTATGGGTATTGAAACTGCCTCTGCAACGGCCTTAAAGTGGCGGTAGAGTCCCTCCTGGTTTGGCTTGTTGTAGTAGGGGGTTATGAGGAGAGCTCCGTCTGCCTTAACTTCTTCTGCAAACTTTGTGAGCCTTATGGCCTCAGAGGTTGAGTTTGAGCCCGTTCCGGCAATTACCTTTACTCTTCCCCTGGCCTGCTCAATTGTAAGGGCTATAACCTCTTCGTGCTCTTCGTAAGAGAGGGTTGCGCTCTCTCCCGTTGTTCCACAGGGAACAATTCCGTCAACGCCGTTTTCAATCAGGAACTCTATGTGGTTCTTAAGGGCTTCTGTATCAACCTTTCCGTTTTTAAAGGGGGTGGGGATTGCAACGTAGATTCCCTCAAACATCACTCCTCCGTATCCGTTAAAAAGCAGGAAGTATAATTCCTACTCCGTATTTTAACTGTTTTTCCGGAGGTATTTTAATGGAAAGGTGGAGAGGCGTAATAGAGGAGTTCAGGGAGTTCCTCCCGGTTTCAGATAAGACTCCTGTAAT
Organism: Thermovibrio sp.; assembly: GCA_015488335.1. GTDB lineage: Bacteria > Aquificota > Aquificia > Desulfurobacteriales > Desulfurobacteriaceae > Balnearium. The sequence continues at coordinate 23,443 of WFNZ01000026.1, forward strand.
CACCCTTTTGGAGGGAAACACACCTCTTATAAAGGCAGACAACCTTGCAAAAGAGATTAAGCCGGGAATAGAGCTCTACCTGAAGTTTGAAGGATTAAATCCTACAGGTTCCTTTAAAGACAGAGGAATGACTATGGCTGTATCTAAAGCCGTTGAAGAGGGAGCAAAGGCCGTTATCTGTGCTTCTACCGGAAACACATCTGCTTCCGCCGCTGCCTACGCTGCAAAGGCCGGACTCAAAGCTGTTGTTCTCATTCCGGAGGGAAAAATAGCCCTTGGGAAGCTCTCTCAGGCCGTTATGTACGGCGCTGAGGTTGTTCAGATAAAGGGAAACTTTGACGACGCCCTTGAAATCGTGAGGGAAATTGGAGCTGAATACCCTATAACCATTGTCAACTCAATTAACCCTTATAGGCTCCAGGGGCAGAAAACTGCAGCCTTTGAGATCTGCGAGCAGTTAGGGAGAGCTCCCGACTACCACTACATTCCTGTTGGAAACGCCGGAAACATAACCGCCTACTGGATGGGGTATAAGGAGTACTACGAGGCCGGAAAGGTTGACTCAAAGCCGAAGATGTGCGGATGGCAGGCTGCAGGGGCTGCTCCAATAGTTCTTGGCCACCCTGTTAAGAACCCTGAAACCATTGCAACTGCAATAAGGATTGGGAACCCTGCAAGCTGGGAAGGGGCAGTAAACGCAGCTAACGAGTCTGGCGGTTTTATAGATATGGTTACAGACGAGGAAATCCTTGAGGCCTACAGACTCGTTGCAAGAACTGAGGGGATATTCTGCGAGCCTGCGTCTGCTGCCTCAATTGCCGGCGTTATAAAGAGCGTTCGCGAGAAAGGAATGTTTGAGAAGGAAGACGTTATTGTCTGCACCCTTACAGGCCACGGTCTAAAAGACCCGGATACTGCCATTTCTATGGGAGTTAAGCCTATAACGCTTCCGGCAGATAAGGACGAGATAGTTAAACAGTTAGGATTTTAAAGATGAGACTGACAGAGATTCCAAAGGGTTTTAAGAGCCTCCTCCCGGAAGAGGTTAAGAGGAGGTGGGAGCTCCTTGAGAGGATTAAAAAGGTTGTTGAGAAGTGGGGCTATGACCCTCTATGGCCTCCAACAATTGAGTTCTTGGAGCTCTTTACAGCCGTTGATAAAAACACTGAGGAATTTGCCTTTAAGTTAGTTGACAGGTTTACAGGAAGGCTTATGGCCGTCCGACCAGACTTCACCCCTCAGGTTGCAAGGATTGTTGCCTCGTCTTTCAAGGATGAGGAACCTCCTTTCCGCTTCTACTACATGGGAAAGGTGTTTAGAGACAGGGACGGAGACAGGGAGACCTATCAGTTCGGGATGGAGCTCCTTGGCGTTAAGGAAGTTGAAGCTGATGCAGAGGTCATCTCTGTTGTTGCCAACATATTGAAGGAGTTAGGCTTAAAGTCTTTTCAGATAGACATTGGTCACACAGAGTTTTTGGAGGGAGTTGTTGAGGAGCTTGGCGTAAAGAACAGAGAGAAACTTCTTAATTTGCTTAAACACAAAGATTTCTCTGGAATTGAGCTCTTTTCAGAAGAGGAAGGAATAACCGGAGAGAGGAGAGAGAAGCTCTTTTCACTTTTAGAGCTCTACGGGAAAGAGGACGTTTTAGAGAGGGCGGAAAAACTGTTCAAAAATGAAAGATCTGTAAGAGCTCTGGGTGAGCTAAAGAGCGTTTACAGTATTCTGAAAAGCTACGGCTTTGAGGAGAGGGTGATATTTGACCTCTCTGAGAAGAGGGGAATGGACTACCACACTGGAATAACCTACGAAGTTTTCCACCCCCTCTACGGTTTTTCCTTAGGAATGGGTGGAAGATACGACCAGCTTACGGGAAAGTTCGGCAGGGAGCTTCCTGCAACGGGCATAGCTTTAAGCGTTGACGCTTTAGAGGAGCTCCTTGAGAAGAAGGGGCTCCTTAGAACTTCCACAAAAAAGGACTTTTACATAATTGACCTTGGCACTGAAAAGCACCTTGCTTACGAGGTGGCCAGGGAGCTCCGAAAAAAAGGGTATTCGGTAGCCCGGGACATAGTTGAGAGAGACTACCAGGATTCTGTAGAAGTTGCATTCAGAAAGGGTTACGAGTTTGTCCTGGTTCTAAACAGGAGCGAGGAGCCCAAAAATGTTCTCTTTACCTCTCCAGAGGGCTTTTTCAAAATAGAAGGGGACATTGTTAACTCTGTCCTGGATATTTTAAAGAGATAAAGGAAACGGATTTGGAGTTTAAAGTGAAACCTTACTACGAGAAAGACAATGTAAAGCTGTATCTGGGAGATGCCCTTGAAATACTTGATCAGCTGCCTGCCGAATCGGTGGATCTGATATTTGCCGATCCGCCTTATAACCTGTCAAACGATGGTTTTACGTGTCATGCCGGTAGAAGAGTTAGCGTTAACAAGGGGGAATGGGACAGGAGCAAAGGATTTGACGAAGATTTTGAGTTTCACTTTTCTTGGATAGAAAAGTGCAGAAGAGTTTTAAAACCCAATGGAACGATCTGGATCTCAGGAACTTACCACTCAATATACATGTGCGGCTTTGCACTTCAGAAACAGGGGTGGCACATAATTAACGAGATTGTCTGGTTTAAGCCTAATGCCTCTCCCAACTTAAGCTGTAGAATGTTCACTGCCAGCCACGAAACCCTTATCTGGGCTAAAAAGAGTAAAGAGGCAAAACATACGTTTAACTATGAACTTTCCAGAAAGGGAAACTGGAGTGGTGATTTCATAAAAAAACCTGGCAAACAGATGAGAAGTGTCTGGTCAATTCCCACTCCTAAACCGCAGGAAAAGAGATATGGTAAACACCCTACTCAAAAGCCGGAGGAACTCCTTAAAAGAATTATTCTCTTAACTTCAAATCCTGGAGATGTTGTTCTCGATCCGTTCTGCGGTAGCGGAACTACTGGCGTGGTTGCTGTTCGTTACGGGAGAAAGTTTATTGGTATTGACTTTACTGAAAAATATCTGAAGGAACTTGCAATACCGAGAATAGAGGATGAACTAAAGGAGCTCCCGCTTTTATCGGGAATTAGAGAAACTTCAGGGGTTAAGACTTGAAAAGAGGAAGTTCTAAATGTCCTTTAAATCTTTCTGACCCGGAGGAAGTTTATAACTTCTTTTTATCAACCATTAAAGAACACATAAGAAGCTGGGAGTATTTTGTTGACTGGCAAAAAGTGTTCAAAAATATAGAGGAACTGGAAGCTGCACTGAACTTACTTAACTGTGTTGTAGGAAAAGAAGACCCGACAAAATCTCTTAGGAAATTAATTTCAGAGTATCCTGTAGTAGTTAAAGCATTACCGATTCTTCTTGCTGTTAGAGATACTAAATTTTCAGTTCTGATTGATAAAAATACATTTAAGTATGAGGAATTTGACTTTTCTAAAAAGGAACTTACACGAAAAGATATTCAGAAAATATGTGAAGCTTTTGAAGATTCGGGTCTTGCAGAGCTTTTCAGAAGAAAAATAAAAAGCGTTCCCGACTACGTTTTGGGAGTTGAGGTTGGTCTTGACTCAAATGCCCGGAAAAACAGAGGCGGGAAATTAATGGAGAGTATATGTGAA
>WFNZ01000027.1 GCA_015488335.1 Thermovibrio sp.
CGCTCCTTGCAGCCTTAAAGATTCCGCGAACAACTTTCGGGCTCCAGGAGTGGTAGATACCGCCGGGGCGGAAGCGGAGCTCCCCTGAAGGCTCCGGCTCAGTTTTTTCTTCCGCCTGCTTAACCCTTTCCCTTACAACAGCTTCAATCTCCTCAAGCCCTATACCACCTATTGGAGAAGCCGTGTGAGGGAAGTATTCGTCAACAACCTCTCTTCCTATCCCTACAATGTCAAAGAGGTGTGAGCGGTGGTAGGAGGAGATAACCGAGATTCCCATCTTAGACATAATCTTTAAAAGGCCTGCGTTTATGGCCTCTTTATAGTTCCTCTCAAGTTCTTTGTAAGGTTTGTTGAGCTCAACCTCGTTGGCCTTTAGGTACTCAAAGACGAGGTAGGGGTAAACGCCGGAAGCTCCAAAGGCCACAAGTGCAGCAGTCTGGTGGGTATCCCTTACCTCTCCGGTTTCAACAATTATTGAAACTTTATGCAGGAGCTTCTCCCTCTCTAAAAAGGCGCAGAGGCCTGAAACTGCAAGGAGAGAGGGAATCGGGTATTTAACACCCCTGTCTGAAAGAATCACTATCTCAACGTCTTCTTCCTCTATCGCCCTTTTTACAGAGTTAAATAGGTTCTCAAGCCCCTCTTTAAGGGAGTTTTCAAACTCCATCTTGAAAGTTTTAACCCGAACGAAAGAGGTGTTTTTAATCTCCTCAAACTCAGTTGGAGTGAGGAGGGGAGAGTCTATCTCTATTCTCCGCTTGAGCTTTCCGGAGAGGTCAAGGAAGTTAACCTTTGAACCGAGCCTCAGCTTGAGACTCATAACGGCCTTTTCCCTTATGGGGTCAATGGGAGGGTTTGTAACCTGGGCAAACCTCTGCTTGAAGTGACGAAAGAGGAGGTAAGGCCTGTCTAAGAGGTTTGGAAGGGGAGTATCGTCTCCCATTGAGAAGACGGGCTCTTTACCCATCTCGGCCATATATTCAACAACTTCTTCAAGGTCTTCAGTTGAGTAGCAGAACTTAACAAGTTCTTTAGAGAGTTTTTCTGAAGGTTCTGGCTCAACGTAGTTTTCACCCTTTAACCTGTATAGTTTCCGCCGAACCTCCTTTTCAACAAGGAACTTGTCGGCAATTTCCCTTAAAACCTCAGAGTTTTCCTTAATCTCGCCGCTTTCCGTATCTACAACGAAAATCTCCCCCGGCATAAGGCGGCCAAAGTGAGAGACTTCCCCGTCTGGAATGTCAACCATTCCAACTTCAGAGCCGAAAACAACTAAACCACTCTCTGTAACAACGTATCTGGCAGGGCGAAGGCCGTTTCTGTCAAGCTTTCCGCCAACCACCTTTCCGTCTGTAAACGCAATGGCCGCAGGACCGTCCCACGGCTTCATAAGGAGTGAGGCATACTGGAAGAAAGCTCTCTCCTCGTCTGTTATGTCGTCTAAAAGCTCGTAGGCCGGTGGAACTAAGAGGGTTATTGCCGTTGCAGGGTCAACTCCGCAGACAACTAAAAGCTCAAAGACTCTGTCTAAAGAGGCTGAGTCGCTTTCAGTGAACTCAACTAAGGGAAGAACCTCTTTTATCCTCTCTCCGAGAACGGGAGAGGAGAGAATGGGCTCAATGGCCTTAATAAAGTTCCTGTTTGCCGTAATCGTGTTTATCTCTCCGTTGTGGGCTATGAGCCTTAAGGGCTGGGCAAGTCTCCACTCCGGGTTCGTGTTTGTTGAGTAGCGCTGGTGGAAGATGGCTATTGATGAGGAGAGCTTTTCATTTTGAAGGTCTAAAAAGAAGTTCTTAAGGTCTGGAGCTAAGAGCATTCCCTTGTAGGCAACAAGGTCTGAAGAGAGGGAGACGACGTAGTTTTCAGAGTGGAGCTCCGCCAGTTTCTTTTCCAACTTTCTTCTTAAAAGGTAAGTCTCAACCCTGTCTCCCGCTGGAGCAATTACCTGGTAGAAGGCCGGCATTGAACGCCTTGCAATTTCGCCACACTGGGTTGTATCAACGGGAACTTCCCTTAAAACGGCATCTCCGAGGGTTTCCTTAACTTCACTCTCTATGAGGGAGAGAGCTCCGTCAACATCTCCCTTTAGGAAAAAGGTTCCAACTGTAACCTTTTCGGCAGAAAAGTCTCCCCTTATTCTTTTTGCCTCTTTGATGAAGAACCGGTGGGGAACCTGAAAGAGAATTCCAGAACCGTCTCCCGTTCTTCCATCTGCTAAGGCGGCTCCCCTGTGGGTGAGGTTGGTAACAGCCTTTAATCCTTTATCTATTATCTCGTAGCTCTTTTCTCCGTTAACCGAGGCTATGAATCCAACACCGCAGGAATCTTTGTGTCTATAAACCATTGTCTCTCCTCTCTTAAAGCTGATTTATTGAGAATCAATTCTATCAAAGCGGAAAATGTACTTGCCTTTGGGGGAAACAACCTCTTCTAAGCCAACGTAAACAGTATCTCCAACTCTCTCTTTTCTATACTCTGAAGAGGGGTAGAAGAGGTATCTGGGCTTTGTTATTTCCAGAACTTCCCTGAAAACCGGCCTTTCTGGAGAGTCTGCAATCACAAGAAAGTCAAGCCTTTCAAGTCCTGAACGTTTAAAGAGCTCTATCAGAGCTTCAACGTCTTCCCTGAATATTGCGTTCTGCTTGCTCTTTCCGATTTTCCCCTTAACCTTTACCCACTCTGTCCTTGTGAATTTCGCTGTTGACGGGTTGTAAACACCGCTGATTCCGCTAAACGTAAGCCCCTCTTTTGTTCTGAAAAGGCGGGAGAGGAAGTCGGTACCGGAGCTCCTTCCCAGAACTTCCAAGTTATCGTGAGCTCCCCTGCAGTAGAACCAAGTTTTATCTATCCTCACAGGTTTCTCAAAACCGTGAGGACCAATAGTTATAACGATATCGGGCTGTGAAACTTCTACAAGCCCCGTAAACCTCTCAACTGCACCTTTAACCGGACCAAGAATCAGTATCTCCATCGCCAATCTCCCTGCCTGTTAGGGTGGAGAATTATATCTGAACCTCTTGACACTATCTCCGCTGTTCCTATATTATTCACCGTCCACGATGTGCCGGCTTAGCTCAGCTGGCTAGAGCGGGTGACTTGTAATCACCAGGTCGGGGGTTCGACTCCCTCAGCCGGCACCATACGTGGAGGGGTGGCCGAGTGGTCAAAGGCAGCGGACTGTAAATCCGCCGGCTTACGCCTACGCAGGTTCGAATCCTGCCCCCTCCACCACTGACGCGGGGTAGAGCAGTCTGGTAGCTCGCCGGGCTCATAACCCGGAGGTCGCGGGTTCAAATCCCGCCCCCGCAACCAACTTTAATTCCCGGTTTATCTTTTAAATCTTTTCAATTTGCAAAATACAAAAGCATTAAGATCCTTTACTTATAAACGAACCTATGTTGACTTTATACGGTCTATTTTTTCTTGAAGGTATTTAATGAACTGTTCTATGCTCTGAACTGATTTATGACTTACTGAAATAGAAAGATAAATTTCCCTATTATTTCCTATCGCAACTTCTTTAGGTTTTCCCAAACCTGATAAGTTTTTAGTAGAGATAAACCTAACCAAATCTAAATTATTTATGTAATGAGCTATCCAAATATCCATATTAGAATGTCTCTTAGCAAATTCAAACTTATCTGGCCTTATCCATAAATCATCTTCCTTACTCAGAAAGTTAGTTCCGGTAACTTCAATAAAGAGTAAAACATAGCTAAATTTCCCCTTCTTATATATAACTGCTAAATCAGGAATACCTTTTTCTACAGGATGACTTTCAATCAGTTTATCACTTCCAGCTCCAAAACCAAAAATCTCAAAGTCAATATCTTCTTTTAAAAGCTCTTTTATTTTATAAATAACTGCCAAAATTCTACTCTTTTCTTCCTTCCATTTGTCCTTATATCTATTCTTCCAGAATAGTTTAACTTCTCTTTTTAACTCTTCACAATTTATCTCATCTCCCACCTTAAGATTCAAGCCTTTAAACACTCTCTCTTCCATACCTGTACAGAATTGCCCATCTATATAGACAGATAATCTATTAGGATTATTCTTCTGTCTTCTTATTCTCGTAATCTTTCCCATATCCTATCTCAAATAAATCATCTGGCTCAATATTATACGCTTGCAAAATTAAGTTTTCTATAAGTTGATACTTTTCTCTATTAAAACGAGAAAGCAAGGAGTCTACTAAACTGACTATAGAATCAACAGTTTTTCTACTAAAATCAGGAAGTAAAATTTTTTCAAAAAAGTAATTATCAAAATGCATAGTTCTTATTGCTTTATTGTAAACAAATCTGTAAACATACCAACTAAAAAAATCAGAATTCATTAAACCTAATAAAAATTTAAGAGGATAATTCTTCTCATCCAACGAAATAACATTATTTACTGTATCTAACGTTATGTACCCTTCACCATCAAAAGTTCCTGATATCTTGATGTGGTCGTACGGTTTCTTTATATGAGCAATAATATTTTGAAAGATAAGCTTAGGCTGTATGAACTTTTCTACTTCATCTTTATTTAGGAATTCCTCATCAATGAACTTCAACTGTCCGGCTATCTGATATCTTTTTATATTCCTACCGGATATTACGACAAAGTTTCCTTCATCCCTTAGATATCTCTGTAATCCCTTTCCCCTAAATGTCCATGCCACATCCGATAGTCTCAATTTACAATTTCGCTTAATATAGTTAAAAATCTTGAGGGCTTTATCTTCTATATTTGTTAGAATAATCCCAATGAACTTAGGAACTTCTTTATCAATTCTTGCCAAATTTGTAACACTTCCATTGATAATTCCAGCAGAAAGATAATGTTTAGTTGTTAAATCACACCGTAGAATACAGATAACTTGTTCTAACTTAACGTTTTTAAAAGCAGTACTTACATCAATGCACTCTATTAGACCGTTTAATATAAGTTTTCGATCATTCTGCCATACGCTTGAGTACGTTAAAGACTTAGGAACAACAAAAGACACAAATCTGGATAGAGAGCATGCTCTTTTTATAAATAAGGAAGCTGTATTAGTATTTGTGGAAAAACTCTTATAAAATTTCTTCTCAAGTTGAGACAATTTTGCTCCATAAGGCGGATTTCCTATCACAATATCAAAAGTTCTCTTGTCTACGAATACATCAGGAAATTCCATTATCCAATGAAATGGCTTTATTTTCTCTAAATCATCCCGGTTAATGTTATATTGCACAGCGAACTTTTCATTTAATCTTTGCGATAAATTACTGTCAATTCCTTTGATAATCTCATATAAAAATCTTGCTCCTTCCGAATTTAAAATTGCCAATAAAACCTTTATTAAATCTTTTTTGAGTTTTAGTATTTCTCTCAAATCATCAGCATTAAGAGTGTCTCTTTCAAGAAAGTCATTAAGCTTATCAAGCCTTTTTAAAAGATGACTTTCAATGCCTAACTGCTCTGCAATTTTATCTATATAATTCTTTCCCTTAAGTAGATTTATTTCTTTCTTAAGATTCTTTAAATTCTTCCTTTTCTTTTTGA
>WFNZ01000028.1 GCA_015488335.1 Thermovibrio sp.
CCTTTATGGAGAAAGGGGCAGCACCTCAGCTGCCCCCTCTTTCCAAACTTTGAATCATGATTCATCAAACAACCAGACCGATAGTAAAATTCCTAAAACTCTTAGGGAGTGCCCTTTGGAGAGAAAAGATTTTGGAACAGTCTCAAAGCTTGGAAAGAAAACGGAATACACGTTTGAATACAGCCCTGATGTTCTGGAAAAGTTCCCCAATAAGTTCCCTGACAGAATCTACTGGGTATCCTTCAACTGCCCAGAGTTCACAACCCTGTGCCCCATAACAGGCCAGCCAGACTTTGCAACAATCTACATCCAGTACATCCCCGACAGGTGGCTGGTTGAGAGTAAATCATTAAAGCTCTATCTCTTCTCTTTCAGGAATGCCAGAGGTTTCCACGAAGATACTGTTAACCAGATAGCAGATGACCTCTTCAAACTCCTTGAGCCTTACTACATAGAGGTTTACGGGGAGTTCAACCCGAGGGGTGGCATATCAATAGATCCCTTTGTCCAGAGGTTTCAGGAAATTGACTGGGTAGAAGAACTTGCAAGAGAGAGGTTTAAACTCCACAGGATAACTCCTCCAGAAATCAGGAGAAACCGTGGCTAAAGTTCTGATAATCGGGGGAAGCGGAGCTTATACGTTAGAGAAGGAGAGGTTTGGAAAAGTTCTACAGGTTAAAAGGCTTGATACCCCCTACGGCCTCTCAAATCCCATCTACAGAATTAAGCACCCAAACGGCTTTGAATACCTTTTCCTCTCTCGCCACGGTGAAAAGGACTACGATACAACTGCTCCGTTTGTAAACTACAGAGCAAACATCTACTCAGCAAAGGAGCTAAAAGCAGAAATCATCGTCTCCTGGACGGGGCCGGGATCACTGAGAGAGGAGTTTAAGCCGGGGGATTTTGTCGTTCCAGACGACGTTTTAGACTTTACAAAGCAGAGGAAAGGAACGTTCTTTGAGAACGGCGGCCTTGGGTTTGTCAGGCAGAGCCCCCTCTTCTGCCCCGGCGTCAGAAAAGCCCTCTTAGATTCGTTAAGTGAGTTAAGGGTAAGCTACCACGACGGCGGAGTTTACGCCTGTACAGAGGGGCCAAGGCTTGAGACGAGAGCCGAAATCAGGATGCTTAAAAAGTTAGGAGCAGACCTGGTTGGAATGACCTTAGCTCCAGAGGTGTTTCTGGCAAGGGAGCTTGAGATCTGTTATGGAGCTCTCTGCTACGTCACAAACTACGCCGAGGGTATAAAGGAGAGTGTTTTTAAAGAGGGAATCCTTTTTGAGGGAATGCTGAGGGAAGAGGAGAAAAAGAAAGTTGACAGGGCAGTTTCTCTTTTTCCAGAAATCGTTTTAAGGGTTTCTGAAAAGCTGAACAGGTACAAGAGGAACTGCCCCTGTCCGAAACTGATGGAAAGGTATAGGAGAAAGGGGAAAATAGGGGAAAACTGGAAAGAGTGGCTTTTTGAACTTTGATTTCCAATATTTTCAGCCCTTGCACAAATTTTGTGCCCGTCTATATTTATTAAACGACAGATGAATACGGGGGTGACCGGTTTCGACGGGGATGCAGAGGTTCAGGTAGCGGCAGGCCGAGGAGCCAACCTCGTTAAAAAGGCACCCAAGATAGTTGCCAACGAAGAACTTGCTCTCGCTGCCTAATTAGCGCAGCGACGTCCCCCGGAGCTCCGCCCGTCGGCTCCGGGTAGGGCGACAGAGAGGCGGGCTGGGGAGCTCCCCTCGCCCTCGGGGGAGCTCCCGAGAAGTTAGAGGGCTGGCTCCGGGGCGCCTGCCTGTGGGCTAACCCCGGAGCGAGACGGCAAAACACAGGCTAAGCCTGTAGAAGCTACCTGGGCCGCATCTCCGGACGCGGGTTCGAATCCCGCCACCTCCACCAATAAAATTACCATTTGAACCAGACAATTACAGTTCCATTTCTCAGTTTCTCAATACTTACAACTTTTGCCCTCTTATTTGCCCTTTTAACAAACTCTTCCCAGGAAACCTCTTTACCATCAACAATACAACCTTCTTTTCCTGGATTTCTGCAGGTTAAATACCAGACGTGTTGACACCCTTTACAGGGCGTCCAGACGGGAAATCCACTCTGTGGAACTCCAGGTTCTGAAGGTGAACCTGAAGAGGGTAAAGAGATCTGTGGAACCTCCCCATTTACTGTCATTTCAGCAGGTATAGAATTATGAATCATTATTCCGAAAGAGAACAAAAGGGGAACAAGATATCGGAACTTCACCATCCCATCTCCTCACAGCTAACCTAAAATTTTCAGGGGAGTAAAAGTTTAACTGAAACTAACGTTTAATACAACAGTATCAACAAACATCCGGAGTAGAATAGCAGAAACAAATTGAGGAGGAAAGTTGATAGCTAACTTTCTCTGGTTGTGGGTTTTAATAATTACCCCTCTGGCAATAAAGTTTCCCGGAGCATTCCTCCCGCTCAAGCCGATTATTAAGCCCCTCCTCGGCTCCGTAATCCTCTCAATGGGTTTAACGCTAAAGTTTGAGGATTTCAAGGCAGTTCTTAAAAAACCCAGGATTGTTCTTATAGGTCTATTGACCCAGTATTCGGTAATGCCACTTCTTGGCTGGTTAGTTGCACTGTGGCTTTACAGGGAGCTCCCCAAAGTTTTCATAGCCGGACAGGTCTTAACAGGTTCCTGTCCTACAGGGGTTGTTTCAAACGTCTACAACTTCCTGGCGGGAGCAAACCTTGCCCTTTCCTTAGCCCTTTCAGGAATAAATACCTTAATCTCGCCGGTTTTTACCCCAATCCTTACGAAGGTGTTTGCCGGAAAGGTCGTTAAAGTGGATGCGTTCAAGCTGTTCTTAGATATGGTTCAGATAACCCTAATTCCTGTTGTTCTAGGAGTCTGGATAAACAGCAGGTTTGGTGAAAGGGTTAAAAGGATAAAACCCTACCTCCCAGCTTACTCAACCGTTGCCGTTGTTTTAATTGTCGGTTTTGTTGTTTCAGCCGGAAGGGGAAAGATTCTCTCCTTGCCGTTTAAAACCTTTGAGCTTTTACTCCTGGGTTCTCTTCTTCACCTTCTTTTTGGATTCTGGTTAGGATACGTTATTCCAAGGTTTTTGGGAGTTCCAAAGATTGAGAGGATAACAATTTCAATTGAAACGGCAATGCAGAACTCAGGCCTTGCAACTGTTCTGGCGGTTTCTCACTGGGGAGCTCTCTCTGCACTCCCGGCAGTTTTCTACAGCGTTGTTCAGAATTTAATTGGTCCCTTTGTTGTTAAGCTCTTTAACTATATGATTGAAAGGGCGGGCAAGAAGCCCGCCGGATGAGGTTTTAGGTTGTGGAGCTCTCCGCGTCGTTGTAGATATCACCAACGATAGGTTCGTTGAAGCCTTTAAACCCTCTAACTGTTTCAACCCTGAACTGGGTTGACCTGTACCAGATATCCTTTGGGGGCTCCTTAACGGGAGTGAGCTGCCATCCCCTCATCTCCTCGTAGTAGTCCCAGTTAACGTACTCGTTAAAGTTGTGGAGAAGGTCTGTGATGACAAGACCCATGTTTATGAGAACTTCCTGAATTCTCCTCCACTTGTCAACTGAAGATTCCCTGCGGGTAACTCCGAAATAACCGGCACACCTTGGACCTTTGAGCGTTGCAACTCCCCTTCCCACAAAGGCCTTTATTGCCTCAACTGTTTCAGGTGGATCTGTAAAGAAGGTATCGTAGGCTCCAACAACGTCTTCAGGAAGTGGCTGGCGGAGGTCGTGAACCCTGGCATCTATGTTCAGGTTGTATTCATCAGAAACTTCCTTAATAAAGTTCACAAGCCTTTCGTCAATCTCAAGGATTGTCACCTTTGCAGGAAGGCCAGAGAGGGCAAGGGCAATGCTCATAAGGTCGTCGTCTCCAAGAACTACTACTTTTTTACCCCTCAGGTCTCCCCTGTCGTCGGCAAGGGCAACTCGTGCAAAGGTGTTTTCCGGTGTAACGTAACCCTGGTCGTACTGGTGAATTGCAGGAGGTCTGTTCTCCTGAATCTTTAAGAACTTCTCAAAGGCAGGCTTTAAAGACTCATCAATAACAACGCTCCTTCCTTTACAGGTAGGGCACCTGTGGGAAACAAAGGGCTCAATCCCAAGTTTCCTTGCAAGCTCAGCCCCAGCCTCTGTAAGGAGTATCTGGTTCCCCTCAAAGGCAACAAGGTCGTGCTTGTTCAAAAGCTTGAGGATTTCGGCAACTAAAGGAAGGGGCTCGTCTGAGAGGTCAACGATCTTCCAGAAGTTTGGCGAGGACATCACAGCGGCGATAACCTTTTCAACACTCCTTGGGTAGGCGGGAACCTGAGTGTTTGCTTCAGCTTCCCTTGCAATCTGTTCAAGTATTTCCATTTCTACTCCTCCCTGTATACAAAGTTTGGTATTGCAAAGGCTCCGTAGTGGACTTCCGGGTTGTAGTACTTGAGCTCTCCACTTCTTTCAACAAACTCCCTGTAGAGCTTTCCAAGGGACGATGGAGCAGCTCCTAAAGGGTCTAACCTGTTTGAGGCAACTGTAAAGCTCCACATACCGGAAGGGTAAGTTGGGATAAAGGCGAGGTATGGACGGACAATTTTGAAGACCTTGGAGAGCTCCCTCACCACTCTAACATGAACCCTCCTCTGAGCAAAGGGAGATTCAGACTGTGTAACAAAGATTCCATCGGGCTTCAGCGCTTTTGCTGCATCCCTGTAGAAATCTTCTTCGTAGAGAACCTTTGATGGGCCGATAGGGTCTGAACAGTCAACGATTATCAGGTCGTAAACTCCCTCCTTATCTTTTACAAACTCCCTGCCGTCTCCAAATATCAGGTTAACTCTCTCATCTTTAAGACCACAGGAGATTGAGGGTAGGTGCTCCTTTGCAAACTGAACAACATCTCTGTCTATCTCAACCATATCAATCTGTTTTGGTTCGTGCTTCAGAACTTCTCTTACGGTTCCTCCATCTCCACCACCAATAATCAGAACCCTCTCTATTTGACGGATGAAGGTAAAGGCTGCGGGGTGGACTATCATTTCGTGGTAGATAAACTCGTCCCTCTCTGAAGTCTGAATGGCACCATCCAGAACCAGCATCTTTCCCCAATCTTCGGTTTCAAGGAGAAGGAGCTCCTGATATGGCGTTCTCTTCCTTACGGCAGACTTCACCTTAACGGTTAAGCCGGTTCCCGAGAGCTCCATCCCCTCACCGGAGTAGTGTTCAGTAAACCAGAGCATTCCTACCCCCAGAACTTTATTAAAAGCTCCCTGACAATTTTAGCTGCAAGCATCTGGGTAATCCCGCTGGGGTCGTAAGGGGGAGAAACTTCAACTACGTCAAACCCCACAACGTTGACGGCTGGTAATTTATAGATGAAGTCAAAGAATTCAACCGGAGATGCTCCGGGAGGCTCCGGAGTTCCAGTTCCGGGAGCAAAGGCAGGGTCAAAGAAGTCTATGTCAATAGAAAAGTAAACGGGAGCACTTACACGGGACAGTAGAAAGAGGAGTTCTGAAAGAGAATCAACAACCGTTATGTTGGGATTTTGACGGCGGAGCTCCGCCTCCTCTTTAGTTGCACTCCTTATACCTACCTGAACAATTGAAACTCCCAAATCCAGAACCCTCTTCATAACGCAGGCGTGAGAGTAAGGAGTTCCTGAGTAGCTCTCCCTCAGGTCTGCATGGGCGTCAAAGTGGACAACCATTAACTCTCTAAACCTCTCTGAAAGGGCCTTTACAACCGGATAGGTAACAGAGTGCTCTCCACCAAGGAGAACGGGAATCTCAAGCTCTCTAACAAAAGAGTAAACGGAACTAACCATCTTTTCAGGCTCTACGGGAACTTCAAGGTTTCCGACATCGGAAAAGTCCACATCTTTTAAAGACTTCCCTAAAGCAAGGCTGAACTCTTCCAAATTCTCAGAGAAAAACCTAATACCGTCTGGGCCAAACCTTGCACCGGGTCTGAAACAGGTTGTTGAGTCGTAGGGAACGCCGAAGAGAGAAATCTTTCCCGACTTCCTTGAAGATAAAAACTTCATTGTCTCCTCCAATCCTGTTAGAATTTACAACTTAGAGAGGTGTAAAATGGATTTTAAGCTAAGGGGAACCAACGTAATAGCAATAGAACTTTTGACAGACAGCTCAAACTTTGACTTAGAGAAGATAAAGCAGTTTATAGCAGAAAAGAAACAGCTGCTGAAAGGCTCCCGATTTATCCTTTCAGTTGAAGACAGAACATTAATGGCAGACGAAGTTGAGGAGCTCCTTAAATTTTTTAAAACAGTTAACGAACTGACATTCTGCGGCTTTAAGACAAACGTTAAAGAGAACAGGGAGCTCTGTATAAAACTGGGAGTTCCCTGCGACCTCTCAAATATGGAAATTGAAAAGATAAAAGAGAGAGCAGACAACGAAGAAATAAAGTTTATTAAGAAAACTTTGAGATCAGGAGATAAAATAACATCAACAGGAGATGTAATAATTATGGGGGATGTTAACCCAGGAGCGGAAGTAGAAGCCGGGGGAAACGTCTACGTTATGGGCAACCTTATGGGGTTTGTAAGAGCAGGAATAGGGAAAAAAGAGTGTGAAGTACGAGCACTATACTTTCAAGCTCCAATATTAGAGGTCTGCGGGAAACAGGTTCCTTTTGAAAGGAATGAGTCCTATGTTAATTTTAAAATTAAAGTGAAAGATGGGAAAATAAAGGTAGAACACAAAACGGGGAGAAATTAATGGCAGACAAAGTAATCTGTATCACCTCTGGAAAGGGAGGAGTTGGAAAGAGCACGGTAACAGCGAACGTTGCCACAGCTCTGGCAATGAAGGGCTACAAAGTTGTGGCAATAGATGCAGATATCGGCCTGAGAAACCTTGACCTTGTTTTAGGACTTGAAAACAGAATCGTATACGACATTGTCCACGTTGTTGAAGGAGTTGTTCCACCGGAAAAGGCTCTGGTAAAGGACAAGAAAACTAAAAACCTCTACCTCTTGCCAGCAGCTCAAACGAAGGACAAGAGTGCAGTAAAACCGGAAGACCTGGTGAAGATAGTTGAGGAGCTCCGTGATAAGTTTGACTTTATCTTCATAGATTCACCGGCAGGAATAGAGGAAGGGTTTAAAACCGCGGTAACGCCTGCCGACACAATTATTGTCGTTGCAAACCCTGAAATGGCGTCTATAAGGGATGCAGACAGAGTAGTAGGTCTCTGTGAAGCTATGCAGAAACCGGAACCGAAATTGGTAATAAACCGACTTGACCCGAAAAAAGTCGCAAGAGGAGACATGTTAGACGTAGAAGATGTCCTTCAGGTACTAAGCCTTGATCTGTTAGGTGTTGTTCCCGAAGATAAGAACATGGTCTCTTACATAAACAGAGGTGAACCAGCAGTTCTTTTTGAAGACTCCATCGCCGGAAAAGAGCTCAGAAACATTGCAGAGAGACTCTTAGGAAAGGAGATCCCCATACCCAAGTGGACATACTCTGAAGGCTTCTTGGAAAAACTTAAAAGACTCTTCGGGAGTGAATGATGGGATTTATGGATAAACTGAGGGATGCCTTTGGCAGACCCCCTGCAAAGGAGGTAGCAAAGAAGAGGCTTCAGCTGATACTGAAGTACGACAGGGCAGGTTTACCGCCAAACGCAGTTGAAGCAGTTAAAGAAGCCATACTCAAAGCCCTTGAAGAGTTTCCTTTTATAGACACCAGTGGGGTTAACATCCATATCACGGAAAGTGAAAATACAAAGGGTAAGATAGAAATTGAAGTACCTGTCAGAAACAACTAACCCTCATAAATGAAAAAGCCCCCAAACGGGGGCTTCTGTTTCCTTTTCAGCCACAACTTATTCAGCCTTCTCTTCAGATTCCTTTTCCTCTAAAGGTTCAACAAGCATAACTATAGCAGTTGGAGCAGCATCTCCCTTCCTGAAATCGTAGTGGAGAAGCCTTGTATAACCGCCGTTTCTATTTTTGTACTTAGGAGCTATCTCGTTAACAACTTTATAAGCAACTTCCTTCCTCGTCACAACGGTAAGAACGTCTCTAATAGCTTTAACCTTATCTTCCTGCTTAGCTTTTGTTATGAGCCTGTCGGCCATACGGCGGAGCTCCTTAGCCCTCGCAACTGTTGTAACCACTTTGCCGTGCTCCATAAGGTCTGTAACTAAGTTCCTGAGCATTAAAAGCCTGTGCTCTGTAGGCCTTCCCAACTTCTTCTTCTTTACTCTATGTCTCATTCCTCCTTACCTCCAAGCTCAAGTCCAAGAGAAGTAAGAAACTTCTCAATTTCAGCAAGGGACTTCTTACCAAGCCCTTTAAGACTTTCAAGCTCTTTTCTGTTGAGCTTTACAAGCTCCCCAACCGTCTCAATACCGTGCTCCTTAAGAACTTTAAGAGCTCTACCCGTTAAGCCCGCTTCTTCAAGGGTCTGGGAAAGAATCTCTGAAGACTCCGATTTCTCCTTTACCTCTTCAACGGCAAAGAGGGCTTCTACTAACTTATCCCTGACAAGTGAGAAGTGATCTATCAGTATGTTAGCAGCTCTTACAAGAGCATCTTTAGGTGAAATACTTCCATCTGTCCAGATTTCAAAGGTGAGCTTGTTGTAGTCGGTTCTCCTTCCTACCCTCGTATCCTCAACTTTGTAGGTAACCTTCTTTATAGGAGAGAAATCTGCGTCAAGGGGAATCCAACCGAGGGTCGTAATTTCAAAGATCTCCTGAATGTCCTCAGAAAGAACAAACCCCTTACCTCTGTCTATCCTGAGGTGTATTTCAATTTCGGAGTTCTCGTTATCAAGAGTTGCTATCTCCTGGTCGGGGGTGAGGAGCTCCACCTGAGATGGAAGTTCAAAATCCTTCGCATAAACCTTACCAGGACCTTTCTTTTTCAGCTCAATAAAAACAGGACCATCTCCGTGGAGAACAAACCTCAGCTTCTTTATGTTAAGGACGATCTCCGTAACGTCCTCAACAACACCTGGAAGTGTGGTAAACTCGTGGTAAGCCCCTTCAAACTTAACAGCCGTTGGGGCTGCCCCCTCTATTGAGGAAAGGAGAACACGCCTTAAAGCGTTACCAACAGTAATACCGTAACCCTTCTCTAAAGGCTCAACAACAAAACGGCCGTAGGTATCGGTATGCTCCTCCCACTTAAACTTATCGGGAGTTATAAACTCAACCATTATCTTCCTCCGAAAAGCGTTAGCTATTACTTAGAGTAGAGCTCTACTATCAGGTGTTCCTCAATAGGAATTTCAATCTCTTCACGTGTAGGCTCTGCCTTCACAACTCCCTTAAAGTTCTCAGCATCAAGCTCTAACCAGGAAGGAATCCCTCTCCTCTGGGCAAGCTCAATTCCCTCTTTAATCTGTGGAATATCCCTGCTCTTCTCCTTAACCTCAATAACGTCTCCAGGCTTAACCAGGTAAGAAGGCCTGTCAACCTTCTTTCCGTTTACAAGGATGTGGCCGTGGACAACAAGCTGTCTTGCGTGTCTGTGGGACTTACCAAACCCAAGCCTGTAGACAACGTTGTCAAGCCTGCTCTCAAGGAGCTTAAGGAGGTTTTCACCTGTCTGCCCCCTCATACGCTCGGCCATTTCGTAAAAGCGCCTAAACTGACGCTCCCTTACACCATAGTAGAACTTAACTTTCTGCTTCTCCATAAGCTGGCGGCCGTAGTAGGAAATCTTCCTTCGGGAACGGCCGTGCTGACCGGGAGCGTAAGGTCTTCTATCAAGAACGGATTTCCCTTTCTGAGACTTCTCCTCTCCAACGTATATGTTAACGCCGAGTCTTCTTGCAATGCGCCACTTTGGTCCTGTATACCTACCCATCTACTACCTCCGTTAAACCCTTCTTCTCTTTGGTGGTCTGCAGCCGTCGTGGGGAATTGGAGTAACATCGCGGATAACTTTAACGTTAAGCCCTGCTGCAGCTATAGCTTTAATGGCGGTTTCCCTTCCGCCACCGTTTCCCTTGATCCTTATCTCAACATCCTTAACTCCAAACTCCTTCATAGCCCTCTGGGCAGCCTTAGTAGCTGCAAGTTGAGCGGCATATGGAGTGCTTTTCCTCGTTCCTTTAAAACCAACAGTTCCACCACTCTCCCAGCAAAGAGTATTTCCTTCCTTATCGGTAAAAGTAACAATGGTGTTGTTAAAAGAAGTTTGAATGTGAGCTATAGCAAAACCAACAGTCCTTTTCTGTTTCTTCTTGCTCTTTTTGGCCTTAGCCATCAATTACCTCCTTCAATTACTTCTTAGGCGCCTTCTTCTTACCGGCAACAGTCTTTCTGGGGCCTTTACGGGTTCTCGCATTCGTCCTTGTCCTCTGACCCCTAACGGGAAGGCCAAGTCTGTGGCGAACCCCTCTGTAACACCCAATCTCTATGAGACGCTTAATGTTCATTGCGATTTCTTTCCTGAGGTCACCTTCAACCTTATACTCGTTCTCAATAATCTTCCTTATCTTTGCAATTTCCTCTTCCGTAAGATCCTTAACTCTCTTCTCAGGGTCAACGCCGGCCTTTTCGCAGATCTTGAATCCGCTCTTAATCCCTATGCCGTAGATGTAGGCAAGGGAGTAGGGAACCTTTTTGTTGTCTGGAATGTCAACTCCAGCTATCCTCGCCACAGCTTTCCTCCTTACTTACCTTGTCTCTGTTTGTGCTTCGGGTTTTCACAGATAACCCTTACAACGCCTTTGCGTTTGATGATCTTACACTTTGGACAGATCTTCTTAACAGACGGTCTTACCTTCATCCCAAACCTCTCCTTTAGTGTTTCGTGCCGTTAGCCGCGGTATACGAAGGGACGGTTTATCCTTTTCTGTAGATAATTCTTCCCCTTGTTAAGTCGTAGGGGCTCAGCTCAACGACCACACGGTCGCCTGGCAGAATTCTGATAAAGTGAACCCTCATCTTTCCTGAAGCGTGGGCAAGAACCTGGTGCCCGTTGTCAAGCTCAACCTTAAAGTAGGCATTGGGTAAAGCCTCTACTACCTTACCCTCTACCTGAATTCCTTTCTCCTTAGCCATTACTTCTCCTAATTAAAAACGTTAGCGCTAAATTGCGGACATAATTATAGTCCCGTTCTCCGTAAGGGCAATATCGTGCTCAAAGTGGGCTGAGAGTTTACCGTCTTTTGTCACAACTGTCCACCTATCCCTCTTCACCTTAACTCTGCCGGTTCCTTCGTTTACCATAGGCTCAATGGCAAAAGTCATCCCCGGCTCAAGGGTTATGTCGGGGTAACCCTTGTAGACGTAGTTGGTTATCTGGGGTTCCTCGTGGAGTGAGCGGCCAATTCCGTGACCCGCATACCCCCTCGTGACGTTAAAACCGTGGGACTCAACGAACTTCTGTATAGCCCTTGAGATATCTATCAGCTTACCCCCAACCTTAGCAGCTTCAATACCTTTATAGAGGGCTTCCCTTGTAACGTCTATGAGCTTCTGAGCGTTCTCACTTATTTTCCCAACGGGGACTGTAACTGCAACATCCCCTATCCAGCCGTCAACTACAGCTCCAAAATCAAGGGAGACAATGTCTCCCTCTTTAAAGACTTTTCTCTTTGTAGGAAGCCCGTGAACTACCTCCTCGTTAACAGAGACGCAGATGGCTCCCGGAAAACCACCGTAACCTAAAAAAGCGGGCTTTACGCCGTAATCCTTACAGTAGCTCCTTGCAAGCTTATCTATATCTAAAGCCGTAATCCCCGGTGCAACCTGTTCAGCAACCTTAAGGAGAATCTCCATCGTTGTTGCAGCGGCAGTCCTCAGCTTTGCAATTTCTTCAGGAGTTTTGAGGATTATCCCGTGTTTCGTCTTTTTCAAGGCCTAACCTTCCAAACCTAAGAGGTCTTCTATCTTCTTCGTTATTTCGTCTATATCGCCAACACCGTAAACTTCTGCAAGGAGACACTTCTCAGAGTAGTAATCAATTAAAGGAGCTGTCTGCTCCCTGTAGACTTTAAGTCTATTTCTGATAACCTCTTCTGTATCGTCTGCCCTTCCCCTTGAAAGAAGCCTCTTTACTATCTCTTCATCATCTACGTTGAGGTAGATAACCCTGTCTAAGGGCATTGAGAGTTCTTCAAGCATCTTGTCTAAGGCCTCAGCCTGTGCAAGTGTTCTGGGGAAGCCGTCTAAGATGAATCCCCTCTCTTTAACATCAGGTTGGGAGAGTCTTTCCCTTATGATTCCAATTATTACGTCGTCTGGAACCAGCTCTCCCTTATCCATGTAAGACTTTGCAAGCTTTCCGAGTTCCGTTCCATCTTTAACAGCAGCCCTTAAGATATCACCGGTAGATATATGGGGAACGTTATATTTTTCTGCAATTCTCTGTGCCTGAGTTCCCTTACCTGCACCGGGAGGACCTAAGAAGACAACTCTTATCATTTTGAACCTCCAAGGCTGAACCTTCTCTGTTTTCTGCGGAAGAAGTTTTCATAGGAGAGAGTTAGAGCAAAGGCCTCCATTCTACGGAGTGTATCAAGTGCAACACCGACAACGATCAGGATTGCCGTTCCGCCGAAGTAGAAGGGAAGGTGCATTCTCTGAACGATTATGAGTGGGATAATTGCGACAAGGGTAAGGAAGATAGCTCCTGCAAAGGTGAGCCTTGAGACTATTCTGTCCAAATACTTTGCAGTATCTGTTCCAGCCCTCACGCCGGGAATGAAACCGCCGGCCTTGTTGAGGTTTTCAGCTATCTCTTCAGGGTTGAAGATGATTGCAGTGTAGAAGTAGGTAAAGAAGAAGATGAGAGCTCCATAAACAACCATGTAGAGAGTTGTTCCTGGCCTTAAAGCGTCGTAAATGGCCTGGGCTATCGGGTGGTGAATGAAGCGGACAACCGTTGCAGGGAACATGAGAACGGAAGCTGCAAAGATAATGGGCATAACTCCTGCAGGGTTGAGCTTTACAGGTAGGTAGCTCGTGTATTTCCCTACAGCCTGCCTTCCAACCGTTCTCCTTGCATACTGGAGCGGAACCCTTCTCTCCGCCTCCTGTATGTAGACAATAGCCGCAATCATTGCAACGATAATTGCTACAACGCCTATAGCTTTAAAGAGGGACATATCTCCGTTCTTAAGCATCGTAATCATGGTTATAACGGCGTTTGGAATACGTGAAACGATACCTGCAAAGATGAGGAGTGAAATTCCGTTACCTATTCCTTTCTCTGTTATCTTCTCGCCAAGCCACATGAGGAAAGTTGAACCAGCAGTTAGGGTTGTAACTGTAACGAACATGAAGGTAAAACCGGGATTGGGAACAACGGGAACCCCTGAAGGGCTGGTTAAACTTTGAAGACCTATGGATATACCTAAAGCCTGAATAAAGGCGAGAAGAACTGCTCCGTAGCGGGTGTACTGGGCAATCTTCTTCCGACCGTACTCCCCTTCTTCTTTTGCAAGTTTCTCTATGGAAGGAATGGCAACGGTTAAAAGCTGCATGATGATTGCCGAGCTGATGTAGGGCATTACGCCAAGGGCAAAGACTGTGAGTTTCCTGAGAGCTCCACCGGAAAAGACGTCCATCATTCCAAATACCGTTCCCTGAGCCCTCTGGAAGAACTCAATTAAAGCCTGAACGTTTATGCCGGGAACGGGAATGTGGGCCCCCAGCCGGAAAACGGCCAGGATGGCCAGCGTAAAGAGAAACCTCCTGCGGAGCTCCGGAACTTCCGTAACGTTAGCAACTATCTTTGCTAAGTTCATTTAATTCTCCTTAAGCTATCTCCTCCCAGGAACCTCCTGCAGCCTCAATCTTCTCCTTTGCAGAGGCTGAGAACTTGTGGGCCTTAACAACGAACTTCTTTGTAAGCTCGCCGTCTCCCAGGATTTTAATCGGGAGCTTCCTCTTAACTAGGCCTGTTTCCCTGAGGAGCTCCGGTGTAATCTCAGTTCCCTCCTCAAAGGCCTCGTTGAGGTCTCCAACGTTGATTACTGCGTATTCCTTCTTAAAGGGAGCGTTTGAGAATCCCCTCTTTGGGAACCTCATGTAGAGGGGAGTCTGACCACCTTCAAATCCGGGCCTTGTTCCTCCCTTCCATCCGGAACGGGCTGTCTGTCCCTTCTGTCCCCTACCGGACGTCTTTCCGTGGCCGGAGCCGTGGCCTCTTCCTACGCGCTTTTTCTCCCTGACTGCTCCAGGGTTTGGCTTTAAGTTATGAAGCTCAAGTCCCATTTTACTCCTCCACAGGTTCTACTTTTACGAGTTCTTTAACCTTCTCAATCATTCCCTCAATTGCAGGGTTGAGCTCTTTAACAGTTGTGGCGCCCCTCTTGTGGAGGCCAAGGGCAGCCAGAGTTGCCTTCTTCCTCTTGCTCTTTCCAGCAAGCCCTCTAACGAGGGTTATCTTAACCTTTGCCATCACTACCTCCTGACGATTTCACCCTCTTTTGTGATTCTCCTTCCCGGGAGCTTCCAGCGTTTGCGGAGCTCCTCAACGGGAACACCGCGGAGCTTTGCAAACTCCTCTGGAGTCTTAAGCTGCTCAAGTCCTTTAAGAACTGCCCTTACAACCGTGTGAGGGTTTGTAGAACCGATGACTTTTGTAAGGATGTCTGTAACACCCGCAGACTCAAGAACTGCACGGACAGGAGCAGATGCGATAACTCCGGTACCGGGAGCAGCCGGCCTCATTATAACCTTTGAACCGCCGAACTTCGCCTCAACCTCAAAAGGAATGGTTCCGTCAACAACGGGAACCTTAATAAGGTTTTTTTTCGCATCTTCAGTTGCTTTCCTTATGGCGTCTGGAACCTCAGCAGCTTTACCTCTACCAAATCCAACAACTCCTTTGCCGTCTCCAACCACGACAAAAGCTGTAAAGCTGAACTTCCTACCACCTGTAACGACTTTTGCGTTCCTGTTAATATGAACAAGCCTCTCTTTCAGCTCAAGCCCTTCAGGTCTAACTCTCTTAGCCATCAACTACCTCCCTAAAATTCAAGTCCGCCTTCTCTGGCACCTTCGGCCAGAGCCTTTATACGGCCGTGGTAGATAAAACCGCCACGGTCAAAAACAACCTTCTTAATCCCCTTCTCAAGGGCACGCTGAGCAATGAGTTTACCCACTTCTCTTGCCTCTTCTGTCTTTGTGAGCTCAGGGAGCTTATCACGGAGCTCCTTATCAAGCGTTGAAGCGGCAACCAGCGTAACTCCCTTTGTATCGTCAATAATCTGAGCGTAGATGTGCTTGAGGCTCTTGTAAACTGCAAGCCTTGGCCTTTCAGGAGTTCCAAATATTTTCTTCCTGACCCTTCTATGCTTCTTAGCAATCCTTTCACGCCTTGT
Source organism: Thermovibrio sp. (assembly GCA_015488335.1). Lineage (GTDB taxonomy): Bacteria > Aquificota > Aquificia > Desulfurobacteriales > Desulfurobacteriaceae > Balnearium. The sequence goes on from WFNZ01000028.1 coordinate 15,326, forward strand.
AAGCTTTGCCATTTTCTCTCCCCTCTAAGGTTACTTCTTAGCAGATTTACCGGCTTTGAGGATGATCTTCTCGCCCCTATACCTGATACCTTTACCCTTGTATGGCTCAGGCGGCCTGAAGGAGCGAATCTCAGCAGCAACCTGACCAACCTTCTGCTTATCAATTCCGCGAACGTAGATGTTGTTGTCCCTGTCAACCTCTATCTGAATACCTTCAGGAATCTTGTAGAGAACAGGGTGGGAGAAACCTAAGTGGAGCTCTAAAGTGTCTCCCTTAACAAATGCCCTGTAACCGAGACCTTTCACCTCAAGGACTTTCTCAAATCCTTTTGAGACGCCGATAACCATGTTGTTGATGAGAGCTCTCGTTGTTCCGTGGAGAGCTCTCATCTGCTTCTCATCGTTGGGCCTCTCAACTATAACCTTGTTGTCCTCAACCTTAATGGTGAGCTTTGGGTTGAATGTAAACTCTAACTGCCCCTTCGGGCCTTTAACTATAACGTGGTTCCCGGGCTTTACCTCTACAGTTACGCCCTGTGGTATCTCAACCGGAAGCCTTCCTATCCTTGACATCTCCACACTCCTTTAGTGGTTTTACCAGACGTAGCAGAGAACCTCTCCGCCAACTCCGAGTTTCCTGGCCTTGTAGCCTGGGATAATCCCCTTGTTTGTAGAGAGGATAGCCACTCCAAGACCGGCCTTCACAAGGGGAATCTCGTCTTTACCAACGTAAATACGCCTACCGGGCTTAGAAACCCTCTTAATCTCATTGATGACCCTCTCCTTGTTGGGGCCGTACTTCATGTGAATCCTGATGATTTTCTTCTTATTCTCAGGGTTTTTAGCCCTCTTAAAGGGCTCCTCAACTATCTCGTAATCCTTAATGAAGCCTTCTTCCTTAAGTATTTTCGCAATAGCCTCGTTTACCTTGGAGTAGGGAGCATCAACAGTTTCGTGGTAAACAAGGTTAGCGTTCCTTATACGGGTAAGGAAATCTGCAACGCTGTCCATCATCATGGCTCTTTTACCTCTCCTACAAGTTTTTACCAGCTTGCCTTTCTAACGCCGGGGATTTTACCCTGAAGGGCAAGTGTCCTGAAACAGAGCCTGCACATTCCAAAGGCCCTTATGTATCCCCTTGGGCGTCCACACAGGGGACACCTGTTGTACTTTCTCACCTTATACTTTGGCTCTTTCTGAGCCTTAACTATCAGTGCTTTCCTTGCCATCTACTCCTCCTGATTACTTCCTGAATGGGAATCCCAAAGCTTCAAGGAGGGCTTTAGCCTCCTCGTCGGTTTCAGCAGTTGTGACGATAGTAATGTTCATTCCCCTGATTTTGTCAACCTTATCGTAGTCAATCTCGGGGAAAACGGTCTGCTCTTCAAGGCCGAAGTTGTAGTTACCCCTTCCGTCAAAGGACTTAGGAGAGAGACCTTTAAAGTCCCTAACCCTTGGAAGGGCCATAGAGATGAGCCTGTCTAAGAAGTCCCACATCCTGTCCCTTCTCAGAGTAACCTTAGCTCCGATGGGCATTCCCTTACGGAGTTTAAACCCGGCCTCAGACCTCTTTGCCCTCCTAACGGAAGGCTTCTGACCGGTAATGAGGGCAAGGTCGTTCATAGCATTCTCAAGCTCTTTAATGTTCTGAACGGCCTCACCGACACCCATGTTAACAACAATCTTTTCAATTTTCGGAACTTCCATAATGTTCTTGTAGCCAAACTTCTTCATAAGTGCAGGAACAACCTCTTCCTGATACTTCTTCTTAAGTCTTGGAACGTATTTCTCTTCAGCCATCACTCCTCCTTGGTCAGCGGATTACCGACCCGCCTTCTGGGGTTTGCTTATCTCGTCAATGATCTCACCGGAACGCTTGGCATAGCGAACTTTTTTACCGTCAACGAACTTAATTCCAACCCTTGTGGGCTTTCCAGTTTTCGGGTCAACTAACATAACGTTGCTGATGTGGATGGGGGCTTCCTTCTCAATAATTCCCCCTTCGGGATACTTCTGGCTGGGGCGAAGGTGTTTCTTAACGAGCCTTACGCCCTCAACGATCACTCTCTCCTCTTCAGGAAGGACTTTAAGAACTTTTCCCACTTTTCCCTTATCCTTCCCGGCTATAACAACAACCTTATCACCAGCCTTTATCTTAAACTTCTTCTTAGCCATTAGATTCCTCCCTTATATAACTTCCGGAGCAAGGGTTGTGACTTTCGTAAACCCTTTCTGCCTTGCCTCACGGGCAACCGGTCCAAGGATACGGGTTCCAAGTGGTTCACCCTGCTTGTTGAGGAGAACAACTGCGTTGTCGTCAAACTTTATGTAGGTCCCGTCGGGGCGGCGAACCTCCTTTTTAGTCCTAACAACAACAGCCCTGTAAACTTCCCCTTTCTTGGCGGTTGCGTTTGGAGCGGCATCCTTAACTGTAACTACTATTTGGTCACCAAGGGATGCGTACTTCCTGTTTGAACCACCAAGAACCCTTATGCACTGAACTCTTTTTGCTCCAGTGTTATCTGCAACGTTGAGGTACGTTTGAACCTGAATCATCCCTACACTCCTTTAAAAGGATTTACTCCTGTGCGGTTTCCGGTGTTTCCTCGGAAACCTCTCCAAGTTTCTTAGCCTTCTCAATAATTTCAACCACCCTCCACCTCTTGTGGCGGGAGAGGGGTCTTGTCTCCATAATCTTTACAACGTCTCCAACCTGACACTGGTTGTTTTCATCGTGTGCCATATACTTTTTAGAAAGCTTAACCCTCTTACCGTAAACGGGATGGCGGAACTCCCTTGTAACGCGGACAACAACGGTTTTGTCCATCTTGTCGCTTACAACTACGCCAACCCTTACCTTTCTCCTGTTAACCCTTTCTGCCATTGTCTCCTCCGTTAAGCCTTAACGCCACGCTCTCTTAGGATTGTAAGGATGCGGGCAATCTGACGTCTCGTTTTCCTGATGTCCATAGGGTTTTCAAGCTGACCAAAGGCGTTTTTAAAACGAAGTTTAAGGAGTTTCTCCTTGAGCTCCCTGACCATTTTAAGGAGCTCCTCGTTAGACTTCTTCCTGAGTTCCTCTGTGTATTTCTTCATCTCTTACTCCTCACCAGCTGGAGTTTCTTCCCTCTTAACGATTCTGCACTTCATAGGGAGTTTATGGATGGCAAGCCTGAGGGCCTCCATTGCAACGTCTTCCGGAACACCGGCGATTTCAAACATTATGCGGCCGGGAAGAACTTTTGCCACCCAGGTCTCAACGTTACCCTTACCTTTACCCATACGGGTTTCAAGGGGCTTTTTGGTGTAAGGTTTGTCGGGGAAAATCCTTATCCAGACCTTACCGCCCCTCTTCATAGTCCTCGTCATTGCAACCCTTGCAGCCTCAATCTGGTTTGTAGTAACGTAATGAGGCTCAAGGGCTTGAATGCCGTAATCACCAAAGGCAAGCCTGTTTCCCCTGTAGGACTTACCCTTTAATCTTCCTCTCTGCTGCTTCCTGTATTTGGTTCTCCTTGGCATTAACATGGTTACTCACCTCTCGCCATCTCTTGTTTTACTTCTTTCTCAATCTTCTTGAGGAGCTCCTCAGTCTCGTCCTTGTAAACGTCTCCCTTGTAGATCCAGACCTTAACACCGATAACACCGTATTTGGTCTTGGCAATAGCAGTGCCATAATCTATGTCGGCACGGATGGTCTGCAACGGAACACGACCTTCCCTATACCACTCCTTCCTCGCCATGTCGGCACCGCCGAGCCTTCCGGCACACTGAACCTTAATACCTTTAGCCCCAGCTTTCATAGCATCGGCAATAACCCTCTTCATGGCACGCCTGAACGCCACACGGCGCTCTAGCTGTGATGCAACGTTCTCAGCAACAAGCTGAGCGTTGAGCTGGGGATACTTAACTTCCTCAATGTTGATGTAAACGCTCTTCCCTGTAAGGTCTTCAAGGAAGCGCCTGAGGGCTTTAACTTCAGCTCCCTTCCTTGCAATGAGGAGACCAGGTCTTGCAGCCCAGATCCTGATGTTGATCTTGTCAAGAGTTCTTTCAATATCAATCCTGGCAATACCGGCGTGGTAATACTTCTGCTTTATGAGGTTGCGAATTTTAAGATCTTCGTGGAGCGTGTCAACAAACTTCTTCTTCTCCTTAACAACCCACTTAGACTCCCAGTCCTTCGTGATTCCCAGTCTAAATCCTATTGGGTGAACTTTCTGTCCCAAGGTTTACCTCCGAAATTACTTTTTCTCCTCAGGTTTACCCACCACAACGGTTATGTGGCAGGTTCTCCTGCGCCTGATGTTGGCCCTTCCCATAGCCCTGGGCCTAACCCTCTTCATTGTAGGGCCTTCATCAACGTAAGCCCTTTTAACGATAAGCTCTTCAGGATCTAAGCCCTTCTGCTCAGCGTTTGCAATCGCGCTCTTTAAAACCTTCTCAACCATACGGGCAGCCTTTTTGGGGCTGTTCTGGAGAATTGCAAGGGCATTGTCAACGTGCTTCCCCCTGATGAGGTCAACAACCAATCTCACTTTAGAGGCAGACATTCTGGCCCTTCTCCATATAGCCCTTGCCTCAGTAGGGGTTTCAAAACCCCTTTCACCTGCTTGGTAGTATTCTCTCTGTTCAACAGCCATTTTCTACCTCTCCTTACTTCTTCTTGGCTACTTTTTGACCTGCATGACCGCGGAAAGTTCTTGTGAGGGAGAACTCTCCAAGCCTGTGGCCAACCATCTGCTCAGTTACGTAAACGGGAATGAACTTCTGGCCGTTGTAAACGGCAAAGGTGTGGCCTATAAACTCAGGAACAATTGTACAGGCCCTATCCCAGACCTTAATAACTTTCTTCTCTCCCGTTTCGTTCATCTTACGGACTTTCTTGAGTATCTTGGGGTTAACGTAGGGCCCCTTCTTCAGTGAACGTCCCATTTAAACCTCCTACTTCTGGTTGCGGCGTTTAATGATAAACCTGTCTGAGTACTTCTTGGAACGCCTTGTCTTGTATCCTTTGGTTGGCTGACCCCAAGGAGTAACAGGGTGCTTACCAAACGTTCTACCCTCACCACCACCGTGGGGGTGGTCAACGGGGTTCATAGCAGTTCCGCGAACGGTTGGCCTTATACCCAACCACCTTGAACGGCCTGCCTTACCGATAACGATGTTTTCGTGGTCAAGGTTTCCTACCTGACCGATTGTTGCCATGCAGTCAAGGTGGACAAGGCGGAGCTCCCCAGATGGAAGCCTCAGCTGAGCGTAATCTCCAACCTTACCCATAAGCTGGGCAAATGAGCCTGCAGCCCTCGCAAGCTGACCGCCCTTACCGGGCTTGAGCTCAACGTTGTGGACGATAGTACCAACAGGAATGTTCCTGAGAGGAAGTGCGTTTCCAACCTTTATTTCAGCATCGGGTCCTGCAACAACTGTGTCTCCAACTTTCAACCCTTCAGGCCAGAGGATGTACCTCTTCTCACCGTCAGCGTAGACGAGGAGCGCTATACGGGCAGACCTGTTCGGGTCATACTCAATAGCTGCAACTCTGGCAGGAACCCCTATCTTGTCGCGCCTGAAGTCAATTATCCTGTAGCGGCGCTTGTGTCCGCCCCCTTTGTGGCGGCAGGTAATCCTACCCTGGTTGTTCCTACCTGTTCCCCTAACAAAACCAACTGTAAGGGACTTTTCAGGCTCAGTCTTTGTAATCTCAGCAAAGTCTGAAACGGTCATAAAACGCCTTGACGGCGTGTATGGCTTAAACCTCTTGATTCCCATTTTCTAACCCCTTCACTTAGAGTTTCTCAAGGTCAATCTCATAGCCGGGCTTGAGGGTAACAATAGCCTTCTTCCAGTCCTTCTTTTTACCCCTTAAGAACCTGATTCCTTTCCTCTTGCCCTTAACTATCATAGTGTTGACCTTTTCAACCTTTACGCCAAAAATCTTCTCAACGGCTTCCTTTATCTCGGGCTTTGTGGCATCCATAGCCACTTCAAAAGTCACTTTTGTAATCTTCTTAGGCTCCTTCGTTTTGGAGCTCTTTACCTCAAGGTTTGCAAGCCTTACGCTCTTCTCGGTAACGATAGGGCGCAGGATTATATCATAGGGAGTTCTCATGATAACCTCTCCTCTAACTTGGGTAGAGTTGACTTAAAGAAGACACACTTGTTGTAGCAGAGAACGTCGTAAACGTTGAGCCCCTCTATTGGAAGAACCTTAACGTTTGGAAGGTTCCTGAAAGAGAGGTAAGTGTTTTCGTCAAGATCTGATGGAACAACTAAGAGAACTTTCTCGTTCTCAAGTCCAAGGTTCTTCAGGAACTCAACTGCCTGCTTTGTCTTGGGCTTCTCAAAGGAGAAGTCCTCAACAACGATAAAGTTACCCTTTTGAATCCTTCCGGAAATAACGCTTTTGAGGGCAACCTTTCTTACCTTTTTAGGAAGGTTGTAGGAGTAGTCCCTCGGCTTTGGACCGTGGACTACGCCGCCGCCGACCCACTGGGGAGCTCTGATAGAACCCTGACGGGCTCTACCTGTGTGTTTCTGAGGCCAGGGCTTTCTTCCACCGCCCCTTACTTCACCGCGGGTTTTGGTTGAGTGGGTTCCACGCCTGCGCTTTGCAAGCTGCCACTTAACAGTTTCCCAAACGGCGTGCTGCTTTATTGGAGCCTTTGCTATCTCTTCCTTAATCTCTACAGTTCCAACTTCCTGATTTTGAGGGTTAACTACCTTAATCTCCATCTTTCACCCCTTACTTTCCTTTGACTATTACGAGTCCACCTTTGTGTCCGGGAACAGCACCCTTTACAAGAAGAAGGTTCTTCTCAGGGATAACGTCAACGATTTCAAGGTTCTTAACGGTAACCGTCTCGTTACCGTAGTGTCCTGCCATCCTCTTACCCTTGTGAACCCTTCCCGGGTCTGCACAGGCACCGATAGAACCTGGTCCCTCGTGGAAGTCTGAACCGTGGGACCTCCTACCGCCTCCGAAACCGTGGCGTTTATGGTAGCCTGCGAATCCCCTTCCTTTAGACTTCCCTGTGATATCTACTTTTTCACCAGGCTTGAAGATCTCTACGGTTATTTTGTCTCCAACTGCATACTGATCAACGTTGTCAAACCTAACTTCTTTGAGCCACCTTGTGGGCTTTATACCTGCTTTCTTAAAGTGGCCAAGGAGAGGTTTAGGAAACTTGCTCTCGTGCTTTGTCTTTTCTATAAAACCAAGCTGAAGGGCAGAGTAGCCGTCACGCTCTGGAGTCTTTTTCTGGACGACTGTGCAAGGACCTGCCTCTATAACAGTAACGGCTATTGCCTTTCCATCCTCTGTAAAAATCTGAGTCATTCCAACCTTTCTTCCCAGTATGCCTTTCATCGTTTCACCTCTTTATTAGTCAAGCTTTATCTCTACATCAACACCGGCGGGAAGCTTCAGGTCCATTAAAGCTTCCACGGTTTGAGGTTTTGGGTTCTTTATGTCAAGAAGTCTTCTGTGCTTCCTTATCTCAAACTGCTCCTGTGAGTACTTGTACTTGTGTGGAGACCTGATAACGCTCCACCAGGAACGCTTTGTAGGAAGCGGTATGGGACCGGCGACAATTGCGCCAGTCCTCTTAACTGTGTCAATAATCTCCTGAACAGATCTATCAAGAAGCCTGTGGTCGTAGGCCGTTAACTTTATTCTGATGCGGTCCTGAGCCATAACTACCCCTCTCTAAGTTAGTCAAGAATTTCAGTAACAACGCCAGCTCCAACTGTCCTTCCACCTTCACGGATAGCAAACCTGAGTCCTTCCTCTATAGCTACAGGTTTGAGTAGCTCAACTTCAAACGTTACGTTGTCTCCAGGCATTACCATCTCTACGCCTTCTGGCAGCTTTACCTTCCCTGTTACGTCCGTCGTCCTGAAGTAGAACTGGGGCTGGTAGCCGTTGAAGAACGGTGTGTGCCTTCCACCTTCTTCTTTGGAGA
>WFNZ01000029.1 GCA_015488335.1 Thermovibrio sp.
CGGTGGTTCGAGTCCACCCGGGCCCACCATGATTCCCCCAAATTCCCGCCTGATAAGTTGAAGTAAAATAAAAACAATTCAAGATCTTAAATTTAATGAAAACAGCTTTTGGAGACGGCTATGGCTATTCCTGAACGTTTTATTCCCCACTACACCTACGAAGACTACAAACAGTGGGAAGGAGACTGGGAGCTCATAGATGGAACACCTTTTGCTATGGCTCCATCTCCTTTATGGAAACACCAGAGAATTTCCCTGCTCTTAGCCTTTCAAATTGAAGAACAAATTGAGAACTGCCAAAAAAACTGCAAGGTTTGTCAGGAAGTTGACTGGGTAGTAAACGAAGAAACCGTTGTCAGGCCAGATATTTTAGTTATATGCGACGAAGTTGAGGATTTTGTAAGGTCAACTCCTGAAGTTATCTTTGAAATCGTTTCATCTTCTACGGCATTCAAGGATGAGAGGATAAAGTTTGAACTTTACAAAAGAGAAAAAGTCAAATACTACGGTTTAGTTTACCCTAAACTTAAAAAGATGAGAGTTTTTATGCTGAAAAACGGCGAATACGATAAAGTTTTTGACTCAGATAAAGGAAAGTTTACCTTTGAGATAGACTGTCCGTTTTCGGTTGACATCGGGAAAGTCTGGAAGAGGGTTTAGTAAATGCCTTTAGAAATTCTTAAAAAACTCATCTCCATCCCCTCAGTTTACGGGAACGAAAAGGAGATTGCCGACTTCTGCGAGAAATTCCTGAAAGAAAAAAACTACGCAGTAAAGAGGAATAACAACACTCTAATAGCCTTTAAAGGGATTGACCCGTCTAAGAAAACTGTAGCCCTTGTTGGCCACCTTGATACAGTTCCCGGGGAAAATGAACATACGGGGAAAGTAGTAGATGGAAAGCTCTACGGTTTAGGCGCCAGCGATATGAAGGCAGGAGATTCAGTTATTCTGAAGCTGGCAGAAGAGTTTTCTGAGAGAGATAGCAAATACAATCTGATTTTCATTCTCTACGAAAAGGAAGAAGGTCCTTACGAGGAGAACGGTCTGAAACCACTGTTTGAGAAGGAAGAGTTCAGTGAAATTCTGGAGAAAGTTGACTTTGCCTTTGTTTTAGAGCCGACGGACAACGTTGTTCAGGTTGGGTGTTTAGGAGTTATTCACGCCTGGTTTGTTTTTAAAGGTAAGAGGGCCCACTCTGCAAGGCCCTGGGAAGGTGAAAACGCCATACACAAGGGGTGGGAGCTCCTCAAAAAGCTCTCTGAACTAAAGCCGAAACCTTACACGGTTAACGGCCTCACATACTACGAGGTTATGAACGGAACAATGACAGACTTTAAAGGAGGAAGGAACATCATTCCTGAGGAGTTCAGAGTTAACGTAAACTACAGGTTCTCTCCTACAAAAACGTTGGAAGAGGCGGTGGAAGACCTGAAAAGGCTTGGAAAAGAAGTAAAGGCAGATGAGGTTGAGTTTACAGACCTCTCCCCTGCCGCAAGGCCCTGCTTAGATAACCCGATTCTCTCAGAGTTTGTTGAACGGTTTAGAGTAAAGGTTGAACCGAAACAGGCCTGGACGGACGTTGCCCAGCTCTCCGCAAACGGAATAGACGCCGTAAACTTCGGCCCCGGTCAACCCCACCAGGCCCACAAGAGGAACGAATACGTTGAGATAGAAAAGGTTAAAGAGTGCTACCTGATGCTCAAGAGTTTCCTACAGTAGCCTCTCAAGGTCTGTTATCGTGAACTCACTGTGTTTCCTGAACTCCTCCCTCTCGTAAGGGAAGTCTGAACGGTAGTGTCCTCCTCTGCTCTCCTCCCTCCTCATGGCACTCACAGCTATGGCAAGGCCTAAGAGAGCTCCGTTCCTCACCTGCCAGGGTGATGAAGAAGAGGCAATCTCTGAGAGCCTGTCTATGGCTTTTGTCAAAGACTCTGCGCTTCTAACGATTCCAACGTTTTCCCACATTACCTGCTTTACATCCTCAAGGGAGTAAACCTGACTGTTTTTAGGGGGAGCTCCCCTTCCGGTAATCCTTATCTCCTGAAAGTCCAGCCTCAAGTATCTCCAGTCCCTATACATTCCGTAGGCAACCCTGTTTCCGAAAACCAGACATTCCAGAAGTGAATTGCTGGCTAATCTATTTGCTCCGTGAACCCCGGTGCAGGAAGCTTCACCTACGGCAAAGAGCCCTTCTATAGAAGTTCTGCCGAAGGAATCTACCTTGATTCCGCCTATGTAGTAGTGGGCAACGGGGGTTATTGGAATTGGGTCTTTTTTAGGGTTTAACCCTTTCTCCTTCAGCTTTCTAACAATCGTCGGGAACCTCTCTTCAATGTCTATTCCCCTCTCCTCAATCGGCCTGAAGTCAAGGTAAACCTCTCCTCCCGTTATCCTCTTCTGGCTCTCTACAGCCCTCGTTACAACGTCTCTGGGAGCAAGCTCCCACAGGTGGTGGTAGTCTCCCATAAATCTCCTGCCGTGTTTATCAATGAGGACTGCTCCCTCTCCCCTAACAGCCTCTGAGATGAGGAAACAGCCGGATTCGTCGCAGAAGGCCGTGGGGTGGAACTGGACAAACTCCAGATCCTGAAGGGTCGCCCCGTAGCGGAGGGCTATCCCTATACCGTCTCCTGTTGACGTAGGTGGGTTTGTATTCTTAAGGTAAAGGCCGGCAGCTCCTCCTGTGGCAATGGCAACTACCGGAGCGTAAAAGGCCTTTAACTTTCCATTAACAAGGGCTAAAACGCCGTAACACCTGTTGTTTTTGACAAGGAGCTCCCTTGTCTGAGCTCCTTCAACAATCTTTCCCCTGTAGTTTTCAAGAAGCGTTCTTTCAACCTCTTCACCTGTTTTGTCTTTGTAGTAGACAATCCTGGCAACGGAGTGGGCAGCCTCTTTCGTGAACTTTAAAAGCCCCCTGCTGTCTGTCTCAAACTGGGCTCCCATCTTTATAAGGTCAATGACCCTTTTTACCCCCTCTTCAACCAAAATCCTCGCCATTTTGGGCTTAACAAGTCCTGCTCCGGCCTTTAAGGTATCGTTGAAGTGAAGGTCTGGAGAGTCCTCTTTCGGCAGGGCTACGGCTATTCCGCCCTGGGCAAGGTTCGTGGAGCTCTCCTCAGGAGTGCTCTTTGTAAGAAGGCAGACGTTAAGACCAATCTCAGAAAGGGCAATTCCGCAGGTTAAACCGGCAGCACCGCTTCCAACAACAACAGCATCGTAGGTTTCAGACGGAATCTCAAGGATGTCGAAGTCTGTAAGGCTCTTCAAATCAACCTCCTAAAGTCTGATGATGAACGAACCTTTAAGTCCTCTCTTCCTGAGGCTCTCCTTAAAGGAGAGAGCTCCCCTATAGCTCTTTACAGGCCCCGCAAGAACCCTGTAGTAACCTTTTAACTTCACAACCCTAACTTTCAGGCCGTATTTCCTATAAACGTGCCACCTGAACCTGTAAGCGTAGAGCTTGTTTTTAAAGGCACCTATCTGAACGTAGAATTTCCCGTAGCTGTAGTTAACAGGCTTAAATGTGTGGTCTACACGCCTGCCAAGGGCGATAATTTTCACCTTTGCCGTCCCCTTTTTTAACATCCCAAGTTTTTTGGCGGCGGCGTAGGAGAGGTCAATTATCCTGCCGGGAACAAAAGGACCTCTGTCGTTTATCTTTACAATGACGCTTCTTCCGTTCTCAAGGTTTATAACTTTCACGTAGGTTCCAAGTGGAAGGGTCTTGTGGGCGGCCGTAAGCTTATACATGTTGTAGATTTCACCGCTGGCCGTTCTGCTCCCGTGGAAACCGGGACCGTACCAGGAGGCTATTCCAACCTGAACAAAACCGTCGGCACTCTTCCTGACGCAGTAGGTTTTACCGTTCACCCTGTAAGTGTATTTACAGTGTCTTTTCCCGTAAACCTTACCCCTATAAACCGGGTAAACGACCGGCGGCTTTGAACCGCCGCAGCTGAAAACAAACAGACCCAACAGTAAAATTGCCAGCCGTCTCATAGCTGTTAGATTTTAACCTAAAGAAACCTGTAAAATTGAGGAAACAAACTTCACCGGAGGGAAGGAATGAGAGAGCTCTCCTACCAGCAGCTCCTTGATTCTGTAAGAGACGCCCTTGAAATCAAGGAAGATAGAGTTTCTGTTAAAGATGAAGGGAAAGTTAAAGAAGTTATTGACGACCTCGTTTACACGGCAGTATTCGGAGAAGAGAAAGCAAAAGAGCTTGCAAGGTGGCTCATAAGGGCAACAGCCCTGGAGTTAGGAATCGTTCCATCCTCAATCCACGACCTCTATACCAAGGGAATGGCAAACGAAGAAATCCCCTTCTGGTTCACAGTTCCGGCAATGAACATAAGGGGAATGACCTACGACGTTATGAGGCAGATTTTCCAGGTTGCAGTTGAGAACAACGTTGGTGCTTTTATCCTTGAAATTGCAAAGTCTGAAATAGGCTACACGAACCAGAGGCCTGCAGAGTATACAGCCTGCACGCTGGCAGCTGCCATAAAAGAGGGATTCAGAGGCCCCGTTTTCATTCAGGGAGACCACTTCCAGTTCAACGCCAAGAGCTACGCGGAAGACCCTGAGGCCGAGCTTGAAAAGATTAAAGCCCTTACAAAAGAAGCCATTGAGGCAGACTTCTACAACATAGACATAGACCCATCAACCCTCGTTGACTACAGCAAGCCAACTCTTAAAGAGCAGCAGTTCCACAACTATATAAACACGGCAAAAATGACTGCCTACATCAGGGAAATTGAACCTGAAGGGATTACAGTTTCAGTAGGGGGAGAGATAGGCCACATTGGTGGAAAGAACTCAACTCCTGAAGAGTTTGAAGCCTTTATGGAAGGGTACTTGGAAGAGCTTAAAAAGTTTGGGGAGAACATTCCCCACATCAGCAAAATCTCAGTTCAGACCGGAACAGAGCACGGAGGAATTCCACTTCCAGATGGAAGAGTGGCAGAGGTTAAGCTTGACTTCTCAGTCCTTGAGAAAATCGGAGAAGTGGCAAGGAAAAAATACTCAATGGCTGGAGCAGTTCAGCACGGTGCCTCAACTCTTCCAGATGAGCTCTTCCACAAGTTCCCCGAGGTCAAAACTGCAGAGATTCACCTTGCAACTGGATTCCAGAACATCATCTACGACCACCTACCAGAAGACTTCAAGAAGGAAATCTACAACTGGCTAAAAACGGAGCTCAAAAACGAGTGGAAAGAGGGATGGACAGAGCAACAGTTCATCTACAAGACAAGGAAAAAGGCCTTTGGAAAGTTCAAGAGAGAGTTCTGGGATCTTCCCGAAGATGTTAAAGCTCCAATGATGGAGGCACTCAAAGAGAAATTCCGCTTCCTGTTTGACCAGCTGAAAGTCTTTAACACAAAAGAGGTGGTTAACAGATACATCAAACCTGTAAAGATATACAAACCTAAACCCGAATAAAATTTCTATACCCCCTCCATCGGTTATACTTAACTTTAAAGTGAGATGGAGGGGGCAACTATGATTGATCCGCAGTTTCCCATACTCAGCAAGTATCTCCTCGGCCACACCTATGAAGAAATTGGCAAAGAACTGGGGATAACAAGAGAAAGAGTTAGACAGAAGTTAGAGAAAGAAAAAGCAACCTTTTTCCGGAAAAATGTCTATCTCAAACAGAGGATAAGGAATTTAATCTCCAGAAATGGTTATTTTTATACATTTAGAAAGAAAAACAGACTATTTAGGTTAACTAAAGTTTTGGCTAAAGAGGAAAATTTCAAGTTCTCAACCCTATCAGTCAGGGAAAATCAGGTATTTCTGGTTATGTCTTCTGGATATAGAAGGGAAAAGTTGATGAAAGTATTGTCAAAGATTAAAGAGGATTTCTCTCTTCCTGCTGAAATAAGCAAGGTGTATAAACAATTTATGGATAAAGGTTTTCCACCTGTTTTAATCTCTCTCTTCTTAAAGCTCTACAGTGCCGTTTTAAAAAACGGAGAAATTGTCAGGTTCAACGGACTGTCAACAAAAGAAAACATCAAGATGTATGTTAAAAGCGGAGCAAAATTACAGGTTGACGAAATATCTGAAGTATTATCTGCATCAAGAGCCACGGTAAGGAAAACCCTTAGAGAGCTGGGAGTCCTGAAAATAAAGAGAAGGGAAAAAGGGTTTAACAGGAACAAGCTTCTCGCTGTAAATTTAACGGAAGATGAATACAGGAAGATAAAACGGATTTCAGAGGAGCTGGGATACTCCATATCAACGCTGGTAAGAAAAGAGCTAAAAAAAGCAGGCCTTATTTAACTTTAGTTCCGCAAACGTATACAACGCCGTTTTCTCCCACTTCTGCCCAGTGTCTGGTTCCGGCCGGAACTTTCATAACGTCGCCGGGTTTCAGGGTAAATACTCCGTTATCCGTCCCTATCGTTATTTCTCCCTCAAGAACCCATCTAACTTCATCGTAAGGGTGGGTGTGCCAGTCGTAAAACGTTCCCGGAGAATCGCTCCAGACGTAGAGGTTCCCGTAGCCCATTTTACGGAGCTCCTCAAAAACCCTCTCCCTATCTGTGATTCCCCTATTCTCAACCAAGGCTTACCCCCTCTGGCAGGATTTGAAAAACTATAATAAACAACCAAAAGGAACAGGAGAAGTTGATGGCAGAGGGAATAGTTGTTGAGAGGGCAGGCCAGAAGATAACTGTTTACGTTCCAGAGGAAGAAAAAAGCTATCGGGGAATCCCCTTAGGAAAGGTGAAGAAAAAAGATAGGGTTTACGCCGGAGACAGGGTTGAAGGAAGAGTTGTTGACAGCCAGACATTTGCGATTGAAGGGATAAAGGAGAGGAAGAACCTATTAGTTCGTCCACCTATTGCAAACGTTGATAAGGTTGTAGTTGTCTCAACCATCAAGAACCCGCCTTTTCAGAACTTCCTCCTTGACAACCTGTTGGTTGTTTACGACCACTTAGGAGTTGAGCCTGTTGTTGTTTTTAACAAGGTTGACCTTTTAGACGAAGAAGAGAGGAAAGAGCTTGAGAGGTGGAAAGAGATATACGAAAACGCAGGATACAGGGTTATAGAGACCAGCTCTGAAACGGGAGAGGGATTAAAGGAGCTCGGTGAGGAGCTCTCTGGGGTTGTATCAATCTTTGCAGGGCCTTCCGGGGTTGGGAAGAGCTCCCTCATATCAAAGCTGACGGGAGTGGAGCTCCAGACGGGAGAGGTGAGCAGGAAGACAGAGAGGGGAAGACACACAACGAGAGAAGTAAGGCTCATCCCCTTTAAGGGAGGGTTCATAGGAGATGCCCCGGGCTTTTCAAGGGTTGATGCCCTAAACTTTATGGATAGAGAGGAAGTTCGTCTCCACTTCCCCGAGTTTCAAAGGTATACCTGCAAATTCTCAGACTGTATGCACCTTGAAGAGGAAGGGTGTGAGGTTAGAGAGGCACTTTTTAGAGGGGAAATTCCCTGTGAGAGGTTCAAAAGCTACCTGAAGATGATAAAGGCCTTTGTTCCATGGCTTAAAGAGGCCTGCAGAGAGGATGAGGAATGAAAAGGATAACAACGGCAACATTTTTAGAGAAGAAACAGAGAGGAGAGAAGATAACCGTTCTCACAGCTTACGACTACCTTACTGCAAAGATAGTTGACAGCGCAGGGATTGACGCAATTCTGGTTGGAGATTCTTTAGGAATGGTAGCTCTCGGATACCCGTCAACAGTTCCCGTAACGATGGATGAGATGATTCACCACACAAAGGCCGTTGTTCGGGGAAGGGAGAGGGCGATGGTCATATTTGACATGCCGTTCCTCTCCTACCAGACGGGAATCAGAGATGCCATTTTAAACGCAGGGAGAGCCCTCAAAGAGACAGGGTGCGATGCTGTAAAGCTTGAAGGGGGCGTTGAACAGGCGGAAACGATAAGGGCTTTAGTTGACGCAGGAATCCCCGTTATGGGACACATAGGTCTTCAGCCTCAGAGCGTTAACGTTTACGGCGGATACAGATTAAGGGGGAAGAGCGGAGAGGAGAGGAAGAAGCTGTTAGAGGATGCAAAGGCCGTTGAGGAAGCCGGAGCCTTTGCAGTTGTTCTGGAGAAAATCCCGTCAGACCTTGCAAAAGAGATAACAGAGAGCCTTTCAATTCCCACAATAGGGATAGGGGCAGGGAAGTTCTGCGACGGTCAGGTTCTCGTCTTCCACGATATGGTAGGGCTTTTTGAGGACTTTAAGCCGAAGTTTGTAAAGAGGTATGCAGAGCTTGGGAAAGAGGCAAGAAGGGCCGTTGAGGAGTTCATAAAAGAGGTAAAAAACGGAGAGTTCCCATCTGATGAACACTCCTACTGAAGTAATAAGAACGGAAAAGGTCAGCAAGCTCTACCCCGTTGAGAGGGGAACATTTGGAAGGGTTAAGAAGTGGTTTAGAGCTCTAAACAGCGTAAGCGTAAAGCTGTTTCAGGGAAAGACTTTAGGTCTGATAGGAGAGAGCGGAAGCGGAAAGACAACTTTAGGGAAAATCATCCTTGACATAGAGAAGCCAACAGACGGAAGAGTTTTATACAGAGGAAGAGACATAGAAGGGCTGAACAGGGAGGAGTATAGAAGATACAGGGTTAACGTTCAGGCTGTTTTTCAGAATCCTCAGAGCTCCCTCAACCCCCGCTGGCAGGTTTGGGAGATAGTTACCGAAGGGCTGAAGATAAATGGGATTCTGAGAAAGAAGGAAGAGCTGATTGAGAGGGGAAGGGAGATTCTATCCCTTGTCCACCTGCCCCAGGAAGTTCTCTTTAAGTATCCCCATCAGCTATCTGGCGGACAAAAACAGAGGGTTGCAATCGGAAGGGCAATAGCCCTAAAGCCTGAAGTGATTGTTGCAGACGAGCCCACCTCTGCCTTAGACGTTTCCGTTCAGGCACAGGTTGTTAACCTGTTTCTGGAGCTCCAGGAGAAGTTCTCAATCTCCTACCTCTTCATCTCCCACTCCATTCCCGTTGTTGAGGCTGTAAGCGACAGTGTGGCAGTTATGTATAAGGGATACATCGTTGAGGAGGGAGAGACTACAGAAGTTCTAACCAGACCTGCACACCCCTACACGGAGCTCCTCTTAAACTCCCTCCCCGGAAAAGAGGGGAAAGCCGCGGCGGGGGTTGATGAGGTGGAGGGAGCTCCAAAGTCTGGCTGCCCCTTTTACTTCAGATGCCCGAAGAGAAGAAAGGAGTGTTTAAGCTTCAACATGGAACTTAAACAGATAACAGAAACCCACAGAGCGGCCTGTATTTTAGTTTAATCTTCAATCTCCCCTTCCCACCCTTCAGCCTGAATAACCGTTTTGATCTTTTTAAGAAGTTCTGGCAGATTCTCTTTGATAGTATCCCAGACTATCTCTTTATCAATACCGAAGTAAAAATGTATTAGCTTATCCCGAGTTCCAGCTACTTTTTTCCACTCAATTTCAGGATATTTTTCCTTAAACTCATTAGAAATATTCTTTACAGCCTCTCCAAGAATTTCAAAGTTTCTAACAACTGCATCAAAAGTTTTCTCATCGTTAACAAAATCTCCAAAGGACATGCCCTCAGTATATTTGAGAATCTTTTTACAGGCTAAAAACATATCAATAACAAACTCTTTATCTCCTCTATCATACATATTCAACCTCTTTTTTTATTCTCTCTTTAACCGATTTTATTCTTATACTCTCCACTCCTAATGGAGTTAGAACGTCAACTTTTCTACCAAATAACTTCTCTACAAACTCAACGAAGTCATAAAAGTTAAAGAGATGCCCTCTCCCTTCTTCAAACTCAACAATCAGGTCAATATCGCTGTCGTCTCTTAGCTCGTCCCTTACGGCAGAGCCGAAGATTCCCACCCTTTTAACGCCAAACTCTTTCAGCTTATTCCTGTTCTGCCTCAAAAGTTCAATAACTTCTCTCTTTCTCATTTTTCTTTGATATATGAGGTTCCTCTTAAATTTAATTCTACATACGTGCACTTCCTAAAAACGGCGTATAGCAGACTGTATAGACGTGAACCTTTCGGGCACCGTATCGTTTCAGAAGGCCTGCTATCTCGTTTGCCGTAGCTCCCGTTGTGAAAACGTCGTCAAAGAGGAGAACAGACTTGCCGAAAAGTTCCATCTTGAATTCAATTTTAACCTTGAAAACTCCACGGACGTTCTCTGAACGCTCTTTAAAAGAGAGGGTTGACTGTTTCTTCGGTGTAAAGGGTTTCTCAAGGAGGAGAATGTAATTGATTCCCACGCTATTCAGTATCTCCTCAGTTTGGTTAAATCCCCTCTCTTTTAAGGTTTCAGCAGATACGGGAACCGGAATGACTAAATCTACGTTGAGAGATTTAACAGCAGTCAAGAAGTGGGAAGAGATGGTTTTACCGATGAGATGGGCAACAGGCTTTAACCTGCTGAACTTCATCTCCTTTACGGCAAACTCTGGAAGCCCCTGGTAGAGGGTGAAGTAGGAAACGGAGTCAAAGTTAAACGTCCTCTTCTTCTCCAAACACCGTTTGCAGATGCCGGGAGCTCCCGGCAGAAATTCTAAAGGGTGACCGCAGATTGAACACTTCTCTCCGATGTAGGGGGTAAAGTTCTCCTCCCAGCACTCTTTACAGGCAACGAAGTAGTGGTCTCTGAAGAGGAAACTTCCACAGACACCGCAGAAGTTAGGGTAGAGAAGGTCTAAAACGGCACTAACCAAATTCCTCAGCGAACTTCTTAAACTCGTCAAAGAACTCTCCAAGCTCTCCCTTTAAGAACTCCTCAACAAGGTGGGGAACGTCCTCAGCGCTTCCCTTAACTACTTCGCTTCCTAAAAGAACTGCCTTTTTGGGGAGCTTCCGCTCCTTTGCGTATTCTTCAAAAATCTCTGCGTAGCTTTTAGTTTGTTCGGTAAGGAATGATTCGCTACCCTCAATCTGCCTGAGCTCGTAAACCCTCAGGTAGAGGGAGCGGTTTTCAATTTCCTTTAAAAGGCAAGAAAAGGCGGTGATTTCGGTTTTTGAATAGGAGTAGTCAATCAGAACCACAGGGGGCTGGGAGCAGTCCTTTACTTTTTCAAGGAGCTCCCTCAAATCCCCATCTGCCCTCTCCTCATCTGTTTTTAAAACAAAGAAAGGCCTTAAACCCTCAAGCTCAACCCTTTCAAGCTTTTTCGTCTCCGTGTCAAATATGTTGAACCCCCGCCTGCCGACCCTCGCCTCGCCTTTAGAGTGAAACTCTGTAGCCCCGGGGTAGGAGAAGATTCCACCTTTAACCTCTGCAACGTGGTAGGTGTGGATGTGGCCGCCGGCGTAGTAGGTGAAGTTATCAGGGAGCTCCGAAACCGTAATCTCGTAGGCCATCTCGTATGGTAGATACTGGTCTAAACCCTGGTGGAACATAAAGACTGAAACCCCAGCCCTTTCAGCCTCTTTAGAGAAACCGTCAAAGAACCTCTCCCTTACGGCCGGAATGAAGCTCTTTGGAAAGTATCTGAAACCTGCGATAAAGAGGTCTTTATGGTAAGTTGAACCGGCAGGGTCTATGAACTCTATAAGCTCAAGGTCAGACAGAACTTTTTGGGGAGAAAGGAGTCCTCTCCTTAAAACCCTGTCGTGGTTTCCAGCTATCGCAACAACCTTTACTCCTCTCCTCTTTATCTCTGTAAAGAGCTTTATGGCCTGGGAGAGGGTTGCCATATCTGGATGGTAGCTCTCAAAGAGGTCTCCGGTGTGAATTATTAACTCAACACCCCTCTCTATGGCCTCATCAACAGCTCTCCTAAAAGCCGTGAAGAAGTCCTCTCTCCTCTGAACCAACCTATACTGGTTGTATCCCAAGTGGCTGTCTGAGATGTGGGCTAACTTCAACCTCTCCTCCTACTGATATTCAACGATTACAACCCCACCAAAGGCTCCGACCCTCACAATGTGGCCGTTTTCATCCCTGAAGGTAACAACCCCGGTGTGGCGCTTGTTCTGGCTCCTTTCAAACCAGACGTATCCGTCTCCCCTGTACTGGGCAACAAGCTTTCCGCCGTCGTAGACCTTAACAACAAACTTACCGCCTGTAACTTTCAGAACCTGTTTCTCCATCTTGGTCTGCCACTTACAGGAGCAGCCGCTGAAGGAGAAGAGTGCCGGAATTAGTGAAAGTAAAATCAGCTTTCTCATAGTTCCTCGTCCTTTAGTTCTTCAAGAACCTCTTTCAGTTTGTTTATGAAAATTATGTTCTCCCTCATAGTTCCGATGGTAACCCTTATGTGGTCCGGGAAGCCGTAGCCGTCCATCGCCCTAACGATAACCCCCTTCCTCAAAAGCCTGTTGAAAACTTCACGGCTGGGGTATCCAACCTTAACGAGAATAAAGTTTGCATACGTTGGAACGTACTCAAGGCCTAACTTCTCAAACTCGTTGTAGAGGTATTTTTTACCTTCTTCGTTTACAACCTGTGAATGTTTTATAAACATTTTGTCGTCTAAGGCTGCGGCTCCGCCAACCTGAGCAGGCCTTGTAACGTTGAAGGGCTGGCGGATCCTGTTCATATCAGCAATTATCTCTTCTCTTGCAACGGCATAGCCTAAACGGAGCCCTGCAAGTCCGTATATTTTTGAGAAGGTTCTGGTAACAACGATGTTTTTCTCGTAGATGTACTCAACGCCGTTCTCTATGTCAAAGCCGGCGCCAACGGCGTACTCGTAGTAAGCCTCGTCCAAAACTAAGAGAACGTCGTCTGGAAAGTCTTTCAGAAAAGCCTCAAACTCAGACTTTGTAAAGGCCGTTCCCGTAGGGTTGTTTGGATTTGCAAGGAAAACAACTGCTGTGTTCTCATCTATTGCGTCTAAGTGAGCTTTCAAGTCCATGTAGTAGTTGTCCTTTGCTTTAACTACTCTATGTTCTGCTCCAGAGAGCTGAACAACTATCGGGTAAACGGCAAAGGACCTCTCACTGTAAACGGCATTCAGTCCTGGCCTAAGGTATGCCCTTGCGATTATGTCTAAAGCCTCGTTTGAGCCAAGGCCTACAAAGAGGTTTTCAGGTTTTACCCCAAGATGTTCGGAGAGTTTTTTCTTTAAGTAGTAGGAGTTTCCATCAGGGTAGCGGTTAAGGTTCTTTAAATCTTCAATTATTGCCCTAACTGCAGAAGGGCAGGGGCCTAAAGGGTTTTCGTTTGAGGCAAGTTTAACTATCTCTTTCAGACCCAACTCCCTCTTCAGCTCCTCTTCCGGTTTTCCCGGCTCGTAAACGTGGACCTTCTTTATGTGGTCTGGAAGTGAGAACATTAAGAACCTCCAGCTTTCGTTTTAGTGTGATTATAATTGTTTTAGGGAGGGAAAGATGAGGGTTGAGTTTCAGTTGAAAGAGCTGATGCTTAAGAAAGGCTTAAAGCTTGCAACGGCAGAGAGCTGCACAGGTGGAATGGTTGCAGCCAGGATTGTGAACGTTCCGGGGAGCTCCGAGTACTTCATGGGAGGAGTTGTAGCCTACGACAACAGCGTGAAGATGAAGGTTCTGAACGTTAAAGCGGAAACACTGCTGAAGTTTGGAGCCGTTAGCGAGGAGACGGCAAGGGAGATGGTTCTGGGGGTGAGGGAGCTCCTTGGAACAGAGTGCGGCATCTCAACAACGGGAATAGCAGGGCCAACAGGGGGAACCCCCGAAAAACCCGTCGGGCTGACCTACATAGGGGTTTCAGTTAAGAACAGGACTGAAGTCTTTAAGTTCATCTTTGAGGACGACGACCCGGACCCAGTAAAGCAGAGGAACAACAGGAGAAGGAAGGCTACAAAAAAGGCTATTCAGCTACTCGTGAAGATGCTTGAGGGGAAGATTTGAAGGCTGTTCTCATCCTTGGAAGCAACATAGGAAACAGGAGAAAGAACCTAAAAAGGGCAGAAAAGCTGATTGAGAAGTTCTGCGGAAGGGTTTTAAAGAGGTCTTCCATACTTGAAACCGCCCCCTTTGGCGTTCCGAACCAGCCTTACTTCCTCAACTACGGTCTTCTGATAGAAACTCCCCATCCCCCCTTTGAGCTGCTGAAACTTGTAAAGTGGATAGAGAGAAGAGCCGGAAGGTATCCTACCTATAGATGGGGCCCAAGAGTTGTTGACGTTGATATCGTTCTCTATGGGAACTACAAAGTAGGAACCCCCGCCCTAACTATTCCCCACAAAGGGTTGAGGGACAGGGATTTCTTCAAAAGAATAACTGCAGAGCTTTTAGACGGCAACCTCTTCTTCAACGGGCTCTAAATCGTCAAACCAGCCGGCATTTGGAGTAAGGAGCATTTTAAAGAGCTTCCCAACTTTTTCCGGCTCTTTACACTGGTGATACTTCAAGTATATCTCGTTTCCGATTATTCCAACAATCTCAATCTTTCCTGTTCTGTGGGACATTATAAACCTGAAGCGCTTGGCGTGGCCGTCAAGCCTCTGCTTCGCCCCCTCAACTATCTCGTAAGCCTTTTTCAGAGGAACCTGGAAGTGACCCTTAACCCTCTTAACAGGTCTGCACTGGAAGACGTAGTAGGGGATAACTCCGGCAGAGGTTATCTCCTTCATAAGGGTTGCAAGGATTTCCGGATCGTCGTTAACACCCCTTAGAAGAACTGTCTGGTTGCTCACCGGAACGCCGCTCCTTATAAGGGCGTCAACGGCCTTCCTGGCCTCCTTCGTCACCTCTTTGGGGTGGTTGAAGTGGGTTACCAGGTAAACCCTTCTCTCAGGAGTTGAGTACTTTGAGAAGACCTCAAGGAGTTTTTTGTCTTCGTAAATCCTCATCGGGTAAAAAACGGGAACCCGACTTCCAAACCTTATAAACTTGAGGTGGGGAATTTTGGAGAGCTCCGAGAGGAAATACTCTATAACGTCTGTTGGAAGAACTAAAGGGTCTCCGCCGGATATGAGAACGTTCGTTATCTCAGGGTGTTCCTTTATGTATTCAACTGCAGCGTCAAAGAGCTTTAGCGTTTCATTGGTTGGAATACCAACGAGCCTCTTTCTGAAGCAGTGGCGGCAGTAACCTGCACACCTGTTGGTAACTAAAAGAAGGGCTGTTTCTCTGTATTTATGCTGAAGACCGGTTAAAACGGTGTTCTCTTTCTCTCCGCTTGTATCGTAAGAGCCGGAAACGTCAAGCTCACCTTCGCTGGGAAAGATTATTTTCTTTATCGGGTCTTCAGGGTCTTCCCAGTCTATGAGGCGGGCGTAGTAGTCGGGAATGAACATAGGGTGTTTATCAATAACTTCTTGAAGGCGCCTTTTCTCCTCTTCGGGAATTTTAAAGCCAAAGGCCTTTTCCACCTCTTCAAGTGTAGAAAAGCCCGGTATCTGCATAAGTTTTCTCCTCTATTGGGGTTTTAAGCTGGCGGTGTTAGAGAAAAACAAAGAAATTTCAACTATCCTAAATTTAAAGCAGTTCAAAGGTTTCGTCAACCTTAAAGAGAACCAACTGAGACAACGTATAGGGGGAGCTCCCCGCCATCCAAACTGAGGAACCCCTGAAGGTCAAAGTCGTAGAAGGCCCCTATACCGCAGGCCCCAAGCCCCATAGACTCGGCAGAGAGGTAGAGGTTCTCGCCGAGAGCTCCCGCCTCCATAACAGCTCCCCTGTATCGGCGGCAGCCTGGGTTTTCAAAGCTGTAGGTGAAGACAACGTTGACGTTGGCATAGGCAACAAACCCCTGCCCCAAACAAAGGAAGGCCATTTCACGGCTGTAGTCACCGCCGTAAACCATTACAAGCTGGCCATCTTTAACTGTGTATATACCGTCCGAAAGGCCGTTAACGTTTTTAACCTGTAAGTAAAAGTTCGTAAGGGGGAATCCCCAATCGGCAGGGAAGCAGAGGAGGGAGGACTCTACCAGGAACCGGAACTGCTCAAATGTTATTGGCTTTCCCGTAAACTCTCTCCTTGAGCGCCTCTTAAAAAGGGTCTTTCCAAGATCTAAGGAGGAAGTTTCGGGGAAGTATTCCGGAGAGGCAGGAACGTTCCTGTAGAACTCACAGGAATTAAGGTTCCCCAAAGAGTGAACTTCCTCTATTTCAGAATAGACAACCGGCTTTCTGACAACGGGTAAGCTCTCAGGGAAAGTTTCCGGAGGGGTAAACTCCTCTCCCCAGTAGAGAGCTGGACGCTGTGGCATAAGGACGCAGAGGGCAAACTCCTCTTTTCCATCAACTCCAACTAAACGGTTCAGGGGCTCATCCTTAAAGAGTGAAACAGCGGTTGCATCAAGGCCAACGCTCCTCAAATAGGCAACGCCGTTTCCCGCCATGTGGCCGGCATCCAAGAGGCAGTAGCGGTAAGCACGGGTTCTGTACTTCCAGGCACTCCTTGAGTAGATGGCCGTAATAACTGCAACAATGTTTGTATCAACCGTTGAGCAGAGGGCGGTTTGAAGGCTCTCAAAGTAGTCTCCCTCTGAAAGGAGCTCCAGTGAGTGGTCGTAGGGCTGGTAGTGGTAGATGCCGTCGGGGAGTTCCGGAATGTCTCTAACGAAGAAGTAGAGCTCAAAGGGGTAGAGAGCTCCCGCCGACGGCGTTGTCCTGAAGCCGAACTCCTCTCCGTGGAAATTTTCCACCTTTGTTATTCCGTTCATAGCAAAGGCAAGGTTGGAGAGCTCCTGAAGGGAAAGGTTCTCTGTAGCCCCCTCTCCGCAGAGCCTGTATAGGGTGTCTAAGGTTTCCTGAGTTAAAGCATTAAACGGAAGAAGTTTAAAACGCCTGACGCCCCTGTAGAACTTGTAGGGGCTGGGGTAGTTTGACCAGTCAAGGTAGTGTGGTCTTCTAACGCTCTCAAAGGTGTGGGCTGTAGCCCCGTGGTATTCAAGGCAGTTCTCCATCTCTTTCCTCCCGCTTCAATTCTACCAGACTTAATAAAACTAAAAGTTTGTTTTAGATATATTGACAAAAAAATTTAGATAACCTAAATTAAAATTAGTGGAAATTCTTACTGAATATTGAAGGAGGAGCGGAGAATGAACCTGCTTGAGCTGAGAGAGATACAGGCGCTGAACACTCTGGTTTTTGAGACGTTAGGACAGCCGGAAAAGGAGAGGGAGTTCAAGTTCAAGTCTTTAAAACGCTGGGGATTGGATCTGATTTTAGGTAAAAAGGGAGGAGAGGAAACCTATTTCGTTGCCGAGTACGGAAAACGCCAAAAAGGTGACGTTTACGAAGAAGAAGGCGTTAAGTACGAGGTGAGCGAAGTTCTGGAAGAGCTCCCCAAGAACAAAAAGCTCTTTGCCCACATTGAAATGGAAAACGGAAGGGCTTACCTGGTGGGGGAGCTCCGTGAGGGAGACCACAACATAGAGATTCTCAGGCTTCCTGCAGCATCTCTTCTCCTTGCCTACTTCAAGAAACACAGGCTCCACCACCTTATAGAGGCCTTAAGGAACGTGGGAACGGCAACAGAGCTCGTTAAACAGAGGGGACAGGAGGGTAAGCCATATCCCTTTGAGAAGTTACCAAACGTTGCAAGGCGTTTCCTGAGGGAAGCAAAGAAAGTTGAAAAAGAGGCAGGTTTCGGAAGGGTTGCCCTTGCCTACTTCGGGGAGAACAAAGACGGCGACGCAAGGTTTAGAGTTTCCTGGCTGCTGCCAACAATAGCCCTCTTTGAGATAGACATAGCAGAAAAAGCAGACAAGATACTGGCAGCCTTTAAGTAGGAGGGAGAGAGATGGAGCTCTTAACCTGGTCGCCGGTAATCTTCTCAAGGAACGGCTTTCCCCGGGACGGTGAGGGTAAACCCTTCCTCCCCGGAAACGCCATAAAGGAAGCGATAACGAGCGCCGTTATCTACTACTACATCAAGAAAGACAGAGAGATAGAGAGCAGGGTTAAGGCCTACCTATTAAAGAGAGGCCTAAAGGCTGAAGAGGTTATAGACAGGGTTAAAGAGATAATCCTTGAGAAATACCCCGTTCTCAGCGGCCTTGAAATCCCAGAAAGGCTCTACCTTGATAAGGGAGAACTCTACGAGACGAGAGCTGAAGTCTTTGACCTTAAAAAGTGGGAAGACGTTGAGGATTTTAAGGTTGAAGTCTTTAAAGGTGTAATAGAGCTCCCCATCTCATCTCCCCACATAGACAAGTTGAAAGCTGCAGGCCACTCCTTCTGCGAGGCTCTGGCAAAAATGGAGATGAAGATGCTTGGAGACCACCCACTTGCAGAAAACTTCTACAAACCACTCCTCAACGAGATGAAGAGGTGGGAGATACCCTTGAGAGTTGGAATGTGGACGGAAGTCCGGTTTAAAGGGCATCTCCTCTTCTTCTGGAGAATCAAAGAGGTTAGAGACAGGCTCTTTGAGGAGCTCAAAACAGACATAAGGCCCAAAAGGGTCATCTACCTTCCGAGGGAAAAGTGCACAACAGGCTGGTGTGAGCTGAAAATCTAAGAATTCCATAAACCCTAATTAAAGGAGGTGTACCATGGCTGTAAAGAAGGACGAAAAGAGGATGACGGATCTCACAAGGCAGCTCAGGAGCATCATTGCTCAGATTGAGGCCTTAAGGGTTGAGATTGCCCAGTTAGACATTCTCATCAGCGAGTACAGGCAGACAATCACAACCTTAAGGAACCTGAAGGACCTCGGAGCTGGAAAAGAGGTTCTCCTTCCCGTTGGAAGGATAGCTCAGGTTGGAGCAAAGCTTGAAGATGTTGACAAGATCGTCATCAACATCGGAAGCGGAATCTCTGTGGAGCTCCCCTTTGACGAGGCAATCCAGCAGATTGAGAAAGAGATCGTTGCAGCCCTTGCCTTAAGGGAGGCTCTTGAGAGGGCAATGGTAGAGCTCTACGAAAAAGTTGAAGCTCTTTCCCAGAAGATAAGAGAGCACGGCCACGCAGAGGCCGGGGAGGGAAAGAAAGATGAAGGAGAACAAAAGTAAGGAGCTCATAGAGTTTTTAGAGCGTCTCCCTGAGGGGAGGCGCATCTACCTGAACCTTGGCTCTGTAATGGTTGAGGTATCAAAAGACGAGGCCATAGAGTTCCTGAAGAAACAGGGAAAAGAAGGGGAGTAGAGGGAAAGGGGGATAGGGGGTAAATCATTTACAAAAACAGATAGTAGGAG
>WFNZ01000030.1 GCA_015488335.1 Thermovibrio sp.
GATTGAAAGGGAAACTGCACTTACAGAGGCAAGGTTAAAAGAGGTAAAAAAACAGTTATCAAGACTTCCGGAAGAGAAAGAAATAGCTTTAATTGAAAAAGAAGTTGAAGAGCTGAAAGAAAGGGAAAATAGCCTTAAAGAAAGGGCATCTGGAATAAAGAAACGGGCAAAACTGAACGTAAACAGCGCTAAACAGTTAAAAGATTTTATAGAAAAGCTTAAAGCAAAGCAGGAACTCCTCAACAGAATTGAAGGAGAGGTGAAAAGCGAAAATCAGTTCAGAGAACTCATCAAACAGCTCCAGTCTGAGTTAAAAGAGAAAAAAGAGAAAGAAAAAGAACTCATTTCAGAGTTAGAGAAAGTGAATTTTAAAGAGAGCCTTTTCCTGGCATCCGAAAGGGCGGTAATTTCAACCGAAAACACACTGAAAGAGAAGAGAGAACAGCTTAACAGATTGATAGGGGAAATTAAGAGCCGTGAGGAGAACCTGAAAAAGCTTGAGGAGAAGAAACTGGAACTTCAAAAGGCAAAAGAGAACCTTCAGAAGGTTAAGAACAGCCTCTTCATTCTTCAGAGAGTTCAGGAGAGTATTCACCCGGAAAAAGGGTTCCTGAAAGAGGTGAGAACAGTACTCCTACCCCGAATCGCATACTACTGTAAAGAGTTTTTCTCAGCCTTTGACTTTGAGTTCGGAGACCTCTTCATCTCTGAGGATCTGTCTGTTGAGTTTGGAATGCCTGGACAGGGAACCATGCTGTTAGAAGACCTTTCAGGAGGTCAACAGGTTGCTTTCGCACTTGCTCTGAGGTTCGCAATGGCGAGGAACTTCTCTCAGTCTATGGAACTCTTAGTTTTAGATGAACCAACTGTCCACTTAGACGCTCAAAGGAGAATGGGATTGACGGAGCTCCTTCTCAAACTGAAAAACAGAATTCCCCAGATGCTGATAGTTACCCACGACCCGGAGCTTGAAGTGGCAGGAGATAGGGTAATAAGGGTTAAAAACCACGGAGGATACTCTGTTGTTGAAGTTGGAGCCTAACACTCAAATCCCCTTTGCCCTTTTCCTGGCCGCTGTAGTACTTACGCTGTTAGCAGAACTAACCCTCAGAAAACTCATCAAACAGAAAATAGAGGAGATAATAGCCGACGTTGTTTTCCTCATCGTCTCTTCTCTCTTCCTCTTCTCGGTAGGATGGTTTCTCTCAGAACAGCTCCCGTACTGGGACTACAGGGAACTCTTGAGGAACCTCTCAATCCTGACCTCTGCCATTTACATAACCCGGGCAGCCCACATACTAACCAACCGGAAAGAGTTGAGGTTCATTCCCTACATCTGCTTTACCCTGGCCTTCCTCTCTTCTGTTCTCTTCCTTTTCCTTCCCTTCGAAAGCCCGGAACTCTTGAAAGGTTTAATAGTGGCAAAAAAATTCTTCATTTTCGTAGGCTCTCTCTTAGTTATCTGGGAGCTCAGCTCTGCAATAAGTAGAGAAATTATCGCCAGAACTGTTAAAGTAACCGGAACAATCCTCCTCTCAGTCCTCTTTGTTCTGTGGGAACTTGACTACCTAAAACTGGACTTCAAAACGCTATTTGGAATAGCTCTAATCGTCTTCCTCACAGCTCTACTAACGGTTATGAATTCAAAGTTCTTGCCTCTTCTTAAAGAAAAGCTAAAGGGAGAGCTCCCCCAGAAAGATCTTGACTCCTTAGAGCAGAACCTGAAAGTTCTTATGTCAACCCTCTATTTGTTACTGCTGATAGAAATCCTGAAAGAACTCTCCAACTTAGATAACCTCATAGGAAAGCTCTACTCCCTCTACATTATCAATACAGACCTGATAAAGATCTCCGTAGGAACCCTCATCAACTCCTCATTCTTAGGAATCGTTCTCTTTTCTCTACTGAACGTTGGAAAAAAGCTGGTAAAGCTCTCATTTCCAAAAGAGAGGAGGGAAGTTGAAGGTGGGTCAGCGGAAGCATTAATATTTAATTTAGGAGTCCTGTTCAACGTTATTATCATACTTTCAAGCTTAGGGATAACCTGGAAAGTCCTTCTACCCATAGCCGGAACTTTAGGCGTAGGTATCGGTTTTGGACTCCAGGCTATAATGAACAACTACGTAAGCGGCTTTATACTGTTATTCAGTAAAAAGCTAAAAGTGGGAGACATCCTGGAGCTCCCTTCTATATCTGTAACAACACTCGGAACCACCTCTCCAAGCGTCTTCGGGAAGGTTGAGGATATAGGAATCCTCTCAACGATAATCAGGACAAACGACGGCGTTGAGATATCAATCCCCAACTCATCCTTCATAAACTCTCCAATAGTGAACTTCTCCTACAAAGACCCTTACGTAAGGCTCAAAATTCCAGTAGGAGTTGCTTACTCTTCAGACCCGTTAAAAGTAAAGGAGATCCTTCTGTCGGTGATTGAGGAGCTCCCCTACACCGTCAAGTTCCTGCCAAAGGCCGTAAGGTTTGAGGAGCTTGGAGACAGTGCCCTCATCTTTAAAGCCATATTCTGGATAGACGTGAGGAAAAACCTGTGGGTGAGGAACATAGTCAGCGACTTCTACTACAAAGCCTGGTACAAACTGAAAGAGGCCGGCATTGAAATTCCTTTCCCGCAGAACGACATCTGGTTCAGGAATAGTTTAAAGGTTGAGATAGAAAAACCGGAAAACGGAGGTATAGTTGATAAAGGTGATTTTAGAGCTTGAACCTGAAGACTTCTACACAATTGTAGGCCACCATGAGGAGAACCTAAGGAAACTGGCTCAGATACTGGGAGTGAAGATGGGCTCTCGGGGGAACGAGATAATGATAAACGGGAGCTCCGAAAGCGAAAAGAAGGCCAGAAAGTTCCTGAAAGACCTTGAAGGCCTTGTAAAGTCCGGCCACAAGCTGACAAAAGCAGACGTTGACATGTACCTTACACAGCTTTCTGCCAGAAAGGAATCTAAAGTAAAGGAATCAACAGGTGATGTAATCGTTACAACCTACAGAGGAAAGAAAATAATCACCAAAACGCCCACTCAGAAAAGGTACTACGAAGCAATAAAGAAGAACGACATAGTTTTCGGTGTAGGACCTGCAGGAACGGGGAAAACCTACCTTGCCGTTGCTGCTGCCGTTTCTTACTTCAAACGGGGATTAGTAAACAGACTCATACTGACAAGGCCGGCGGTAGAGGCAGGAGAGAAGTTGGGATTCCTTCCGGGAACCCTTCAGGAGAAGATTGACCCCTACCTGAAACCCCTCTACGATGCCCTCTTTGAGATGATTGAGCCTGAAAAGGTTAACTCTTACTTGGAGAGGAACATCTTTGAGATTGCGCCACTTGCCTACATGAGGGGAAGAACGCTTAACGATGCCTTTATAATCCTTGACGAAGCTCAGAACACAACGAGAGAGCAGATGAAGATGTTTTTAACAAGGCTCGGTTTCGGTTCAAAGGTTGTCATAACGGGAGACGTGACACAGATTGACTTACCTTCAAACAAAGTTTCAGGCCTTGTTGAAGCCACGAAGATACTTCGGGGAATAGAAGGAATAGAAATAGTGGAGTTCTCAAGGGAAGACGTTGTAAGACACAGACTGGTTCAGGAGATAATAAAGGCCTATGAAGAGTATGAGAGAACAAAAGAGAGCTAACCTGATCATCTATTCCCTCATCGTTCTTCTGGGAATAGTAGTTACACTTTTCCTGCTTCCAGTAAACCTGGTTAATATTCCCCTTTTAAAGCCTGGGGAAGTCAGCCCTGTAGATGTAAGGTCTCCAGTATCAATTAAGGTAGTAAACAGAGAAGAGACAGAAAAGCTCAAGAAAAAAGCTCGGGAGAAAATTCTCCCCGTTTATCAGTTAAATCCTGAAGCAGTCAAGAAAACACTTAAAACGGTTGAAAAACTCAACTATCTGACAGGTCAGGAGAAAAAAGTAGTTAAGCAACTCCTCAGGTCATACTATAGTCGGGGCATAATCTCTCAAGTTCCTGAAGGTTATAGAAGAATAAAGCTATTATCTGAAGGAAAAGAAAATACCGTGCCGATAAGCTCTTTCCTCACTCAGGAAAATGCCCAGAAAGAACTGAAAAAAGACCTCCAAAAGCTACTTCAAAACAGAGAAATAGCAGAAAAAGTATATGAAAATCTGAAATTAAAGCCCAATATCGTCTTCAAAGAAAAAGAGACAGAAAAGCTCTGGGAACAGGCAGAGTCAAAAGTAAAACCGGTCTACATCAGCCTCAAAAAGGGTGAGTTAGTAGTTAAAAAAGGAGAAAAAGTTACCTTAGAAGAAGCTGAAAAACTCAAAGCTCTTAGAGAAAATTATTATAAAGGTAAAACAGCAAACAAATATATCTCTCTTTTTTTGCTATCTATAGCCCTGTATTTTTCAGTTGTTAGACTCTACAGAATTCTCAGCCCTTCAGCCTATCAGCTTAAAAACTTAATCTTCTCCTTTTCCGTAATAACCCTTGATATCTTTTTTATAAAATTCTTTACCTTCCTTTCAAAGTTAACAGTTGAAACCCTCAATCTTCCTATAAACGAGAGTTTTATATACGTTCCTGTCGTAACGTCTGTTATTTTTGCTTCAATGTTCGTTAACAAGAAAGTTGCTGTGATACACATACTGCCAGTGGCTCTCCTTTCAGGTTTTATCCTCTCCCGGCCAGAGTTCCTGATAATCCCAATAACTGTGGGAGCAATCTTCTCCGCTTTTGATTCAAGGCGGTTCAAAAGTAGAGAAATCATTTATAAAAGTGCTTTTAGGGGAGCTCTCCTGACAGCAATTTCACAGGTAGTTCTCCTTACCTACTACTTTGGGTTTAAAATAACTCCCCTTCTGTACATTGAACCCATCCTGACACTTGCAGGCGGAGCAATTACAGCCGTTGCGGTAAACGGGCTGAGCCCGATAATAACAAACCTTTTTAACTTCACAACAGACATCGTTTATATGGAGCTGATAAACCTCAACCATCCACTACTGAGGAAACTGGTCTTAAAAGCTCCCGGAACCTACAGCCACTCTGTTATGGTTGCAACGCTGGCTGAAGCTGCTGCAGAGGCAATAGGTGCCAACGCGCTCCTTGCAAAGGCAGGTGGACTGTTCCACGACATAGGTAAACTGAAAAACCCTCAAGCGTTCATAGAGAACCAGATAGACGGAATAAACATCCACGATAAACTTCCTCCCGAAAAGAGCGCCGCTATTCTCAGGTCCCACGTTGAATACGGAGAGGAGCTGGGCAGGAAGTATAAACTCCCTGAAAAGGTAATAGACATAATAAGACAGCACCACGGAACAAAGCTGATGAAGTACTTTTACTATAAAGCAAAAGAGCTCTACGGAAACAGTGTTGATGAGAAAGTTTTTAGGTATCCGGGGCCCAAACCTCAGTTTAAAGAGTCGGGATTGGTAATGCTTGCAGATACTGTTGAAGCAGCAACAAGATCCATGAAAGACAAACAGTTTGACCTTGACTCATTCATTCACAAGCTCATATGGGAAACTATAGAAGAAGGCCAGCTCAACCAGAGTGGACTATCTTTGAAAGAGATAGATACCGTTGAAAAAGTGTTTAAAAAGGTTCTATCGGGCATCTACCACAACAGAATAGAGTATCCCGATGATAAAGACGTTAAAGGGAATTCTGAAAGGGCTGACCTACGCAATTGAAGGGTACATAGGAGCTTTTAAAGAAGATACCCACTTCCGGATAAACCTGACACTGAGCCTTTCAGGAGCCCTTCTCTCCCTTTTTCTGCTTGAAGGGTGTTTAAAGGTGGTGGTTGCCCTCGTAAACTGGTTAGTTCTGGCCTTTGAACTGGTAAACACAGCCCTTGAGAGGGCTGTAGATACGGCAACGATGGAGTTTAAACCGTCAGCAAAGCTTGCGAAGGACGCTTCAGCTGCGGCCGTTTTAACTGTAGGGCTATTCGCCCTTACGTGTGACATCATATTCTTACTGCCTCAAATTCTCAGGAGGCTGTAATGCTTGACGAAATCGGTAAGATGCTCATTTACTTCGGGTTGTTGTTGGCAGTTTTCGGAGCTCTCCTGATTCTAATCTCAAAGGCGGGGAGCTCCTTCCCTATAGGGAGACTTCCGGGAGACATCTACATAAAACGGGACAACTTCATCTTCTACTTCCCATTAGGGACCAGCATACTGATAAGCCTTCTCCTTACAGGCCTTTCGTTTCTAATACTCCTCTTTGTGAGAAAGCAATGAGAAAACTTCTTAAGGCTTTTTTAATTCTCCTGTTAACGGGAAACATTGCCTTCGGAACTCCTATAAAAGAGATAAAAGTTGAAGGGCTGAAGTGGACGAAAAAGGAGTTCGTTCTAAGGGAGCTCCTCTTTAAACCGGGAGATGAGTTTTCAGAGGAGAAGTTAAAAGAGTCTGTAAGAAACCTTCTGAACACCCACCTATTCTACAGAATAGAGCCTGAAGTAATCAGGAAAAAAGAGGGTATTATTGTTGTCCTAAAGGTTAAAGAGAAGTTCCCAATCGTTCCTCTCCCAAAGTTCCGTCTTAAGAGTGAAGGAAGTTATCGTGCCGGATTAGAAGTGAGGGACTACAACCTCTTAGGAATGGGACACAGGCTCTACGCAGGCTACGTTAAGTGGTATAAAACGGAAAATGAGAGCTACAGCTACTACACCTACTTCAACCTCTACCGTATAATAAAAAACAGGATAAACCTGTACGGTGGAGCAAGCTACTCATCAGACAGGGAAGATTACATAGTAAACAGCAGAAAGAAGGGAGAATATAGAGTAAAGAGGAGGGAGCTCCTCTTAGGAACCCACCTCTACTTAGACAGAGAGAAGGTAAATCAGGTAAGCTTTGGAGTAAGGCCTGTTTTCACAGACTACTCCTCAATCCTGAAAGACAAACAGATATACTACGGAGAGCTCTCCTACACAAGGGATTTTTCAACAGATATGGTCTACTACCAGGTGGGAAGCCGCTTCACACTTTCTGTTTCACAGTCAATTCCAGAAGTTTCAGACCTGACAACCGGAAACCTCTCGGTCAGTTACACAAATTCTGTAAAGTTTGGAAAACAGAGAACCAGAATATACGCTGCCGGTTTTGGAACAAAACTGGGCTACTCAGGAGGAGGTTACCAGCTAACAGCCCCTATACCCGGCTACAGTTCCGAAAGGATAACGGGCAAAAGATATATATTTGGAAGCTTCAGCTTGAGGGAACCGGTAATAGACAGAACGGTCTTCTTGAAACCTATGGTGGTTGTAGGGGATGCCTTCAGGTGGTGGAAGCCCGACGACCTATTAGTGGCACCGGGTGTTGAACTGACAGCTTTCTGGGCACGATTAGCTGATGGTATCATAAGGTTTAAACTCTTTAGAGGAATAGGAGAGGGAGCCGACACTCAGAGCTCCCTCAAACTTACCTTCAGGTGGTAGGAATGAAAGTAGCCGTTGCTCAGTTCAAGTCTGTACTTGGAGACTTTGAGAAAAACCTTCAGAAAACCGTAGAGTTCTCCGAAGAGGCCAAAAAGAGAGGAGCAAAGGTCTGCGTTTTTCCCGAGCTGAACCTTACAGGCTACAACGTGTGGGACATAACCTTTGAAGTGGCAGTTCAGCTAAACAGTCCAAAGCTCTCTCCTTTAATTGAGATGAGCAGGGAGATAGACCTGATAGTAGGCCTCGTTGAGGAGAGCCCGGAACACATCTTCTACAACAGCGCCCTCTACATCAGCAACGGAAATATTAAACACGTACACAGAAAGGTATTCCTTCCCACCTATGGTATGTTTGACGAAGGGCGGTTTTTCGGACAGGGAAACAGGATAGAAGCCTTTGATTCGGCACTGGGAAGGAGCTCCATCCTTATATGTGAAGACCTGTGGCACATGTCTACGGTTTACCTCTCCTTCATTCAGGGAACAGAGTACCTCTTCGCCCTTTCTGCAAGCCCCGGAAGGGGATACAAGGAAAAAGGCATGTTTGGAAACGCCGAAGTCTGGATGAACATGGGAGAGTTCTACGGAAGAATGACTGGAAGCTACTTCATCTACGCCAACAGGGTTGGGTGTGAAGACGGTTTTGTTTTTTCAGGGAAGTCTTTTATCGCCAGCCCTTACGGTGAACTTGTCGTTGAAGCGTCACCTTTTGATGAGGAACTTCTGATAGCAGACGTAAAAGAAGAGCTCGTCAGGTCTGCACGGGCTAACCTGCCCCTTCTAAGGGACGAAAGGCCTGAAATGGTCATCAAAAACCTAAGGAGAGTTTTAGATGAGAAGCAGGCTTGAAAGGGAGCTCCACATAGAAGACAAAGCATTCATTGAGAGCGTTCTAACCTACTTCATAAGAGAGGAAGTTCAAAAGGCCGGTTTCCAGAAGGTTGTTGTCGGCATCTCCGGGGGTGTAGACTCTGCCCTTACAGCCTTTTTATCGGTTAAAGCTCTGGGAAAAGAAAACGTAATAGGCCTATCAATGCCTTACAGAACTTCCTCAAGGAGCTCCGTTGAAGACGCAAGGCTTGTGGCCGAAAAGTTAGAGATAGAGTTCCACGAGATAGACATAACACCACAGATAGATGCTTACTTCAAACAGTTCCCCGACGCCGACAACGTAAGGCGGGGAAACAAGATGGCAAGGGAGAGAATGAGCATCCTCTACGACTTCGCCCACTGGAAAAAGGCTTTAGTTATAGGAACGAGCAACAAGAGTGAACTTCTAATAGGTTACTCAACCCGCTGGGGAGACAGCGCCCACGACATAAATCCGATAGGAGACCTCTACAAAACTCAGGTGTGGGAAATGGCAGAGTTTGTCGGTGTTCCCGAAAGAATAGTGAAGAAAAAACCCTCTGCAGACCTGTGGCCGGGGCAGACCGATGAGGGAGAGATAGGCCTCTCTTACAGAACACTTGACCAAATACTGGTAGGTTACGTTGACCTTAGGCTGAGAAGAGAAGAACTGATAAGAGCTGGTTTTGACCAGAAAACAGTTGAAAGAGTGCTGAAAATGGTCAGGAATTCCCAGTATAAGAGGAAAATGCCAATTGTGTGTAAAATTGCCCAGCGCACAGTTGACAAAGACTTCCTCTACCTGAGAGATTGGGGGCTATAGATGGTTTACGACTTCAAAGAGTTGGGAGTATTTGGAGCAAGAGAACTGAAAAAGAGAGGTGCAGACTTTGGAGATCTCTTCTTTGAGAGAAGGCTCTCTTTCAGCGGCAAGTGTGAAGACAACAGAGTAGAAAACCTCAACTGCAGCATAGAGGTAGGCGTAGGAATAAGGTTTGTAAAAAACTTTAAAACGTTCTACGGTTTTACCAATAAACTGACAGAAAGTTCTATAAAAGAAGTAATTGAAAGGCTTGCCGCAGCTTCGGAATCAGAAAATGAAGTGATTTTAGACTTTACAGAAAAGAAACCTCGTTACAGTGAAATAACAGAAGGGCTTGACCTGAGTATTCCCGTTGAAGAGAAGGTGGAGCTCCTGAAACGGGCAAACGAAAAGGCAAGAAGCTACGGAGATAGAATAAAGCAAGTAACAGTTGTCTTGAGGGATCAGCTGCAGGAAGTCTGTATAGTAAATACAGACGGAAAAATAGTTGAAGACGTAAGACCAAGAGTGGTCTTTTATACACTGGTGGTAGCCTCTGATGGAGTGGAGCTCCAGACCGGTTATGAGCCGGTAGGCCACCTGGGAGACTACTCACTCTTTAAGAATATATCCCCAGAAGAGGTGGCCTCTAAGGCAGCAGAAAGGGCACTGAAAATGTTAAAGGCCAAACCGGCTCCTGCAGGAACCTTTACAGTAGTAATCAGCTCTGAGGCCGGCGGAACCATGATTCACGAAGCTGTTGGCCACGGTCTTGAGGCAGACCTTGCAAATCAGGGGCTATCCGTTTACTCAGGGAAAATTGGAGAGAAGGTGGCCTCAGAGCTCATCACAGTTGTTGACAACGGCTACATGAAGGGGAAATACGGGAGCTCCGGTTACGACGACGAAGGAACTCCAACAGGAGAAAACGTCCTTATAGAAAAAGGGATTTTAAAAGGTTACATGTACGACCTTACGGAGGCCATAAAGAGTGGAAACGGGCTTCCCACAGGAAACGGAAGGAGACAGTCCTACAAACACGTTCCAATACCAAGAATGACAAACACCTACATAGCCCCCGGAGAGACTGACCCGAAAGAGATAATCGCAGACACAAAAGAAGGAATCTTAGTAGTAAAAATGGGGGGAGGTCAGGTAAACACGGTCAACGGAGACTTCATATTTGAGGTATCAGAGGGCTACTTAATTGAAAACGGTGAGGTTACAGAGCCCATCAGAGGAGTTTCACTCATAGGAAACGGCCCCAAAGTCCTGCAGGAAATAGACGCTGTTGGAAACGACATAGGATTTGCCATAGGAACCTGTGGAAAAGACGGCCAGGGAGTTCCCGTATCGGACGGAATGCCTACTATAAGGATTCCCAAAATAACTGTGGGAGGAACAAAGTGAAATTAACAGCACTGAAAAATGTTGAAATAGAAGACCTTGGAACTTTCAGAGAAGCCTTCGCAAGAAGGGGTGTAGAAGTAGAAGAGTTAAAGGCTTACGAAGGAGAAATTCCGGAAACAGACAACTTTGATATCCTGGTCGTTTTAGGCGGACCCATGGGAGTTTATGAGGAAGACAAGTACCCATTCCTGAAAGAGGAAAAGGAACTCATCAGAAAAGCCCTCTCTGAAGGGAAAAAAATACTTGGAATCTGCCTCGGAGCACAGCTCATAGCAGACGCCTTAGGTGGAAAAGTCTACAGAGGTGAGTGGGGTAAAGAGATAGGCTGGAAACCCATCTACCCTCAAGACCACTTAGAGATACTCTACAGAGACGAGATAAACGTATTCCACTGGCACGGAGACACCTTTGAGCTCCCGGATGGAGCTGTCAGAATGGCCTCATCGGCAATGTATAAGAATCAGGCGTTCAGAGTAGGCAACCAGGCAGTAGGCCTTCAGTTTCATATGGAAGTTACTCCGGAAGGAATAGAGAAGTGGATAGAAGCTTACAGGGAGGAACTCCTTAATGAAAACATCTCTCCCGACGAGATAAGGTCAAAACCTGAAAACTGGAAAAAGCTAAAGATATACGGAGACGTTTTCGTTGAATACTTCCTGAAACTTTAATCTTCAGGTTGACATCATACTAAATTCTAATAAGATAATGAAAGCTAAACTCTGAGGAGAGGTTTACTATGGCAAAAAGGGCTGCGTTAGCTCTCACACTTCTGCTCTTTACGGCTTCCTGCGGAACTACCGAGAAGGCTGAACCTATAAAAGTGAAAAGCGTTGCAGGTGTTAAAGTAGAGCCTGCTCAGGTTATCTCCTTTGTCAGAAGCGACACGTTCTCTGGAACCGTAATTCCCGATAAGGAAGTATTCCTCTCTCCCAAAGTTGTGGGATACCTAATTAAGGTCAACGTAAACGCAGGAGACAAGGTAAAGAGAGGAGAAGTTTTAGGTTTAATTGACAGCTCAGACATAAAGCCAGACGTTGAAAAAGCGAAAGCAGGACTTAAAGAAATAGCTGCAGCTCTAAAAGAGCTTAATAAAGCCCTGCAGGAAGTTAAGGCTCGGAAACAGGCAGCTGAGGCAAATTTCCTGCTGGCAAAGAAAACTTACAGCAGGTTTAAAAGACTATTAGAAGCAGATGCAGTATCAAAGCAAAAGTTTGACGAAGTTGAAGCCCAGTACAGAGCAGCAAAAGCCAACCTTGAAGCTGTGAAAGCTAAAGAGGCTCAAATTTTAGAGAAGAGAAAGGTTCTTCTGGCCAAAAAACAGCAGGTTGAGGCATCCCTTCAAAAGGCAGAAGCATACCTTTCCTATACACAACTGAAATCCCCTGTAGACGGGATTGTCCTTCAAAAGTTAGTAGATAAGGGGAATTTAGTCTCTCCACAAACTCCCGTTTTTAAGTTAGGGTCATTTCCTCTTAAGGTAAGAGCATTCATTGATGACGCCTATGCGGGAAAAGTAAATGTGGGAACGAGAGTAAAGGTAAAAGTTCAGGGTGTGGAGTACACAGGAGAAGTCGTTGAAGTTGATAGGAGCTCCGACCCCGTAACCCACAAGTTTGGAGTCAAGGTTCTGGTTAAGGATCTCAAGGCAATTCCGGGAACTTATGCAGTTGTTGAGATACCATCGTTAAAAACAGAAGCTGTTGCAGTCCCAAAATCGGCCATATACAGGGTAGGAGCTGTTGAATACGTTTTCGTTGTCAAACATGGAGTAGCCCATCTGAGAATCGTAAAAACGGGAGAGGAAGTAGGAAACATGGTTTTAATTCTCTCTGGTCTTCACCCCGGAGAGAAAGTTGCAGTTACAAAGGTTGAAGACCTTGTAGACGGAGCAAGAATAGAGGGGTAAAGATGAAAAACGTCAATTTAGGAATAGCTGGAAACATAGCAAAGAGGTTTATTACTTCAAAGATAACTCCTCTCCTTCTCATCGCTTCACTTCTAATAGGTGTAGCAGCTGCAATCTTCACCCCGAAAGAGGAAGATCCTCAGATAGTAGTTCCAATGGTTGACATATTTATTCCCTACCCGGGAGCTCCCGCCAAAGAGGTGGAGAGAAAGGTTACAACCCGGTTTGAAAAGCTCATTTGGGAGATAAAGGGAATAGACTACGTCTACTCTGTTACAAAACCGGGAATGTCCCTCATCATCGCCCGATTCAAAGTAGGCGAGGATATGGAAGACTCACTGGTCAAGCTCTACAACAAACTGATGTCAAACATGGATAAACTCCCGCCGGGAGCTCTCCAGCCCCTGGTAAAACCAAAAGACATAAACGACGTTCCTATAGTTACACTTACGGTATGGAGTGAAGACAAAACTCCATACGAGCTGAGGAAAATAGCCAAAGAACTCTGCCTTCAGCTTAAACAGATAGACAACGTCTCAAAAACCTGGATAATAGGTGGAGACACAAGACGGTTTAAAGTACTCATTGACAGGGACAAACTGAAAAACTACCACCTCTCCCTACTCCAGATAGCCCAGGCCATAAAATCGGCCAACGCAAAAATTAATGCAGGAACGATAACAGAGAACAACACAGAATTCCCTGTTGAAGCAGGAGAGTTCATAAAAACAATAGACGACCTTAAAAATGTCGTTGTAGGAGTTTACAGAGGAAAACCTGTCTACCTTAAGAACGTAGCAGAAGTAACAGACGCTCCCATAGACCCTGAACACTACGTTTACATAGGCTTTGGCCCCCACTCAGAAGAAAAGGGAGTAAGCAAAGAGTTCATAGAAAAACACGGGAACCAGTTCCCTGCCGTAACAATAGCGATAGCAAAGAAAAAGGGCACAAACGCTGTAACGGTAGCCCACCAGATCCTTGAAAAGCTAAAGAAGATAGAACCCTACATGCTCCCAAAAGACGTCCACGTTACAGTAACAAGGAACTACGGAAAAACTGCTGAAGATAAGTTTGACGAGTTAATGTTCCACCTTGGAGTTGCAATCTTTGCCGTTGTCGTATTCATCGGCTTAACTCTCGGAGTTAGAGAAGCTTTAGTCGTTTCACTGGCAATTCCAACAACCTTAGCGCTAACCCTCTTCATAGACCTCCTCACAGGCTACACCCTCAACAGGGTTACACTCTTTGCCCTCATCTTCACCTTAGGTCTCTTAGTTGACGACGCCATCGTTGTTGTTGAAAACATCCACAGACATCTGAAGCTTAAAGAGATGCCGCCTCTTCAGGCAGCCATCTACGCCGTTGCAGAAGTTGGTAACCCGACAATTCTGGCAACCTTTACCGTTATAGCAGCTCTCCTCCCCATGGCCTTCGTCAGAGGCCTTATGGGTCCCTACATGCGCCCGATTCCCGTTAACTCCTCAATTGCAATGTTTTTCTCCCTGTTAGTAGCCTTCATCATCTCTCCCTGGGCAGCCTACTACCTGTTAAGGAAAGAAGCTGAAAAAGAGGAAAAGAAAGTCGTTTTAGAGGAAACGAGGACTTACAAAATCTACAATAAACTGATCAGACCTCTCCTTGACTCTGCACTTAAAAGATGGGTTTTCTTAGGCGTTATTCTCCTTCTGATGGTGGGCTCTGTAGCCCTCTTCTTCACAAAAACCGTGGTTGTAAAACTCCTGCCCTTTGACAATAAGAGTGAATTTCAGGTTGTTGTAGACATGCCAGAAGGAACATCTTTAGAAGAAACTGCCCGTGTCGTTAAGGCCATAACAAACTACCTACAGACAATCCCGGAAGTGGTTGACTACGAAGCCTATATAGGAACAGCCTCTCCTTTTGACTTCAACGGCCTTGTAAGGCACTACTATCTAAGGAAAGGTGGAAACGTAGCAGACATAAGGATTAACCTAATAGACAAACATAAGAGAAAGAGGCAGTCTCACGACATAGCAAAAGAGGAAAGACCTAAAATAGAAGCAGTAGCAAAGGCAGTTAACCCCAAAGCTAACGTAAAAATAGTAGAAGTTCCTCCAGGTCCACCTGTTCTCGCCACTTTAGTCGCAGAGATATACGGAAAGGACGATAAAGTAAGGCGGAGAATTGCCAAAGAGGTTGAGGAGATCTTCAGGAAAACGCCCGGTGTAGTTGACGTAGATACGTTAGTAGACGCAGATCACTACAAGTATGAAGTTGTGGTTAACAGGAAAAAGGCGAGGGAATCTGGAGTTACAGAAGCCCAGATTACCCAGACTGTAAGAATAGCCCTTAAAGGAGCTACCGTTTCTGTTGCCCATACCTCTTACGATTCAGATCCCGTCTCAATTTTTGTAAGACTTCCAAGAACCCAGAGGGATGATATTAACAAAATATTAGATCTTACTGTAATGAACAGGCAAGGAAAACTAATCCCTCTGAGAGAACTTGTGAAGATAAAGAAGGTTCTTGCCGACAAAACAATTTACCACAAGAACCTCCACCCTGTTTCTTACGTAATAGGGAACGTAGCAGGAAAATATGAGGCTCCCATCTATCCAATACTTGCCATAAACGACTACCTGAAGAAACATCCGCTTCCAGACGGGTATAAGCTCAAGTACAGCTTCATTCCACCTTCTATTCCACAAACAGACTTCAAGCCGATGATGAAGTGGGACGGTGAGTGGCAGATTACGTATGAAACCTTCAGGGATATGGGTGCCGCCTTTATAGTTGCCCTTATCCTCATCTACCTGCTGATTGTCGGTCAGTTCCAGTCTTTCGTCATTCCAATGATAATCATGGCACCGATTCCACTTACAATGATAGGAATTATTCCCGGCCACTGGGTAATGAGCAAGATTATCGGAAAGACAGCCTACTTTACGGCAACGTCCATGATTGGATTCATCGCCCTTGCAGGCATCGTCGTCAGGAACTCCATCATCCTTGTAGACTTTATTCTGATGAGAAAGAGGGAGGGAGCTCCCCTAAAAGACTCCATCATAGAGGCTGGAGCAGTAAGGTTAAGACCAATCGTTTTAACAGCGGCTGCAGCAATGGTCGGTTCTGCCGTAATTCTGTTAGATCCAATATTCCAGGGACTTGCAATCTCAATACTCTTTGGCGTTTTTGCATCCACAACCCTAACCCTTGGAGTTATCCCGGTACTATATTACATGTTTGAGAAGAGAAACTGGGAAAAGGAATAGTTTAATGGAAGTTTAACTAACAAAATAGTAGAATAGTTTAAAATCAGGCTAAAGAGATAGGGAGGTACAAGATGAAAAATAAACTACTACTGCTAACTGCAATGGGGGTAATAACCTACGGCGGTTTAGCCTCTGCAGATGTATGCAAGATCAAACCAGAAGCTGAATCGGTAAAAAATCCGTTACCGATTAAATACCAGAAACTTAAAAAAGAAAATGAAGAACTTAAAGCCAAGTTGCAGGAATGCCGTTCTTCAAAAGCACAGATAAAAGTGGAAATATCCAGTTTGAACTCTCAGATATTACAGCTTGAAAACGAAAAAGCTCAACTCCAGAGCAAACTCAGACTCCTGCCCAGCAAGGAGAGCTTAGAAGCACAAATACAAGAGCTGGAAAACAGAGTGGGGAGGTAGGAAATGAGAAAACTAATAGCAGCTTTTTCAATAGCTATACTAAGCGGAATTGGTATTGCACAGGCATGTCCTAACCCAACGGAAACGTACGTTCTCTACTCTCCCGATTTTGCCTTCTATCCCGAGTCATTAATAAAGGCCTACAAAGAGGCGAAAAAAGAGAACGAAGAGCTTAAAGCAAAACTTGAGAAGTGTCAGAAAGAACTTGCTCTACTCAGAGCTAAAGAGAGAGAACTAAAAGCCCGTTATGGAGAGCTCTCACAGGAAGTCCAGAAGTTAAGGGAACAAATAACCGAGATAGAAGCTCTCCAGAAAAGACTTGAAGAGCTTAAAGCTCAAGCAGAAGGAAGAATGTCAAAGTGTGAAGAGATGCTCAGAAGGTGGAAGTCTCTTCCAAAGAGATATACAGTAAAAAGGGGAGATACCCTCTGGGGAATTTCTGCTAAAGACTACATCTACGGCGATCCATGGCAGTGGCCACTCATCTACAAAGCAAACAGAGATAAAATTAAAAACCCTCACCTGATCTATCCTAAAGAAGTTCTTAAGATACCAAGGGATATCAACTGTAAGGACATTATAGAGGCAAGGAAAAAAGCCCTCAGAACTCCACCTCCCCCTGGAGTTAAGCCTAAAAAAGTTGGTCCTGTGAAAGCTGAGGATATTCCGAAAACAGCCACAGATTACTTCCTCTGTACACAGTGCTCTAAATAGTTTCCATAAGGGGGCTATCCTGAGGTAGCCCTCTTTCCACATTTAAACCTTTCAACATCTCTTGAATTGGAAGAAAATTCTCGTTAAATTTGTTTACATAGATTAAGTTTTACTATCAGGAGGGAGAGATGAGAGTAAAAGAGAGCCATGAACTGAGAATTCAGAAAGTTGTAACCAAAACTGGGGTAGAACTCTGGAGAATCGTTGTTGCTCCTAATCACTTTTTCCTTGAACAGAATCCACATAAACCGAGTAAATACGGAGTAGCCTACAGACAGATAAAGGAGATATATCCCGATTTCTACATGTTCTGGGAGATAAAAAACGACAAATATACAGGAAGGCTTTTAACCGGAACGTTCCTTGATAGAGATGACATAGATAAGTTTATAGATTCTATACTTCATAATGAAGAGTACAAAACTTACGAAGATGTTAAAGACGAGATAATAAAATAACAGTAGAGATTGCTCTGCTTTACTCTAAAACATCTCTGTTCTTTCCCTGGTTTTTAGCTTTATAAAGTCTTTCATCTGCAACTTTTATCAGTTCATCCAGCTTTCCAGGAACAGAGATATCAGATGGGAAGTCTGCCAGACCGGAACTAAAGGTTACAGGTCTACCTATTCCAAAATCTTCCTTCATTAATTTCTTTCTTATCCGTTTTACAGCCATTAATGCTTCCTCTTTCCTTGAAGAAGGGAAAATTATAAGAATTTCCTCACCCCCAAATCTAACCGGAATATCGCTTCCTCTAACAGAATTTTTTACTATCTCTCCTAACCTACGAAGAACCTCATCTCCTTTCTGATGGCCGTAAATATCGTTGATTGATTTAAAGTTATCAATGTCTAATAGAGCCACTGAAAGAGGAAATTTCTCCCTTTTCCAGAAAGGAACATAGTTCTTCTCAAAAACAGCATTCAGGTAATTTCTATTGTACAATCCGGTAAGGGAATCTGTTAATGCAAGTTGTTTTATATGTTCATTAAGACTGGAAATTTTTAAAGTTAGTTTTACAATAAGATCAGCTACATCTCTAAACTCTTTTATTTTGAACTCATCTAACTTTCCTTCTAAAGGT
This sequence comes from Thermovibrio sp., assembly GCA_015488335.1. Classification (GTDB taxonomy): domain Bacteria; phylum Aquificota; class Aquificia; order Desulfurobacteriales; family Desulfurobacteriaceae; genus Balnearium. Next base: position 17,875 of record WFNZ01000030.1, read on the forward strand.
GCCAAAATTCTATCAGGGTCTTTCAGCTCTTTAATAAAGCTTTTAAGCTTATTAAAGTCAGCATTTATATCTATCCAGACGGAGACAATGACGACAGAAGCAATAATTATGAAAAAGATAGAAATAAAAAGAGAATCTAAAAACCAGTAGTTCCTTATTTGATCAACATAGCTTCTATTAAAAATAGCTAAAAAGTATCCCTCCTTCTCCTTCTCAAGGAACTCCGATGCATACTCTTCATAAATAGGCAAACAAACAATAACCTTAGTTTCAGTAAAAAGAATCTTTTTCTTATTAGAACATGCATATTTTACTTTGAGTTTTTCTGGATAACAGTATTTCTTAAAGCCAAAAGAAAGATACAATCCATCTAATGATGGGATATCCTTAACTGTTCTTCTCATACTTTCTTCTATCAAGTACTTATTTGGGTAGATTTCAGCAATCAGCTTTAAGTTCTCAGCCAAAACAGAAGAGATCTGTTCTACGTATTTTTTTTCATACTCATAGGAAAGCTTGGAAGAGAAAAGGTTTGAAAACAAAACAAAAAGGATCATACCCAAAATTAAAGCAAAGTACTGTAAAAACAATAGCTTCTTAAAACTTTTCATTCCTCTTTACACGGACAGGGCAATATTTTATTCTTAGGATTGTTTTCTACCAAAAAAACCATATCTTCTGCCAACTTCTCAAAATCAATTTCATCAACATAATCAAGATTAAATTTATAAAGATCAGAAAGACCAGAGAAAATAATTAATTTATTATCC